>NZ_CAIJDS010000030.1:0-81472 GCF_903819475.1 Rhodococcus sp. UFZ-B548
CTTTACCTGCAGCGATATCTGCTACTGCGCGCTCGATACTGTCGAACCTGGTCACGTGCTCGCACTCCAAAGTCTTGACTTTTAACATCATCGAATACAACAAGTGCATCCGACGGATGCACTGACAACCCTACGACCAATCGGACGGGTCCGATCAGCCTGGTCCTACCGACCGGCAGAGTGAAGCCGCTCGACGTACTTGGCGATCACGTCCACCTCGAGGTTGACCGGCGTACCGACCACAGCGGTTCCGAGCGTCGTCAACTCGAGCGTTGTCGGGATCAGCGAGATCTCGAAGTACTCGAACCCGCGGTCGCCACCCAGCGCGGAGACCGTCAGCGAGACTCCGTCGACAGTGATCGAACCCTTCTCCACCACGTATCGGGAAATGGAGTCCGGCAGTGCGATCCGCACTACCTCCCAGTTCTCGGAAGGCGAGCGGGAAATGACGTGGCCAGTTCCGTCGACGTGCCCTTGAACCAAGTGGCCGCCGAGTCGACTGTTCAGCGCCGCGGCGCGCTCGAGGTTGACGCGAGAGCCGACATCCAACTTCGCCAGGCTCGAGCGGTTCAGCGTTTCCTGCATGACGTCTGCGGTGAACGAACCGTCGGCAAGCACATCGACGACCGTCAGGCACACGCCGTTGACCGCGATCGAATCGCCGTGACCGGCGTCGGAGGTGACCAGTGGCCCGCGCACCGTGAAGCGTGCAGCATCGACCAGTTCTTCCTTGGCGACAATTTCGCCGAGTTCTTCCACAATTCCTGTGAACACGCGCCCTACTCCTCGTTCCCCGGAGCAGAACTCTCCGGAACCAGACTCAACAAAATATCGGGGCCGATCGTTACCGCGGACTCCAAACGGAATCGGTGGGCGTCGGTGATGGTGTGCACTCCGGCATCGACGAGCGCGGAAGCGCCCGCGCCGAGCAGTATCGGAGCGATGTACGCCTCGATGACGTCGACATATCCGGCGGCGAGGAATGCTCCGGCCAGACGGGGCCCACCCTCGAGAAGTACGTCTGTGTACTCCCCCAACGCCTCGACTACTTCGTCGATATTGTCGGTGTTGAGCACCAAAGTCGGTGCGGTGTCATCGAGAACGCTTGCCGTCGAAGGTATTTCACGCTTTCCGACGACGACGCGTACGGGCTGATGCGCCGCGAGCTCACCGGTGGGCTGACGCGCCGTCAGCCACGGATCGTCGGCGAACACGGTGCCGGTGCCGACCACGATCGCATCGATCTGCGCCCGCTGAGCATGCACGCGCGCCCTCGCCTGCGGACCGGTGATCCACTGACTCGTTCCGTCCTCGGCGGCGCTACGTCCGTCCAGACTGGCCGCGTACTTCCACGTGATGTGCGGGCGACCGGTGCGCTGTTTGTGCAGCCAGGCTCGCAGTGGACCAGCTTCCACCTCGGGTGCCCGGAGTCCGGCCGTGACGCTGATTCCAGCGCGCATGAGCGTCGCTGCGCCGCCGGAAGCCTCGGGATTGGGATCACCGACTGCGTAGACGACCGCCGAGACTCCGGCATCGATCAATGCCTGCGAGCAGGGCCCGGTTCGCCCCTGGTGATTGCACGGTTCCAGTGTCACCACGGCCGTACCGCCACGCGCTGCATCGCCGGCCTCGTCGAGAGCCACGACCTCCGCGTGCGGTCCACCGGGCGGTTGCGTCATACCGACGCCAGCGATGGTGCCGTCGGCGGCGAGGATGACAGCGCCGACCGGCGGGTTGGGGCTGGTGAATCCGCGCGCAGAATCCGCTGCGGCCAGCGCGATCTGCATCGCGGCGTCAAGATCAGCCGTCGACGCCTGTCCACCCTTTGCCATCGAGCGGCTCAGACCGACAGCGTCAGGTGCGGCGACGCCGAGGCGGCCTGCGCGCGGAGCTTGCGCACCGCCTCACCGGGATCACTCGCTCCGTACACCGCCGAACCGGCGACGAAGCAGTCGATCCCTGCTTCAGCGGCCTGCTCGATCGTGGAAGCGTTGATGCCGCCGTCGATTTCGACGAGGAGCGTCAGCTCACCCGAGTCGACGAGCTTGCGAACTGCGCGTGCCTTGTCGAGCACCTGAGGCATGAAGGACTGACCACCGAATCCGGGTTCGACGCTCATGATCAAGAGGGTGTCGAAGTCCTTGAGGATTTCCAGGTAGTCGTCGATCGGGGTTCCAGGCTTGATGCTCAGCCCCGCCTTGGCACCAGCTGCACGAATATCGCGGGCAACCGAACGCGGGTCGTCGGTGGCCTCGGCGTGGAACGTGACGTTGTACGCACCGGCCTCGGCGTACGGCGGCGCCCAGCGCTCCGGATTCTCGATCATGAGATGGCAGTCGAGAGGAATGTCCGTCGCCTTCAGCAGACTCTCGACCACCGGCAGACCCAGCGTGAGATTGGGAACAAAATGCGCGTCCATCACGTCGACGTGAAGCCAGTCGGAGCCGGACACGGCAGTCGCTTCATCGGCGAGTCGAGCAAAATCTGCGGACAAAATGGACGGTGCAATCATCGGGGAAGCCACGCCGCCGAGTTTAGCTGTGACTCATCGCCGACCGTGCATGCACATCGGCTGTGCTTCATCGCCGACCGTGCATGCACATCGGAGCCGGTGAAATCCGATCAGTTCTTGACGACGGTGCGGAGCTTTCGCACCTTGGCGGGCGCCTTGATCCGCCACGCATCTTCGAGCATCTCGCCCAACTGCACCTCGTCGATCAGTTCGAGGTGCACGAGGATCGATCCGTGCCCGTGATAGTGATCTGTGGTGAAGAAAGCCGCCTCGCCACTGGCGAGTAGCGCCTCCTTCTCGTCCAGACCGCACATCACGACCAAAGCGCCCTCCGCTTCGGTGCGGAGCCGCGCAAAAGTTTTACCTGCCACCTTGAGTGCCGGGGTGTTGTACGAGGTCGACTCTTCCACGGAGGGAAGAGCCGAACCCAGTACTACAACCTGTTCCCACGTAACCATGTAGGCACCATACGACTACCGATGCCCAGAAGTCATCCGATCAGGCCAGCGGCTTGCGCAAAGCGGCCATGAACATAGCGTCCGTGCCGTGTCGATGCGGCCACAACTGAACCGACGATCCGTCGCCGACGTCCGGGACACCTGGCACCAATTCCTTGGTGTCGAGTTCCACGACGCCATGACGCCGCACCGCATCGGCGACCACTGCCAGCGTTTCCGACAAGTGCGGCGAGCACGTGGAGTACAGCACCACTCCGCCGGGGCGAACCAGTTCGATTGCGGCAGCAAGCAATTCACGCTGCAACTTCACGAGCGGAGCCACATCGGACGGCTGGCGACGCCAACGTGCCTCCGGGCGCCGACGCAGCGCACCCAACCCGGTGCAGGGAGCGTCGACGAGGATGCGGTCGTATCCGGGTTCGAGCCCGGATTCGCGGCCGTCCGCCACGTGTACGTCCACGGGAAGCTCGCGAGTGGTCTTGCGAATCAACTCGGCACGGTGTTCGACCGGCTCGACGGCGTCGAGTCGACCACCTTCGATGCCGGCAAGAGCACCGAGAAGTGCCGCTTTTCCTCCTGGACCTGCACAGAGGTCGAGCCAGCGTCCGGAGTCTTCACCTTCGAGAGGAGCAATGCTGAGGGCGCGGGCAACCAGCTGACTGCCCTCGTCCTGCACTCCCGCCAGGCCTTGGCGGACCGCCTCGAGTTGTCCGGGGTCACCGCCGTCGAGATGCACGGCGTACGGCGAGTACGGCCCGATCTCGCCGCCGGTCACCAGTGCGAGCTCCTCGGCGGAGATCTCACCGGGGCGGGCGACGAGGTGCACGGCGGGGCGGGCGTCGTCGGCGATCAGAACGTCTTCGAGCTCTCCGGCTGCGGCGCCGAGCGAGTCGGCAAATACCTGCGCGATCCACAGGGGATGCGCGTGCTCGAAGGCGAGTCGGCCGACCGGGTCCTTCGGGGCTAGCAGCTCGACCCACTCGTCCTGGGTGCGTTCGGAGACACGGCGCAGGACCGCGTTGACGAATCCTGCTCGGCCCTGGCCGTTTTCGGCGCGGACGAGGTCGACCGAGGTGGCAACAGCAGCGTGCGGTGCGACACGAGTACGCAGCAGTTGGTACGAGCCGAGTCGAAGAACATCGAGCAGGGTTCCGTCGATCTCTTCGATCGGCCGACCCGCTGCGTGGGCGATCACCGCATCCAGGAGGCCCTGAGCACGTGCCGCGCCGTACGCGAGTTCGGTTGCCAGCGCCGCATCGCGTGCGTCGAGTTTGCGGTCGCGCAGGAGCCCTGGCAGAACCAGGTTCGCGTATGCGTCACGTTCACGGACCGCGCGCAGGACGTCGCGCGCAGCCAGTCGCGGCTGATCGAGCCCGGCGGTTGCCGGATCCGGCCGCTTGGCCTGCTTCGGCTTGGTGTTCTTGCCGCCGGTTGCATTCTTGGCTCCGGGACCCTGTGTCCGCCGTGCCGGTCGTCGTGATTCGGTCACTGTGCTCGTACCTCCGCGTCGAGTCGGGCACCGCGTGCCCAGTCCCCTGCCGACATCAATTTCTTGCCCGGGGGCTGAATCTGCCCGAGTCGTACCGCGGTGGTCGCGGTACCGATGTACAGACCATCCTTGCGTACCGAGATCTCACCGACTGCCAGGGTCTCGTCCGTAACGGTGACCGGGCCGACCTTGACTCGAAGATCACCGATCATCGTCCATGCCCCAGGCGCGGGTGTGACTGCTCGGATGTGCCGGTCCACCGTGCGAGCGGGCAATTCCCACCGCACGCGGGCCGCGTCCACAGTCACCTTGGGGGCGTACGAGACGCCGTCGGCAGACTGCGGAACCGCGTTGATCTCTCCGGCCTCCAGGCCGTCGAGTACCGATTCGAGCAGGGCAGCGCCGTTTTCCACCAGACGCCCGAGCAGGTCGCCTGCCGTATCGGTGTCGCGAATCCGCTCGGTCATCACTCCGTACACGGGGCCGGTATCCATGCCGGCTTCCAAACGGAACGCACTGGCGCCCGTCACCTCGTCACCGGCACTGATCGCAGCCTGCACCGGCGCGGCGCCGCGCCACGCCGGAAGCAGCGAGAAATGCAGATTGACCCAACCGTATTTCGGAATGTCGAGGACGTTCTGCGGCAACAGGTTTCCGTAGGCGACGACGGGTGCGCAGTCCGGTTCCAGGCGGGCGAGTTCGGCTGCGAAGTCGGGATCGGACGCCTTGACCGGGGTCAGGACCGGGATGCCGTGCTCGTCGGCAAGCAGACCGATCGGCGAGCGGGTGACTTTGCGACCGCGGCCCGCCACAGCGTCCGGACGCGTGACGACGGCTACCACTTCGTGGTTGGCGGACTCGATGAGACGCCGCAGCGAAGGAACCGCGGGTTCGGGCGTTCCGGCGAACACGACGCGCATGTCAGCTCTCCCGTTTCGTTGGGCTCTTCGGACTCTGATCAGCCGATCGGCCTGTCGAACGCGGTGGACTGCAACTCACGAAAATGCTCCCGGATGTGTCGGTGGGTGGAACTGTCAGTCTAAGGACTGCGGGAGCTACGACCTACCTCGCGCCACACCGAACCACTTTCTCAGCAATTTCTTTGATCAGAACCCTGCAGATTCACCGGTCCTCGGTATTGACTGTCTCTGTCGTCGCCACTCGGCGGAGGCTGATACGGGATACACCGATCACACGGAGGAACTTAGATGGCAGGCATCGACAGTAAGTTCGACAAGGCCTACGCAGGAAAGTCCGTCGAAGAATTGGCGGACGCCCCGGTCGCGGCACTCAACGGCGTAAGCGATTCGGACGCAGAACATTTGAAGGCAGCGTTCAACATCAAGACCGTCCGCGACCTCGGAACGAACAAGTTCTTCCTGTGGGCGCAGGCCACTGCCAAGCTCGCCGAGTAAACATCCCGACCCACGTGATCTCGGTGCTCACGAGTTAGCAGCTCACGAATTTGCAGCTCACGAATTTGCATCGATGACCACTTGCGGAATATCCGTGCCGAGCGGCACCGCGCTGCACGAAGCGTGCCGCTCGGCATCGGGGTCGAGGACCGTCCGGATGACGTCGATCACGTAGGGGTCGTACGGCATGCGGAAGTGGCCGGTCAGGTTCGACGGGCACAGATCCTGGAGGACGATGTTTTCTGCACCGGCGTCGCGGAGCGCGATGTTCGAGGACGGCTGGATCATCTCGTCGACAGTGGACCCGATAGTCGTGTAGCGCACTCCGGGTACGGTGTCGCCGCCGTCGTTGAGGGCGTTCAACGTATCCGACCCCTGCATCTGCTCGCGGACAGCTCGCGAAAAGACATCTTCGACAAAGTCTTCTCCGCCGGGGATCGCACGGACGATGGGAACCAACCCGAACATCACCCCGCCGTAGGTCGGCGAAGCCAAGCCGACCCAATGATCGACGTAGGCGTCGCCGCCCATTTTGTTGACGTAGTACCGCGTCACCGTCGCGCCTTGGGAGTAGCCGATCACGTCGACCTTGTCCGCTCCGGTCGCGGTCAGCACCTGATCGACGAAAGAACCGAATGCGGTCGCACTACCGACTATGTCGCCGACGCCGTAAGTCTCGTGTGCGACGTCCCCGTCTTCGTC
Organism: Rhodococcus sp. UFZ-B548; assembly: GCF_903819475.1. NCBI lineage: Bacteria > Bacillati > Actinomycetota > Actinomycetes > Mycobacteriales > Nocardiaceae > Rhodococcus > Rhodococcus sp. UFZ-B548. The sequence continues at coordinate 6,577 of NZ_CAIJDS010000030.1, forward strand.
TTCGATCGCACCGCCGTAATTGAGGGCGAAGACGCAGTAGCCGTCAGCTGCCAGTGCCGGCGACAGGGCCGCCCAATCCGCGTACGCCTCGGTGTCGGTTCCGTGGGCGAGTACAACCGGTCGGGGATGCGTGGCGGAAGGCTCACAGCCGAAATCGTTCGACCCGGCAGGCGCGGATCCTGGATGAGCATGCGCATATGCCGTGGCAACGGAACGAGTCGCCTGACCCGGACCGATGTCGAGAGGAACGTCCATCGCGTCGGCACTCGCAGACGGGAGCGTCGGTGCGGCAGCCGATATCGCCGGCGGTGCTCCGATCAGCAGCGCCACTGCTACCGAAAATGTCAGTCCCACAGACCGTTTGACGCCAGCCATTGTTCCTGCTCCTGCTCTGATCCTACGAGGGAGCTGACCGTAACACCAGAAACTTCGGGGCGCATACCCTACCGAACAGTAGGTATCCGACGTCTCAATTGCCGCCTTCATCGGCGTCATCACCGGCAAGCACTCGGTAGAGCGACTTGCGCGCCTCGACAAGCACGTCGGCTGCGGCCTTGACCTGCGCTGGTGTGCCTACAGCAGCCACTTGGCCGGCCGCGCCCATCAGCTGGCCGATCAGTTCACGAAGGTCCTGCTCCGGCTCCCCTACGCTGAGACGAACGTCATCCCACGGTGCCCCGAGATCGGCGCGATGCTCCTCGACGTATGCGACGCCTTCCTCGGTCAGCTTGGCGGTCTTGCGGCCGGCAACCTTTTCGATGATGACCAGTCCCTCGTCCTCGAGTTGGGACAGCGCGGGATAAATGGAACCCGGACTCGGCTTCCAGACGCCGCCGCTGCGCTCGACGATCTGCTGAATCAATTCGTAGCCGTGCATCGGCTCTTCCGCGATCAACAACAGAATCGCAGCGCGCACATCTCCACGACGACCTCGTCCGCCACGTCCTCGCCCGCGACCGAACTGAGCGCCCGGACCGAAGCCGGGGCCGGGTCCGCCGTCTGGACCGAAACGCCCCCGCCGATGGCCTCTGCGTGGCATGTCACCGAAGCCCGGCCGCTCGTGCGGTCGACCGCGTCGTCCACCGTCTCGATCGCCGGGACCATCGCCCGGCGCGCCGTCGTCCGTCGGCACCCACATCACAAATGGTGGCCGTTGCTCACGGCCGAAACCGCCGAAGAAACCGCGTCGGCCGAACATCCCCTCGTTCGGGAAACTTGCATCCATCGTCGAACCTCCATCACTATCGTTGATAGTTCGACGATATATCGCCATATCGGGTTGCGCAACATTTTCGCTGCACACAACCAGGCCTTGGAGAACTCGAAAATCAGCCGATGCGGCGTGGGTCGATCTGAATGCGGACCGGACCCGATGACTTCCGCGCACTGCGCGCGGCCCTCGCATGTGCCAGAGCGTCCGCAAGGCCGCGACCGTCCTTGCGTGGAACGCGGACCAGCATTCGCTCCGGCGCGACACCGCTCTCGTCCTCACCGGAATACGGAAGCCTCTCCCCCGCAGGCAATTCCACTGGTCCGAGTAGTACAGCACTTGCCGGCAGATCAGCTGAGTCCACCAACTCCGCAATCGCTGCGGATCCACCGTCGATCGCAGCCATGTGAACGGCCGGAGGAAAGCCGACCTCGTCCCGTTCCTCGAATTGAGACTGTGCGTGCCCCACCGGATCCCATCGGACCAACGCCTGCACCGTCGGGATACCCGAGTCTGCGACAACCACAACTTCACCGCCTTCGGACAGCGGAATCACCATGGCAGCAGCCGACATCCAGCGTCTGAGTGTTTCCTCGGCGGCGCGCAGATCGGGCCGGCCGAGCAGTGCCCAACCGTCGAGCAAGAGCGCGGCGCCGTAGCCGCCGGTCATCACCGGCTCCGCACCCACTGTCGAGACCACCAACGCGGGCCCGTGTGGCAGTTCCTTGACCACATCACCGCCCCCGGACAGAACAACTTTCACACCGGGAAACGCCCGCCCGAGTTCTTCGGCGGTCCGGCCGGCACCGACCACCACCGCGCGCAACGCTTTCGCCCCGCACGCGTGACATCGGTAGGCGGCATCGGCAACCCCGCACCAGCGGCACGCCGGTGTCCCGGCGCCGTCGGGACCTGCCGCAGCGGGAAGAGCCAGTGGGCCGTTGCACCGACGGCACCGTGCCGGGGCACGGCACTTTCCACAGGCCAGGGTCGGTACGTACCCCCGCCGAGGCACCTGCACCAGGACTCCGTTGCCCTCACCCAGAGCGCGCCGGGCGGCCGCGAATGCAATAGCGGGCAAACGAGCCGCTCTGGCTCCCGGATCGCGAGCCAAGGCTTGATCGCTGTCGGCAAGCGCGGTGATCTTGGGTGCGTGAGCACGAACGACGTCCCGCGTAGCGACCAGATCGTGCGCCCATCCCGAGTCGACGAGTACCTGCGATTCTGCCGTACGGGAGAACCCACCGATCACGACGGCGCACCCGGCGACGTAGCCACGCAGGACGGCAACTTCGCGGGCATGTGGATACGGCGACCGCGGCTCGGACAAGTTGTCGTCGCCGTCGTCCCAGACGACGACAAGACCGGTCTCGGGCGTCGGCGCAAAAACAGCACTCCGCGTGCCGACGACGATCCGGGCGGTCCCGCGCAGTGCAGCGAGCCACCTTCGGTATCGCATGGCCGGCCCCAGGCCTGCGGACAGACCCACCACTGCATCCGCTCCGGAGAGTTCGGTACATGCGGCGACGACGCGGTCCAGGTCGCGTTGATCGGGCACAACCAGAATCGCGGATTTACCACTTGCCGCTACAGCCCCGGCCAATTCGGCCAGGCGCAGTGGCCAGTTTTCACCAGGCAACGCCTGCCAGACCGCACGCGGGCTTTTCGACTCGCGAATCGCGGACAGAAAGGCGTCACCGAATCTGTAGAGATGCCAACCATTTTCGATCGGTTCAGGAGCGGACGGCGGCTCGGCGGGCTCCCACGGTTCCGCCTCGACCTTCGCGTGGCGCGGCGGTACCGCCAAACGGAGAACATCGGCGCGGGTTCCGGCATAACGCTCCGCCACACGATCGACGACTTGCGCGATTTCGGCCGTCAGGACCCGCTCGGACGAGATGACGCGTTCGAGCCAGCCGAACTTCCCCTGATGGTCACTGGTGGCCTCGCGCGAGACGATGAAACCGTCCACCAGACGACCAGCGAAGCGGATGCGCACCCGGACTCCGGGCTGCGCATCCGCTTCGAGTTCACGAGGAACGAGGTAGTCGAATTCACGGTCGAGGTGAGCGAGCGGGAGCATCGGCAGCACCCGGGCGACCGGATCGACTTCTGCCGCTACTCTTTCCGCGCCCACCCGCGCCCCGTCTGTACGTCAGTGATCAGAGACCAGCTGCGCTACGCAGCTTGTCGGCACGATCGGTGCTCTCCCACGGGAGGTCGATGTCGGTGCGACCGAAGTGACCGTATGCCGCCGTCTGCGCGTAGATCGGACGCAGCAGGTCGAGGTCGCGGATGATCGCTCCCGGACGCAGGTCGAAGATCTCGGTGATCGCCTTCTGGATCCGTGCCGGATCGGTCTTCTCGGTGCCGAAGGTTTCGACGAAGAGTCCGACCGGAGCTGCCTTGCCGATGGCGTAGGCGACCTGAACCTCGATGCGGTCGGCCAGACCTGCGGCAACAGCGTTCTTGGCCACCCAACGCATGGCGTAGGCAGCGCTTCGGTCGACCTTTGACGGGTCCTTGCCGGAGAACGCGCCGCCGCCGTGGCGAGCCATTCCGCCGTAGGTGTCGACGATGATCTTGCGGCCGGTCAAACCGGCGTCACCCATCGGGCCACCGAGGACGAACTTGCCCGTCGGGTTCACCAGCAGACGAACATCGGAGGTGTCGAGATCGGTGAGGTTCACGTCGGTCAGCACCGAGTGAAGCACCTTCTCGCGAAGATCGGGCGTCAACAGGTTGTCGAGGTCGATGTCAGCGGCATGCTGGGTGGAGATGACCACGGTGTCGAGACGGACAGCCTTGTCACCGTCGTACTCGATGGTGACCTGGGTCTTGCCGTCCGGGCGCAGGTACGGCAGCACGCCGGACTTACGGACCTCGGTCAACCGGCGAGAGAGACGATGAGCCAACGCGATGGGCAGCGGCATCAGTTCCGGCGTGTCGGTGGTGGCGTAGCCGAACATCAGGCCCTGGTCGCCCGCACCCTGACGGTCGATCTCGTCGTCGCTGATTCCGTCGACGCGAGCCTCGTGCGAGTGATCGACACCCTGCGCGATCTCGGGCGACTGAGCGCCGATCGCGACGTTGACGCCACAGGAGTTACCGTCGAAGCCCTTTGCCGAGCTGTCGTAGCCGATCTCGAGGACCGTGTCGCGCACGATCTTCGGAATGTCTGCGTACGCAGTGGTCGTGACCTCGCCGGCTACGTGAACCTGGCCGGTGGTGACCAGAGTTTCGACGGCCACGCGGGCGCGCGGGTCCTGGGTGAGCAGCGCGTCGAGGATCGAGTCGCTGATCGCGTCACAGATCTTGTCCGGGTGCCCCTCGGTGACGGACTCGCTGGTGAATAGCCGACTGCCGGACTTGCTCACAGATCTCCCTCTCGACGACTGAGTTCTTGACTACAGCTTATTGAAGTATCCGAATCACCGTTCGGTGACCGTTTTGTCATGCTTTGTTAGCTGGGGGCTGAGCCGACGATAACGGTTGGACCGCCTGCGCAACACCCTTGTGCTCACCCGATTATCGTGGGGTAACTCTCACCACCGGGCGCGTGTCGCTACTCGGGGAAGAGCTTGACCAGGGCGTCGAGTACTCGACTGGCCATCAAAGCCTTGGATCCGTGCTCGAGCGCGGACTCCGAGCCGTCGGAACCGAGCAGCCAACCGTCGTTGTGATCGACCTCGAACGCCTTGCCCTCGCCGACCGCATTGACCACGAGGAGGTCGCAACCTTTGCGGGCAAGCTTGGAGCGGGCGTAACTGAGAACGTCACCATGGGCGTCACCGGTCTCTGCGGCGAATCCGACGATCACCGTTCGAGCGTCCAGATCGCCGTCACGACGCGCTTCGACGAGACCGGCGAGGATGTCGGCGTTTCTGGTGAGGCTGATCGAGTCGGGTTCGTTTGCGCCCTTCTTGATCTTGCTGCCTTCGACGGTGGTGGGGCGGAAGTCCGCGACAGCTGCAGCCATGACGACTCCGTCGTGTCCCGGTGCGTGCTTCTCCACTGCCAACCGGAGATCTTCGGCCGTCTTGATGTGCACGACGTCGACAGCGGCGGGGTCGGCAAGATCGGCCGTGTAACCGGCGATCAGCGTGACGTGAGCGCCGCGTTGGGCGGCCAGACGGGCGAGCGCGTAGCCCTGTTTGCCGGAGCTGCGATTACCGAGAAAGCGCACCGGATCGAGCGGCTCGCGAGTACCGCCGGCGGTGACCAGAATGCGGCGACCTTCCAGGTCGCGCGGCAACGCGTCCGAGCGCTCGAGGAGCAACGATGCCAACCCGACGATCTCGTCGGGTTCGGGAAGTCGACCGGCCCCGGTGTCTTTTCCGGTCAAACGCCCGGAGGCAGGTTCGATCACGTGGACGCCGCGCGAGCGCAGTGTCGCCACGTTGGACACCGTTGCGGGGTGCTCCCACATCTCGGTGTGCATTGCGGGGGCGAAGACGACCGGACAGCGTGCGGTCAACAAGGTGGCTGTCAACAGGTCGTCTGCGCGGCCCATGACAGCTCGCGCCATCAGATCAGCGGTTGCCGGCGCGATGACAACGAGATCGGCTTCCTGTCCGAGGCGGACATGCGGAACCTGCGGGACGTCGTTGAAGACGCCGGTGTGAACCGGGTTGCCGGAGAGTGCTTCGAACGTGGCGCGGCCGACGAACTCCAGAGCGGATTCGGTCGGAATCACGCGGACGTGATGACCGCTCTCGGTGAAGCTGCGGATGATCGAGCACGCTTTGTACGCGGCGATACCCCCACCGACACCGACGACAATGCGCTTACGTATCGATGTGGGCGCGTCGGACACTCCCCCGACACCCGAACGAGGTTCGGGTGCGGCAGACGTGGTGCTCACTCGCCTTCGGTGTGCTCGAGGAGATCAGCGTGGATTTCACGCAACGCGATGGACAGCGGCTTTTCCTGCAGACCGGGCTCGACCAGAGGTCCGACGTATTCGAGGATGCCGTCACCGAGCTGGTTGTAGTAGTCGTTGATCTGGCGCGCACGCTTGGCCGAGTAGATGACCAGGGCGTACTTGGAAGAGGTGCGTTCGAGCAACTCGTCGATCGGCGGGTTGGTGATGCCGAGCGGGGTGTCGTAGGCAGGCAGAGCGCCCTGACCTGCTGCGGACGCGGCTGAAGTGCTGCTCACTCTTGTGTCTCCTGAATTAGATCTTCATTGAAGAACTAGTTTTATCGATCCGGATATCTGAGAAACGGGGTGGAAATCGGTTCCCGAAGGGTGCGGAATCAGTTCCCAACCAACAAGGATACCAACTCATCGCAAGCACGGCTTACATCCTCGTTCACGATGACCGTGTCGAACTCGTCCTGTGCGGCCAATTCCACTCGGGCCGTCTCGAGTCGGCGTGCCACGACGTCTTCCGTTTCGGTTCCCCGTCCGGTCAGCCGTTGCACCAGAACGTCCCAGCTCGGTGGAGCCATGAACACCAACAGAGCTTCGGGCATCGCCTGGCGGACAGCTCGTGCTCCGGCGAGATCGACCTCGACGAGTACGGGCTTTCCAGCTTCGAGCGCTTCTTCGATCGGAGCTGCGGGGGTGCCGGAGCGCTGTAGACCGCCGTGGATTTCCGCCCATTCGAGAAGTTCACCGGAGTCGATCATCCGTTGAAATTCTTCACGGGAAGTGAATCGGTAGTCTTTGCCGTCCACTTCACCGGGACGGGGATCGCGAGTGGTCGCCGAAACGCTGAAAACGAGTTCAGGCAACCGAGTTCTCAGCTCGCGAACGACGCTGGACTTACCGACAGCCGAAGGGCCGGCCAGTACAACCAGCCGACCCCTCCGCACTGCGGTCTTGCTCTCTGACACTGTTGCGTCAGCAATCATCAGACACTGCCGCGTCAGCAATCATCACTTGTCGGCTCAGGCCTCGAAGTCAAACTTGGTGAGCAGAGCCTTGCGCTGCCGATCACCGAGGCCACGAAGGCGACGGGTCGGTGCAATCTCCAGCTCGGTCATGATCTCCTGAGCCTTGACCTTGCCCACCTTGGGCAGCGCCTCGAGCAGTGCCGAAACCTTCATCTTGCCCAAGATTTCGTTGTCTTCGGCGTCCTTGAGGACCTGCTTGAGGTCGGTGCCGCCACGCTTCAGGCGCTCCTTGAGCTCAGCCCTGGCCTTGCGGGCAGCAGCTGCCTTCTCCAAAGCAGCAGCGCGCTGCTCATCAGTCAACTGGGGAAGGGCCACGGTTCCTCCGTCTCGTCGTGTGCAAATTTTGTCTATTCCGCTGATAACCAGCAGCGATAGCGACCGTACTCACGCCTGGCGCGAATTGCTAACCCACCCCCCCGCGGTCCGATGCAGATCGCGGTGGGTTATGCGCGTCGAATCGATGTCACACATCATCGCCGTTTTCGGCTGGATCGAGACGGATTCGACGCAACACGAACGTGCGTACAGTACCGAAATAGACTGTAACACAAAGCATTTCGATACATCAGATGCGACGTCCCCATGCGTGTCTGCGAAATCGTTACCTGCGGGAATGAACGTGGTCGCCGACACATCCAAAAATTTCGAGCATTTTCGACGCCCATGCGCGTGTCGCGGCCTGTTTTCAGGTCGGCAGCGACGATTTCGGATCGTCGGCATCGACCGTGTCCGGTTCGGTGCGGCTCGCGCCGGGGGTGGCAAGAGCGAGTACTACCGCGAGGCTCGCCCAGAGCAATGAATTCTCCAGGACGAAGCCGACGACCGGGATATCCATGTCCGCGCCGACCCGAGGAAGCCGAAACAGCACGACCGCAGCGGTGAGGCCGATCGCGATCCAGGACCACGCGGGTACCGATCGGGTGTCCTCCCCCACGCCCGACTTGATCGGAACGAGGAGCACACCCACCGCCGGCACCAACCACACGAAGTGGTGGGTCCAGGCAATGGGAGTCACGATTGCCGCCAGCAGAGCAACCACCGTGAAACCGGCAAGATCACCTCGCAGGCGCTGAGCGCGCCGCGTCGCGACAATTCCGAGGACACCCAACACTGCACAGGCGACGAGCCATGCCGGACCCACCAGGCCCTCGGGGAGTAGCCGTAAGGCCATTCCACGCACGGACTGGTTACCGAACACGGACGGGTCACCGACCGCGACGCGCCCCGAGAGTGAGGCGATGTCACCGAAGTAGTCGATCGTCTGTCGCGGGAGAACGGCAAAGCCGAGTGCCGTGGCGCCGAGGAAGCCGGCGAGGCCGCCCGCAACTGCTTTCCAACGCCCGGTGATCACGTAGTAACCGATGTAGACGAGAGGCACCAGTTTGACGGCCCCGGCGATCCCCACCAGCACACCCTCGGGAATCCACCGTGGTCGAGCCAGCACGTCGATCAGGCACAGGAGTGTCAGGAACAAACCGACCTGCCCGTACCCGAGGTGATCGGAGATCGGCGATGCCGCCGTCCACAGGACCAGGAAACCTACGTAGACGACGACGGGCCGCCTACGTGTGAACGGGACTTCGCGATAGCTGAGCACGATGATCGCGGCCAGCATCAGGAGGCTGACGAAACTCCATCCCCACTGGACCGCACCCCAGGAACCCAAGGCGACCGGAACGGCGACGAGCGCAGCGAAGGGCGGATAAGTGAACGGCAGTCTCGCGTTGAACGACTCGTCGTACAGGTTCGAGCCGTCGAAGACGGCTTGACCTGCCGTCCGGTACACGGCGAGATCGTCGCCGTGTACGCCGGTGACGGATTGGAACCCGGTGGCGAGCAGCGCGCACGCCGCGACGAGAAGTCCGATCTGCCACCAACGATTCACCGACGGACGGTACCACCGGGTTCCACCGCTCGAACGAGCCTCGAGGTCACTCACGGATCAGTGCGCCAATGCGGCTTCGATCTCGTCTCGGTCACGCATTGCTGCCTCCCGAAGTGCCGATACCGAAGGACCATGCTTGAGCACCCCACGGGAAGTGTTCGGCAGCAGGAGCTCGGTCGATCCCGCGAAGATGTCTGCGAGATCCGCTGCCGTCGCACCCTGCGCGCCGAGCCCCGGAGCGAGAATCGGGCCGTTGAACTGCGACAGGTCCAGACCGTGGTCCCGAGTTGCACCGACCACCAGTCCGACGGTGTCGCGTCCGTCGGCGTTCGCGTCGACCGCAGCGTTGACGATCGACTGAGCCACGCTCACACCGTCGGCCGACGACTGTTGAAGTACGCCGCCTTCCGGATTGGAGGTTCGTGCCAGCACGAAGATCCCGCGTGCGTTCTGCCTTGCCAGTTCGAGTGTCGGAGCCAACGCCCCGAATCCCAGGTACGGCGAAACGGTGACCGAGTCGGAGGCCAACGGCGAATCACCCAACCAGGCTTGCGCGTACGCGTCCATCGTCGAACCGATGTCACCGCGCTTGGCGTCCGCGACGACAAGCGTTCCAGCATCGCGAAGAACCGAGATGGTCCGCTCCAACACGGCGAAGCCGGCGCTTCCGTACGCCTCGAAGAACGCAACCTGAGGTTTGACGAGTCCAACCTCACCGGTGAAGGCCTCGACGCAGATCTCGGCGAAAGTCTCCAGACCTTCGGCGGTACGTGGCAGTCCCCACGCGTCGAGAAGCGCGGGATGCGGGTCGATACCGACGCACAGCCGCCCCCGGTCCGCGATCGCGGACCGGAGACGATGCCCCCAACTGTGACTCACGACTGCTGTGCCGGCTGACGAAGACCTGCGTGCAGTTCCTGCAGGGAGTGAACCCCGATGTCGCCGCGGATGGCCGCTTCGATGCCCTGCACGGCGGCCGAGGCGCCCTGGACCGTCGTGATGCACGGGATGTTCGACGCGACTGCTGCGCTTCGGATCTCGTAGCCGTCGACACGCGGACCGTTGTTGCCGTACGGGGTGTTGATGACCATGGCGACCTCGCCGCTGCGGATCTGGTCGACGATGGTCTCGGCACCGGCCGGAACATCCTCACCCGACTGCTTGTACACCTGCTTGCACTCGATACCGTTGCGCCGCAACACATCTGCGGTTCCTTCGGTGGCAAGGATGGTGAATCCGAGATCTGCCAGGCGCTTGACCGGGAAGATCAGCGAACGCTTGTCCTTGTTGGCGACCGAGACGAACACCGCGCCTGTGGTGGGCAACGACCCGTAGGCGGCCGTCTGCGACTTGGCGAAAGCCGTACCGAAGTCGAAGTCGATTCCCATGACTTCACCGGTGGACTTCATTTCCGGGCTGAGCAAGGTATCCACGCCGGTACCGTCGGCGCGGCGGAAGCGGTTGAACGGCAACACAGCTTCCTTGACCGCGATCGGTGCACCGGCCGGGGTGTTTCCACCGTCGCCGGTCGCCGGCAGGATGCCGCTTGCGCGCAGGTCGGCGATGGATTCGCCGAGCATGACGCGGGCGCATGCCTTGGCCAGCTGGACGGCCGTCGCCTTGGAGACGAACGGAACCGTACGGCTGGCGCGGGGATTTGCTTCCAGCACGTAGAGGATGTCGTCCTTGAGTGCGTACTGGACGTTGAGCAGGCCCTTGACGCCGATGCCCTTTGCGAGAGCCTCGGTGGAACGGCGGACGTTCTCGAGATCCGCCCGGCCCAGAGTGATGGGCGGGAGCGCACACGCCGAGTCACCGGAGTGAATGCCGGCTTCCTCGATGTGCTCCATGACGCCGCCGAGGTACACCTCGGTGCCGTCGCACAGAGCGTCGACGTCGATCTCGACCGCGTCTTCGAGGAAGCGGTCGACCAGGACCGGGCGGTCGTCGGAGATCTCCGTGGCACGCGAGATGTAGTCGGCAAGTGAAGCCTCGTCGTAGACGATCTCCATGCCGCGTCCACCGAGCACGTACGACGGACGCACCAGCACCGGGTAGCCGATGCCTGCTGCGATCTCGCGGGCGCCGTCGAACGTGGTGGCGGTACCGAACTTCGGGGCAGGCAGACCGGCTTCGGTGAGCACGCGACCGAATTCGCCGCGGTCCTCCGCCAGGTCGATGGCTGCGGGGCTGGTTCCCACGATGGGAACGCCGGCAGCTTCGAGGCGCTTCGCCAATCCGAGCGGGGTCTGGCCGCCGAGCTGGACGATGACGCCGGCAACGGTGCCCGACTGCGCCTCCGCGCGGTAGACCTCGAAGACGTCCTCGAATGTCAGCGGCTCGAAGTACAGGCGATCAGCGGTGTCGTAGTCCGTGGAGACGGTCTCGGGGTTGCAGTTGACCATGACGGTCTCGTACCCGGCCTCGGACAGCGTCTGGGCAGCGTGGACACACGAGTAGTCGAACTCGATGCCCTGGCCGATGCGGTTGGGGCCGGATCCGAGGATCAGAACCTTGGGTCGCTCGGTCTGCGGAGCAACTTCGGACTCGGCCTCGGGATCAAGCTCGTAGGTCGAGTAGTGGTACGGCGTCTTGGCCTCGAACTCTGCGGCGCAGGTGTCGACGGTCTTGTAGACGGGGCGCACGCCCAGCTGATCACGCAGAGCGCGAACGGCGTCCTCACCTGCGTGCGTGTCACCACCGAGTTCGGGGCGCAGAGCCGCGATCTGGCGGTCCGAGATGCCGTGGTACTTGGCCTGACGCAGGGCAGCCTCGTCGAAAGACTCTGCAGCGCGAAGCTTTTCACCGAGCTCGTGAATCTGCTGGAACTGGTCGAGGAACCACGGATCGATCTTGGTGGCGTCGAAGAGCTGCTCGACAGTTGCGCCGAGGGCGAATGCCTTCTCGATGCCGTACATGCGGCCGTCCTGCGGAACGCTCAGATCGGCGAGCAGGGCGTCCAGGCTCTCCGTCTCGATGTCGGCGCCGGTCCAGTAACCCGCACGCTTGGTCTCGAGTGAACGCATGACCTTGCCGAAAGCCTCGGTGAAGTTGCGGCCGATGCTCATGGCCTCGCCTACCGACTTCATCGTGGTGGTCAGGGTTCCGTCGGCACCGGGGAACTTCTCGAAAGCGAACCGCGGAGCCTTGACGACGACGTAGTCGAGTGTCGGCTCGAAGCAAGCCGGGGTTTCCTTGGTGATGTCGTTGACGATCTCGTCGAGCGTGTAGCCGATGGCAAGCTTGGCGGCCATCTTCGCGATCGGGTAACCGGTCGCCTTCGACGCCAGCGCCGACGAGCGGGAAACGCGCGGGTTCATCTCGATGACAACCAGGCGGCCGTCCTTCGGGTCCATCGCGAACTGGATGTTGCAGCCGCCGGTGTCGACGCCCACCTCACGCAGAATATCGATGGAGAGGTCGCGCATCGCCTGGTACTCGCGGTCGGTCAGCGTCATCGCGGGAGCGACGGTGACCGAGTCTCCGGTGTGGACACCCACCGGGTCGACGTTCTCGATGGAGCAGACGATCACGACGTTGTCGCGACTGTCGCGCATGAGCTCGAGTTCGTATTCCTTCCAGCCGAGGATGGATTCCTCGATCAGGACGTTCGCCGTCGGCGACGCGGCCAGACCGCCACCGGCGATGCGGTTGAGATCGTCGACGTCGTACGCCATGCCGGAACCGAGGCCGCCCATGGTGAAGGACGGACGCACGACAACCGGGTAACCGAGTTCGGCGACCGTGGCGTGTACTTCGTCCATCGTGTAGCAAACTGCGGACTTCGCAGATTCGCCACCGACCTTGGCGACGATGTCCTTGAACTTCTGGCGATCCTCGCCGCGCTGGATGGCGTCGAAGTCGGCGCCGATCAGCTCGACGTCGTACTTCTCGAGGATGCCCTGCTCGTGCAGCGCCACAGCGGCGTTGAGAGCGGTCTGACCGCCGAGCGTCGCGAGGACGGCGTCGATCTTGTTGCCCTGCAACGCTTCCTTGGCGATGACCTTTTCGAGGAACTCGGCCGTGATCGGCTCGACGTACGTGGCGTCGGCGAACTCGGGGTCCGTCATGATGGTGGCCGGGTTGGAGTTGACCAGGCTGACGCGCAGGCCCTCCTCCTGGAGGACGCGGCAAGCCTGGGTGCCCGAGTAGTCGAACTCACAGGCCTGACCGATGACGATCGGACCGGAGCCGATTACCAGGATGTGCTTGAGATCTGTACGGCGTGGCATTAGTTCTTGACTCCGGTTTCTTTCCGTGCGGAGAGCAGGCTGGTGAAGCGGTCGAAGAGGTACGCAGCGTCGTGCGGGCCGGCTGCCGCCTCCGGGTGGTACTGCACCGAGAAGGCCGAATCGTCGAGCAGGCGAACACCTTCGACGGCTCCGTCATTGGCGCAGGTGTGGCTTACCACGGCGCGACCGAACGGGGTGTCGAATTCCTGGCCGGCTTCACCTTCGAGTGCGAAGCCGTGGTTCTGCGCGGTGATCGCGATGCGACCCGTCTGATGCTCGATCACCGGGATGTTGATGCCGCGGTGGCCGAACTTCATCTTGTACGTGCTCAGGCCGAGGGCGCGGCCCAGGATCTGGTTACCGAAGCAGATACCGAACAGCGGCAAGCCCTGTCCGATGACCTCTTTTGTCAGGTGCACTGCGCCGTCGGCGGTGGCCGGGTCACCGGGACCGTTGGAGAGGAACACTCCGTCGGCCTTCAGGTCGAGGATCTGTTCGAGACTCGCATTGGACGGCAACACGTGGACGCGGATACCGCGCTCGGCGAACATGCGCGGGGTGTTGGTCTTGATACCGAGGTCGATCGCGGCAACCGTGTACAGCGCCTCCCCGCCCTTCGGCTCGACGACGTAGCCGCTGGTGGTGCTGACTTCACCGGCAAGATCGGCGCCGAGCATGGTCGGCTGATCCTGAACCCGTCGGACCAGTTCGTCATCGGCGGCGATGGCTTCACCGGAGAAGACGCCTGCCTTCATCGAACCGCGAGTACGCAGGTGGCGAACCAGGGCACGAGTGTCGATCCCGGCGATTCCGACGATGCCCTGCTCTTCGAGCTTGGCCTGCAGCGAACCGGTTGCACGCCAGCTCGAGGTGACGCGCGAGGGGTCACGAACGACGTACCCGGCAACCCAGATCTTGGCGCCGGCACTCTCGCCGGTCGGTCCGACCGACTCGTCGTCTTCGTCGTTCCAGCCGGTGTTGCCGATCTGCGGCGCGGTGGAGACCACGATCTGGCGGTGGTAGCTGGGATCGGTGAGCGTTTCCTGGTAGCCGGTCATGCCGGTGCTGAACACCGCTTCGCCCAGGGTCTGTCCAACCGCACCGAAGGTGGTTCCGCGGAACACCCGTCCGTCTTCGAGGACCAGTACTGCGGGGCTGTTGCCAAAGCCGCTCATGCGTTCTTTCCGTTCTGCTCGATGTCGCCAGAGCTTGCGTCTTCGTTGTCATTCGTCTTGTTCGAGGCAGTCTTGTTCGAAGCAGTCTTGTTCGAAGCAGTTACCGGCTTGACCCAGTCCGGATAAACCGTCTTGTCGTCACCGCGCACGCCCGTGTCGATCTCGGTTCCGCTCGGCAATTCCCAGCGAATCACCAGGACGCCGTCCTTGCTCATGACCTTGCCGGCAAGACCGTTCTCCGTGCGGATCGCGCGGATCGACTTCTCCGGAATCCAGATGGCCGACGCACCGTCACGCTCGACCAGAATTCCGCCGCTGTAGCGGCTGATCTCGCAGGTGGCGCGGAAACCGAGGTCGCCGACGGCGATGCGGTCCTGCCAACTGGGTGCGATGGTGCTACCGACGTACAGGCCGGTGGTCGGCAGGACGAGCAGTTCACCCAGGGTTGCCGGTACCGTCGGCAGTTCGCCGATCTTGTCTTTCTGGCGTCGAGCGCGTCCACGCCAACCGACGTACATCAGGCCGATCATTGCGACCCAGAAGATCGCCAGACCGATGATCCACAGTGCTCTGTCCATGACGCGCTACTCCTCGCTACTCCGCAGCCGCACATTCCCGTCGTGTGCGGTGATGCGGCCACGTAACAGTGTGGTCGTGACCCGTGCGGGCAATGTCATCGACTCGTACGGAGTGTTATGCGCGACACTCGCCAGGTCTGGGCCGTGGACCGTCCACTCGGCCGACGGATCGACCAATGTCAGGTTGGCGGGCTCCCCCACCTCGATGGGACGGCCTTGATCGTCGAGTCCGACGATCGCCGCCGGGCGCTCGCTCATGACCCGCGCAACACCGCGCCAGTCCAACAGGCCGGGCTGGACCATCGTCTGCACGATGATCGAGAGCGCGGTCTCGAGGCCGAGCATTCCGGGGCGGGCGGCCGCGAATTCGCAGCACTTGTCCTGCTCGGCGTGCGGAGCGTGGTCGGTGGCCACGCAGTCGATGATGCCCTCGGCCAGACCCTTGCGCAGGGCAGCAACATCGCTGGCCTCACGAAGTGGCGGGTTGACCTTGTTGATGGCGTCGTACGTCTCGAGACGTGAATCATCGAGGAGCAGGTGATGCGGGGTGACCTCGGCGGTGATCGAAATCCCTTGGCTGCGAGCCCACTTCACGAGTTCGACGGTTCCGGCGGTGGATGCGTGGCAGATGTGAACGCGGGCGCCGGCGTCACGCGCGAGCAGTGCGTCACGGGCCACGATCGATTCTTCGGCTGCTCGCGGCCATCCGGCCAGTCCGAGACGCGCGGCCGTGGGGCCCTCGTGGGCGACCGCACCGACCGTCAAACGCGGTTCTTCCGCGTGCTGCGCGATCAGGACGCCCAGTGAGCTGGAGTATTCGAGCGCGCGACGCATGATCAGTGGGTCGTAGACGCAGTGACCGTCGTCGGAGAACATCTTGACCTTGCCGACGCCTGCGGCCATGGTCGCCATCTCGGCGAGCTGCTTGCCTTCCAGGCCTGCGGTGACTGCGCCGACGGGGTGGACGTCGACGAGGCCGACTTCCTGTCCGCGTCGCCAGACGTGATCGGTGATGACCACCGAATCGGCGACGGGGCTCGTGTTCGCCATCGCGAAGACCGCGGTGTATCCACCCAGAGCGGCCGCGGAGCTTCCGGTTTCGATGGTCTCGGTGTCTTCGCGACCAGGCTCACGTAGATGGGTGTGCAGGTCCACGAAGCCGGGAAGCAGGATCTGCCCGCCGGCATCGATCACCTCGGATGCCGTGGCCGGATCGAGGTCCACGCCGATCTCGAGGATCGTGCCGTCGCCGACGAGTACGTCGGTGGGCTCACCTTCTCCGTAGATCAGGACTCCGCGGAGCAGGACACTCACGGGTGATTCTCCGTTCTCGTTTCTGGTCACAGCGCACCGTCCTCCGACCCGACCAGCAGTCGGAACAAGACAGCCATGCGCATGTGTACGCCGTTGGTAACCTGTTGCAGTACAGCAGTTTTCGAGGAATCAGCGACGGCGGATGCGATCTCCATGCCGCGCAGCATCGGACCGGGGTGCAAGACCACCGCGTGATCGGCCAGCATCGCCAGTCGCTTCTCGGACAGGCCGTAGTTGATCGAGTACTCGCGCTGCGAAGGGAAGAAGCCGCCGTTCATGCGTTCGGCCTGAACCCGCAGCATCAGCACCGCGTCGAGTCCGGGCAGTTCGGCGTCGAGCGAATGCGAGACCGTGACCGGCCACGTGTGCGCGCCGACCGGCAGCAGTGTCGGAGGCGCCACCAAGACGACCTCTGCGCCGAGCATCGACAGAAGCAGCGCGTTGGACCGGGCCACACGGCTGTGCAGAATGTCGCCGACGATCGCGATCCGCTTGCCCTCGATGTCGCCGAGGCGCTGGCGAAGGGTCAAAGCGTCGAGAAGCGCCTGAGTGGGATGCTCATGCGTGCCGTCACCTGCGTTGATGACTGCCGGGCCACCGTCGTCGGCCGCTCCGGTCCACTTGGCGATCTGATGGGCGGCACCCGAAGCCGGATGCCGCACGATGAGAGCGTCGGCACCGGCCGCGCGCAGGGTCATCGCGGTATCGCGCAGGGATTCGCCCTTGGACACCGAGGAACTCGATGCGCTGACGTTGATGACGTCCGCGCTCATCCACTTACCGGCCACCTCGAAGGACACCCGGGTGCGCGTCGAGTTCTCGAAGAACACCGTCATGACCGTGCGTCCGCGCAGCGTCGGGAGTTTGCGTACTTCGCGGCCCAGCAGCGCCTGCTCGAAGCGTTCTGCCTCGTCGAGAAGTTCTACCGCGGACTCACGATCGAGGTCCGCGATGGAAAGAAGGTGCTTCACGCGCTCTTACCTCCGGAGATGACTACCGCTTCCCTGCCGTCGTGTTCCTGGAGGAGAACCTTGACGTCTTCTGACCTCGCGGTCGGGACGTTCTTGCCGACGTAGTCGGCGCGCAGCGGCAGTTCGCGATGACCGCGATCGACCAGCACTGCGAGTTGGACGGCCCGGGGGCGACCGAGATCGCGCAACGCATCGAGGGCGGAGCGCACGGTGCGACCGGAGAAGAGGACATCGTCCACCAGGACGACCAGAGCATTGTCGACGCCACCTTCGGGGACGGACGTGCGCTCGAGCGGGCGATGCGGCTTGGTGCGGAGATCATCACGGTAGAGCGTGATGTCGAGAGATCCGATGGGAAGACGCACACCGGAGAATTCTTCGATCTTGGCGCGCAGTCGCGTGGCGAGTGTGGTTCCGCGCGTCGGGATGCCGATCAGGACCACACGAGGGGCTGTTCCCTCGGGTCCGTCGAGTGCGGTTTTCTCGATGATCTCGTGAGCGATCCGCGCGATGGTCCGGCCCACATCCTGGGCGGACAACAATTCACGGGTCTCACTACTTGCCTCGGCACCAGCGGATGCCTTGGCGCTGCCTGGACCTGCAAGATCGGATGGGCGAGACCCTTCGGGCACGCTCATACAGCGACCTCCTTCTCCGCCTCACTGGACGGATCGTTAAAGGATGTCTGACGGTCCCCACCCTATCAGCCGACAGACCTGATCCCGCCGTGCGAGCAGCGACTTCGACCGGTTGTGTGCAGACACACAACGCGCACGGTGACACTCGCACGGCGGTGGTGGAACAGAACTTGCTACTCGGTACCCGAATCCGATTCCTGCGCGCGCTGCGAGGTCGCAGCTGCAGCCGATCGAACCTGCGGCGCAACGAGAACGACCTGACCGAGGATTCCGTTGACGAATCCCGGAGAGTCGTCCGTCGAGAGCTGCTTCGCGAGTTCGACGGCCTCGTCCACGGCGACAACCGGCGGAACGTCCGTCGCATGGAAGAGCTCCCACACGGCGATACGCAGAATCGCACGGTCGACGGCGGGCAGACGCTCGAGCGTCCAATCCTGCAGATGCGAGGAGATGACCTGATCGATCCGGTCCAGATTCTCCGCAACGCCGGACACCAACGTGACGGTGTAGGCCGCGACGGGTGCTACCGCGTCGTCCTTGACGGACAGATCGGAACGCTCCGATGCGAGCGCGACCGGATCGAGGTCACGTGCCTCGGCTTCGAAGAGGAAGTCGACGGCACGCTTGCGCGCCTTGTGGCGTGCACCGAGTTTCTTATGTGTGCCGGACACTCAGGAATTCACACGCCCGAGGTAGTTGCCGTCACGGGAATCGACCTTGAGCTTGTCACCGGTGTTGATGAAGAGCGGCACGTTGATCTCGGCACCGGTCTCGAGGGTGGCAGGCTTGGTGCCGCCGGTGGAGCGGTCGCCCTGCAGGCCCGGATCGGTGTGCTTGACGACGAGCTCGACCGTGACCGGAAGCTCGACGAAGAGGGGAACGTCTTCGTGGGTCGCGACCTGGACGGCCATGTTCTCGAGCAGGAAACGCGACTGGTCGCCGACGGTGGATTCACTGATCGACACCTGGTCGTAGGTGTCGCCGTCCATGAAGATGTAGTCGCTGCCGTCGTGGTACAGGTAGGTCATGTCACGACGGTCGACCGTGGCGGTCTCGACCTTCACACCGGCGTTGAACGTCTTGTCCACTACCTTGCCCGAGAGCACGTTCTTGAGCTTGGTGCGCACGAAGGCAGGGCCCTTGCCGGGCTTGACATGCTGGAACTCGATGATCGTCCACAGCTGGCCTTCGATCTGCAGAACCAGACCATTCTTGAAATCACTGGTGGAAGCCACTTGCTTCGCGTCTCCTAGGGGTCGGGAAACCGTCTCAGACGACGGTAAGGTCTTTTGCGGTCAGTGTGAGCAGCTCTGGCCCCTGCTCACGAACAACGAGCGTGTCCTCGATCCGTACACCTCCGCGCCCGGAGAAGTACACGCCCGGCTCGACGGTCACCGCCGCGCCGGAAAGAAGTGTACCGGTGCCGAGCTTGCCGATTCCCGGTGCTTCGTGGATTTCGAGGCCGACACCGTGGCCGAGGCCGTGCAGGAACAACTCGCCGTAGCCTGCATCGTCGATCACCGAACGGGCGGCGGCGTCCACGGCCGCACATTCGACACCCGGAGCGAGGGCATCGCAACCGGCAGCTTGTGACCGCGCGACGAGTTCGTAAATCTCCCGTTGCCAATCGGAAACGGACTCGAGCACGTACGTCCGGGTCATGTCCGAGTGGTACCCACCGACCTGTGCGCCGAAGTCGAGTTTCACGAAGTCACCCGACGCCAGGATCGCGTCGGTCGGTCGGTGATGCGGAATCGCCGAGTTGACGCCTGCCGCCACGATCGTCTCGAAGGAAATACCGTCTGCGCCGTTGTCGAGCATCAGGTTTTCCAGTTCACGACCGACCTCTCGTTCGGTTCGGCCAGGTCGCAGACCGCCGCGAGCGATCAACTGCGCCAACGCGACATCAGCTGAAGTGCATGCGGCGCGCAACAACTCCACCTCGTGCTCGTCCTTGACCATGCGCAACTGTTCGACGAGTCCACTCACCGGTTCGAACCGGATCTTCGGTGCTGCCTCGGTCCATGCGCGATGTTCGGCGAACGTCGCGACGTGTGACTCGAACGCGAGAACGGGCATCGTCGACTTCTCGATCAAGTGCGCAGCACTCGAACGGGCGATTTCAGCGCGCAGGTCCGGAACCTGCTCCGCCACCTGCGTCACGTAACGACCGTCGGTGCAGATCACCGTCGCGCGTTCGTCGGACGCCGAATCGGACGCACTGACGACGAGCGCAGCATTGGAACCGGTGAAACCGGTGAGGTACCTGATGTTGAGGAGATCTGTGACGAGAATCGCGTCGAGTTCGCGCTCCGCGAGGAGGCGTCTGAGGGATTCACGGCGTGTTCTGAAGTCGACCGGCATCCCTCGAACCTACCGCCCTCGCAGACCTGCCGATCAACTCGAAACTCACGGTTACAGCAATAAGTGTGGGTTAGGCCACAAGGTGTAATGGGTTCTAGTTAGGCTGTACCCATGAATGCGTGGTTGGTACGTGGCCTCGGCATGGCCCTGATACATGTTGTGTTTCGTGCATTGCTCGGTGCAGCAATCGCACAGTGGCCGCTTCAGGGGTCCACCCTGCGCTGGCTGTCCCTGTTGATCGTCATCGTCTTCGCCGCGATCTGGGGTGGTATCGACGGCATTCGCGACCGCCGAAACTTCCCGGAACCCGAGGACGGCGCCGATCTGACCATGCTGTGGCTCAAAGCTGCTTTGGTCGGCGGATTCGTCGCCGGCGCTGCCAGCTGGGCACTCAGCCTGGTCCCCTCCCTCGAACTCACTCAGCAGGGCTTGTTCTTCGAGGTGACCTCCGGTGCGGCGTTCACGATCCTTCTCATCTTCGTCCCCGCCATGATCGCCATCACCGTCGGACGTTTCTTCGTCAGTCGTGAACAGCGCAAGAACGGAACCGCTCCGCAGACCCCGTCCCACGAGCGTCACCACGAACCGGTGCCCGTCAGCGAGGGCTACGACTCCCCCACCAAGCAGCACGCATACAGCGGAGCCGCCATGTCCGTCGAGGAATCCGACGCCGATACCGCGGTCTTCCCAGCGATCGATCTGGGCAAGCGCGAGCAGTAACGCCCGCCGTCCACACACACAAATGCGGCCCCGAGGAAATTTTCCTCGGGGCCGCATTTGTGTGGTCGGCTTTTCGACTTCCCTCGTTCAGCCTCGCTCGGCGAGGAACCTGATCGCCAGCGGATACGCGGCGACGCCGAGTCCGACGATCACGGCGGTCGCAATCGGACTCAGGTAGGAATGGTGCCGAAACTTTTCTCGCGCATGAACGTTCGAGATGTGCACCTCGACGAGACCTGCGGTCAGTTCGGCGCATGCATCTCGCAGGACCACCGACGTGTGCGTCAAGCCGCCGGCATTGAGGATCACCGGTTCCCCCGCGTCCGCCGCGTCGTGGATCCAACCGAGCAGATCGCCTTCGTGATCGCTCTGACGGACGATCACCTCGACGCCGAGCTCCTTACCTGCCGCGACGCACAATTCGATCAGATCGTCGTGTGTGGTCGCGCCGTAGACCTCGGGCTGACGCTTACCCAGACGCCCCAGATTGGGTCCGTTGACGACGTTGATCCTCACAGCAGGACCGTTCCGCCGGCCGGCCTGGGATCACGGGCGATCGCGGAGTACGCCGCGACCAGCAGGCTCGGATCCGGCCCTTCGAGGCGGCCCGGCTTGGCGAGGCCGTCGAGGACCACGAAACGGAGTAACCCGGCACGGTTCTTCTTGTCGGTCTGCATTCCCTTCATCAGATCGCCGAACGCATCACCGTCGTACGACGTCGGCAGCCCGACGAGATCGAGGATCGACTTGTGACGATCGGCGGTGGCGTCGTCGAGTCGGCCCGCGAGCCGTCCGAGTTCGGCAGCGAAGACCAGGCCGACGGAGACAGCGGCACCGTGGCGCCACTTGTAGCGCTCACGACGTTCGATCGCGTGGCCGAGGGTGTGGCCGTAGTTGAGGATTTCGCGCAGATCCGACTCGCGCAGATCCGCGGCCACGACCTTGGCCTTGACCTCGACGGAGCGCCGAATCAGCTCGGGCAGAACAGTTCCCGACGGATCGAGAGCAGCCTTGGGATCGGCTTCGATGAGGTCCAGGATCACCGGGTCGGCGATGAATCCGGTCTTGATGACCTCGGCCATGCCTGCAACGATCTCGTTGTGCGGCACAGTCTCGAGCGTCGCGAGATCGATGAACACCGCTCCCGGTTCGTGGAACGAACCGACGAGGTTCTTGCCCGCTTCGGTGTTGATACCGGTCTTGCCGCCCACTGCTGCGTCGACCATCGCGAGCAAAGTGGTGGGGACGTGAACAACCTTGACACCACGCATCCACGTAGCCGCTACGAAGCCGGTGAGGTCGGTCGCCGCTCCCCCGCCCAAGCTCATGATCGCGTCGCTGCGAGTCAGGCCGATCCGGCCGAGCACGTCCCAGCAGAAGCCCGCGACGGCAAGATCCTTACCGTCCTCGGCGTCGGGGATTTCGATGCGGTGAGCGTCGATTCCCTTCTCCGCCAATGCAGCCCGTACAGCCTCCGCGGTCTCCGCCAGCGGCGGCTGATGGAAGATCGCGACAGTGCGCGCGCCGTCGAACTCGGCGACAAGGTCACCGAGCAGGCCGCGGCCGATCACGACCGGGTAGGGACTTGCGGTCTTCACCTCTACACGTACGGGTTCGGTCACTGCTCCACTACTCCGCTCCGGTTGTTCATTTGTCTTGAAGTTTCGACACCAATTGCCCGACGACACGCGCCGGGCTTCGGCCGTCGGTCCGAATCCGAATCGTGGCCGAACGCCGGTACAGCGGACGACGACGCCTCATCAGCTCCTGGTACTTGACCTTGGGATCTCCGCCGGCCAGCAGCGGACGATGATTGTTCGCCCCCGTGCGACGAAGCCCTTCGGCGACACTGATCTCCAGGTAGATGACCGTGTGGCCCTGGAGCAGTTCGCGCGTGCGATCGGACAGGATCGCACCACCGCCGAGCGAGACGATTCCGTCGGTGGCCTGCAACGCGTCGCGAACCACCGATTCCTCGATCTCACGAAACCGAGGCTCTCCGTCGTGGGTGAAGATCTCCGGGATCGTTCTACCCGTGGTCCGTTCGATCTCGGCGTCGGTATCGACCAATTCGAGTTCGAGTGCCTGCGCGAGACGTCGACCGATGGTCGATTTGCCGGCGCCGGGCGGACCGATGAGTACAGCCTTCGGCTTCATCGATACGTGAGTCCTATCGAGGCGGTCGGGCTGCGATGCCCTCGGCGTAACGACGGTAGTTGGCAGTGGTTTCAGCAATGGAATCACCACCGAACTTTTCGAGTGCGGCCTGAGCGACGACAAGTGCAACCATCGATTCGGCGACGACGCCGGCGGCCGGAACCGCGCACACGTCGCTGCGCTGGTGGATGGCCACGGCCTCTTCGCCGCTCTCCATGTCGACCGTCGCCAGAGCACGCGGAACGGTCGAGATCGGCTTCATCGCGGCGCGAACTCGAAGAGCCTCACCGTTGGTCATGCCACCTTCGATACCGCCTGCGCGGTTCGTGGAACGCACGATGCCGTCCGGGCCCGGACGGATTTCGTCGTGAGCCTCGCTGCCACGACGGCGCGCGGTCTCGAAGCCGTCACCGACCTCGACGCCCTTGATGGCCTGAATTCCCATGAGGGCAGCGGCAAGTCGTGAATCGAGACGCTCGGCGCCACTGACGAAGGTGCCGAGTCCGACCGGCAGCCCGTGGATGACGACCTCGACGACGCCACCGAGGGTGTCGCCGTCCTTCTTGGCCGATTCGATTTCGGCGATCATCGACTCTTCGGCAGCCTTGTCGAATGCGCGGACCGGGCTCGCGTCGATCGCGTCCAGGTCCTTGCCCTCCGGCACGGGCCCGACGTAAGGCTCGGAAGCACCGATGGAAATAACGTGTGAAACGACCTCGGCACCGAATACCTGACGCAGGAACGACCGTGCGACTGTTCCGGCGGCTACACGGGCTGCGGTCTCGCGAGCGCTGGCGCGCTCGAGGACGGGACGCGCGTCGTTGAAGCCGTACTTGAGCATGCCGCTGTAATCGGCGTGACCGGGACGCGGGCGCGTCAGCGGGGCATTGCGAGCCTGATCGGCGAGCAGGTCCGGGTCGACCGGGTCGGCGGACATGATGGTTTCCCACTTGGGCCACTCAGTGTTGCCGATTTCGATGGCCACGGGGCCACCGAGCGTAAATCCGTGGCGGACACCACCGATGATGGTGACCTTGTCGGCCTCGAACTTCATCCGCGCGCCACGGCCGTAACCGAGTCGACGACGGGCAAGTTCGGACGAGATGGCCTCAGAGGTCACTTCGACCCCCGCGACCATGCCCTCGAGCATCGCGACGAGGGCGGGACCATGGGATTCTCCGGCAGTTATCCAACGCAGCACGCCGACCATCTTTCCACGTCGCAGACCTCAGTTGTCACAGTGGCCCTCCGGGTGAACGCAGATGGCCCACACGCACGATGCGTGTGGGCCATCTCAGAGGTTCCTGCGGGTCTAGAACAGGCGGAATCCTCCACCGTTGGCATTGATGTCAGCCAAACCGATGTTGATGTCCGCCGAGTTGTCGGGAGCATGGAACGGCGGCGGGAGCGGCTCGAAGCAGTACGGTTCGAAGCCGTTGCTGATCAAGCCCACCAGGCGATCGCCGACGACGAGTGGTCCACCGGAGTCTCCGGGAATCGAGCACGTGTGCTCGACAATTTCACCGTAGACGGAGTCGTAGCCCCAGGTGATACCGCACGTGTTGCCGGTCGAACGGCCTTCCTTGCACACGATCGTGCCCGGTGCCGGCGGAGCGCCGATTCCGTTGATCGTCGTGCCGCCGACGGTACGTAGCGGGGCTACCTTCGCGTCGTCGAGATCGATCACCGCGATATCCGAGACCGGACTCGAGTAGGAGAACCGACCGATGGGGCCCGCTTCGGGCAGGTATTCGGCGAACACCCGGTCCCCGACAACTCCGCAGTGTCCGGCGGTGAGTGCCACGAGCGAGCCGGCGTTGTCGTATCCGACCGCGGTCAACGTGCAGGCAGCAACTTGCTCCGGATCGGAATGATCCACGTCCGGCAGCAGGATTCCTGAGCCCCCGCCCAGTGCCACCGACGAAGGTGCAGGCGCGGCGCCGGCGACGCCCGCCCCTGCAGCCACAGCCGCCAAACAGGCTGCCGCAGCGACGAAAAGCCTTGTGCGCATAGGTTCCCCCGATAATCGAGTGCGAAACGAGATTCGTTTTGTCCCATTTCCGAAGCCTCAGTCAACGTCAGGGAGTGGACATGCGGCAAGTCCGACTCGCCGCATGCTGGGACTGCGCGCCTGCGATACCCGCCTTTATGAAACCGACGGTTACGTCTTTCCTGCAGATCACGGTCCGTCGTTGAATAGTCAATAACGCAAGGTTTTCCGCGGATGTTGCACTCGTCACGTCAACCAGGCAAACGCCGTCGAACCGCAGGCTGCCAGGCACATCGAGGGACCGTGCGCGATGGGCGAATTGTGGGCTACCAGCCCCGACTGTCGCCGGCCCAGTTTTCGCAGTTCGATCACGACACCCAGGGTTGCGGTGAGCACCGATGCAGACACCAACGACCACAGCCAGGCGTCAGCGCCCACCAATCCGGTAAGAGCGCCCAACGGAAGAGAGAGCTTCACATCGCCGAGACCCATGGAACCAGGCGACATCACGTGCGCCAGGAGGTGGATTCCGGCGAGCAGTGCCGATCCCACCGCAGCAACCCACACCGTTCCCGACGCCGCCGCGTAGACCATCACGACGACGTAACCCGGCAGCGTGAAACTGTTGGGCAGCCGGCGCACAGCCAGGTCGACAGTCGAGATTGCGACGCACCACCACACCACGGCAAGACCTGAGATCAGTTGCACCACCGAGGTATTCAGTGCGCCGACAACCACCCAACCTGTGGCGACAGCGCACTGCGGCGCACAACAGCGAGTCACGGATGGTCGATAACCGTGTCGCCGCAACCAACTGTCAACGATCGCCCGAGCACCGACACCAGCGACTACCCCAGCGCCTGCCAAGACCACCAACGTCCACATGGTTTCGAGCTTGGTGTCTAGCGTTCACCAGCGGCACACTACGAATCGTCTTGTGGACTACCTCGACACTGTGAACAGAGCTAAGCGATAGCGGCTGCCATCGCCTCTCGCGGAGCGGGCTTGCCCGTGAACTGCTCTACCTGCCCGAAGGCCTGATTGAGCAACATCTCGAGGCCACCGATCACCGTGCCACCAGCCGCCTCGACAACCGAAGCGAGTGGCGTCGGCCAAGGGTTGTAGATCGCGTCGAGGACAAATCGCGCCCTCCCCAGTTGCTGGGCAAAGGGCGCTGCCGCATCCGCGGGAACGGTACTGACCAAGACCGAGGATTCGGCACAGATCCCACCGAGTCGTGCGTCGTCGAAAGAGACCAGATCAATGTCCAACCCGACAGCACTGCCGCATTCGATGGCACCGGACGCACGTCCCGGATCACGCGCGACCACGGTGACTGTCCGAACTCCCATGTCGGCCAACGCGACCA
Organism: Rhodococcus sp. UFZ-B548; assembly: GCF_903819475.1. Lineage (NCBI taxonomy): Bacteria > Bacillati > Actinomycetota > Actinomycetes > Mycobacteriales > Nocardiaceae > Rhodococcus > Rhodococcus sp. UFZ-B548. Next base: position 33,080 of record NZ_CAIJDS010000030.1, read on the forward strand.
ATGCCGGCCGCGCGGTGCCGCCCGCGCCGACGACTACCGCCGAAGTGCCGCTGAGATCGCCGACGCCGCCGGCGATCAACGCACCGCTGACTCCGTCGACGTCCGTGCAGTCGGCACGCCAACCGCCCTCGATGCGAACCAAGGTGTTGGCCGAGCCGATGGTCACCGCTCGCGGTGTGCGTTCGGTGGCATAGTCGAGTGCTGCGATCTTGCCCGGCATCGTCACGGAGAGGCCGACCCATTCGGGGCCGAGTGAGTCAACGAGGGCAGGCAACTGCTCGCCGGTGCATTCGATCCGCTCGTAGGTCCAATCGCTCAGACCCAAAGCCTCGTACGCAGCAAGGTGCAGCAACGGCGACTTCGAGTGAGCGATCGGGCTTCCGAGAACTGCCGCCTTACGCGGCGTCGCGAGCGAAGTCGCGGTACTACCGTCCACTGTCGAGAATCCCACTTTGCTGTGCCAGTTCGATGTTGGCCAGATGCTCCTCGTAACTCTTGGTGAAGAGCGTCTGGCCTTCCTTGTTGATCGTGACGAAGTACAACCAGTCACCGGCCGCCGGAGATTCCACGGCCTTGAGAGCATCGATGCTCGGTGAAGCAATAGGCGTCGCAGGCAGACCGGGCATTGCGTACGTGTTCCAGGGCGTGACGCGCTCACGGTCCGCATCGGTCGTGGCGACCTCGGTGGTGTCGAGTGAGTAGTTGACCGTGGAGTCGAACTGCAAAGGCTGATCGACTGCGAGTCGGTTGACGATCACCCGCGCGACCTTGGCCATGTCGCCAGGCAATGCCTCACGCTCGACCAGCGACGCTGCCACCAACAACTGGTACGGCGACATTCCGACTCCGCTGCCCGCTGTCAGGATCCCGGTGGCCTCGTACTTGGCGGCGCTGCCCTCGACCAACGAACGCAGGATCTCGGTGGGCGTCGCAGTGGGATCGAAATCCCAACTGCTGGCGGCGATCAAACCTTCGAGCTGACGATCCTTGTCCGGAACACTTTTGACCGACGACATCGCCCAGTCCGGCACACCGAGCGAAGCCAGATCGGAAGATGCTCCCGCAGTGTTCAATTCGTCTGTCGAGACACATTTCTGAGCAGAAACCGGGCCGACACAACTCGCCTCGGAAATCAGGTTGTATATGCCCTTCTTGAGCGAGCCGGTCTGCGCGTCCGAACTGTCGTGCAGCTGACGCCCTTCGGCGATGACAACACTGCCGACACGGGAGTCCGGGGCAACCAAACTGTCGAGTGCGCTCGCGGCACTACTCTGCACCGGCACCTGGTAGAAGCCGGGTTGTACCTTCTGGATCTCCGACGGATTGGCGATCGCAGCGTTGTAGAAAGCAGCCGAACTCGCGACGACGTTCTTCGCCTCCAGCGTCGCACCGATCTCCGATGCGGTTTCTCCACTGTTGATCTGGATGACCACGGGTGCGCCGCCCGGGCCGGCGAAGTCCTCCGCGGCCTTGTTGCGATCCATGTACCAGAGGGCACCGTAGGCACCGACACCGAGAACCGCGATCACCAACACCAGGAGAGCGAGAACACCAACCTTCTTACCTCGCTTGGCGCGCTTGTTGCGCGCTTCGCGTTGCTTGCGTGCCTCCGCTCGCGACATATGCGGCGGATCGATATTCTGCGGCAACGCACGCATGACCATGGTCTCGTCGTTGTCGAAGTCGAACGAACTGGTGGGCCGGCTTCCGCCGCCCTCATCCCACCGCGCGTTCACAGATCGCCCTCCAGTGCAGCGTCCTTCGACGACTCCCCTGGTTTCACAGCTCTACTCCGCTCGTCCAGCCAGCCTTGCAGGATTTCCACCGCCGCAGCCTGATCGATCATCGGCCGCTGGCCGCGTGCCTTGACTCCACTTTCGCGGAGGTTGCGCGCAGCCGTGACGGTCGTCAGTCGTTCGTCGGACAATCTCACCGGGATCGGTTCGACGGCCCGCTGCAGTCGTTTGGCGAATGCAGTCGCGATACCGGCGGCTTTACCTTGCTCACCGCGCAGCGTCTGTGGCAGTCCGACGATAACCTCAACGGCCTCGTATTCGGACACGATGGCGATAATGCGCCGGATATCCGGCGCGTCGGGCCCACGCTCCTTCGAGCGTGCAACCGTTTCCACCGGTGTCGCGAGGATGCCGTCGGGGTCGCTTGACGCGACGCCGATGCGAACACTGCCGACGTCGATGGCGATGCGCCGCCCGCGACCAGGGTCGTCGATGCCGGGGCGATCGGGACCCTGCTGCGTAGCCACCACCGTCAGCTGCCGCCCGCCAGCTCTCCGACTCTGTCCCGGATCGCATCGAGCGCCGCCGGGATTCCGGCGGAGTCCGAACCCGAGCCCTGGGCCATGTCGGGCTTTCCGCCGCCGCGGCCACCGATCTTGGGACCGAAGGACGCGACAAGCTCGCCGGCCTTCACACCGAGACCCTGGGCCGCCTTGCTGGATGCGACCACGAACGGGACCTTGCCGTCGACGTCACCGAGGAGAGCTACGACGGCGGGTTCGGAGCCGAGTCGGCCCTTGATGTCCGTGACGAGGCTGCGCAGATCGTTGCCGCCGACTCCCGCGGGAGCAGGCTCGGCAATGACCAGGACGCTACCGATGCGCTTGGCCTTGGCGACGTACTCGCCTGCCGACGCCAGCACAGCCTTGGCCTTGGTCTGCTCGAGTTCCTTCTCGGCCACCTTGAGTCGCTCGACGAGCGCCTCGACGCGGGCGGGTACCTCTTCCGAAGGAACCTTCAGTGAGGAGGAGAGTCCGGCGAGGAGAGCGCGTTCCTTGGCGAGGTAGCGGTAGGAGTCCAAACCGACGTACGCCTCGACGCGTCGGATTCCGGAGCCGACCGACTGCTCACCGAGCAGCGTGACCTGACCGATCTGGGCGGAGCTTCCGACGTGAGTACCGCCGCACAGTTCCATCGAGAACGGACCGCCGATTTCGACAACACGAACCTCGTCGCCGTAGTTCTCACCGAAGAGTGCCATCGCACCCATCGCCTTGGCCTTGTCGAGATCCGTGACAAATGTGTTGACCGCGTAGTTGGACGCCACGGCTTCGTTGGTGAGTGCCTCGATGTCCTGCTTCTGGGAGTCGGACAGCGCACCCTGCCAGGAGAAATCGAAGCGGAGGTAGCCCGGCTTGTTGAGCGAGCCCGCCTGCACCGCGTTGGGGCCGAGCACCTGACGCAGCGCCGCGTGCACCATGTGGGTACCGGAGTGCCCCTGGGTTGCACCCTTGCGCCACTCGGCGTCGACGTGCGCGAGCACGACGTCGCCCTCGGTGATCTCGCCCTTCTGCACCGTGACCTTGTGCGTCCAGACCTTCTTGGCGATCTTCTGCACGTCGTTGACCTTGGCTTCGAGGCCCGGCGCGGTGAGCGAACCGATGTCGGCGATCTGTCCACCGGACTCGGCGTAGAGCGGGCTGCGGTCGAGGATTACCTCGACGTCCTGACCGGCCTTCGCAACCGGCACGCGGACACCGTCGACGATCAGTGCGAGGACGTGAGCCTCGGAGACGAGCTCGTCGAAACCGGTGAACTCGGTGGCACCTCGATCGAGCAGTTCCTTGTAGACCGTGAGGTCCGCATGCGCGTGCTTGCGCGCTTGAGCGTCGTCCTTGGCGCGCTTGCGCTGCTCGGCCATGAGCGTGCGGAAGCCGTCTTCGTCGACGGTGAGACCGGCCTCGGATGCCATTTCGAGCGTGAGGTCGATCGGGAAGCCGTAGGTGTCGTGCAGTGCAAACGCCTGATCGCCGGCGATGACCGACTTTCCGGACGACTTGACCGTCTCGGCAGCATTCTCGAACAGGGCCGAACCCGACGCCAGCGTCTTGAGGAACGCGGTCTCCTCACCGACGGCAACGTTCTCGATGCGCGTGAAGTCGGTTTCCAGAACCGGGTACGACGGCGCCATCGTGTCGCGGACGACGATCATGAACTCGCGCATGGTGGGCTGCTCGCTGCCGAGCAGTTTGGCCGAGCGCACGATACGACGCAGCAACCGGCGCAGGACGTATCCGCGGCCGTAGTTGCCGGGGTTCACACCGTCGGCGATCAACATCGCGGCGGTGCGTGCGTGGTCGGCGATGACGCGGAAACGGACGTCAGAAGTGTGATCGGTCCCGTACACGCTGCCGGTCAGTTCGGCGGCCTTGTCGATGACGGGGCGGAGAAGGTCTGTCTCGTAGACGTTTTCGACGCCCTGCAGGAGGAACGCAACGCGCTCGACGCCCATGCCGGTGTCGATGTTCTTCTTCGGCAGCGGTCCGAGGATCGGGTAGTCGCCCTTGTTGGTGCCCTCGCCGCGCTCGTTCTGCATGAACACGAGGTTCCAGATCTCGATGTAGCGATCCTCGTCGGCTTCCGGGCCACCCTCGACGCCGTACTCGGCGCCGCGGTCGTAGAAGATCTCCGAGCAGGGGCCGCACGGTCCGGGAATGCCCATGGACCAGTAGTTGTCCTTCATGCCGCGGCGCTGGATGCGCTCTTCGGGCACACCGACCTCGTCGCGCCAGATCGAGAACGCTTCGTCGTCGTCGAGATAGACGGTTGCCCACAAGCGCGTGGGATCGATGCCGTATCCGCCGTCCTCGACCGAACCTGTCAGCAACTGCCAGGCGTGGGAGATGGCTTCCTTCTTGAAGTAGTCACCGAAGGAGAAGTTGCCCGCCATCTGGAAGAAGGTGTTGTGGCGGGTGGTGATGCCGACCTCTTCGATGTCCAGGGTGCGGACACACTTCTGCACAGACGTCGCGCGCGAGTAGGACGGCGTCTGCTGCCCGAGGAAGAACGGCACGAACGGAACCATGCCCGCGTTGACGAACAGAAGGTTCGGGTCGTCGAGAATCAGCGAGGCGCTGGGCACCTCGGTGTGGCCGGCCTTGACGAAGTGGTCGAGGAATCGCCTGCGGATCTCGTGGGTTTGCACTAACCGGTCCTTACCTTCAAGAGCGTCGAGCTATGGGTGTCCAGACTAACGCGTCGACCGGTGGAACCTGGCAGGCGTCAGCCACGAACGATTCGGCGGAGTTTGCTCACCCGATCGGCGATCTCTCGCTCGTTGCCGTGTGCGGTGGGCTGGTAATAGTCGACACCCACCAGATCGTCCGGTGGATACTGTTGCCGCAGAACACCATCACGTGTGTCGTGCGGGTACTTGTATCCGACTGCGTTGCCCAATTGCTCGGCGCCCTTGTAGTGCCCGTCACGCAGATGCGGCGGTACCAGTCCGGATTTTCCGGCGGCCACGTCGGCCATGGCTGCACCGAGAGCGGCGATCACCGCACCCGATTTGGGAGCCGTCGCCAGATGAATGGTGGCCTGTGCCAGCGCCAGACGAGCCTCCGGCATACCGATCAGCTGCACTGCCTGGGCAGCGGCGGTGGCAGTCTGCAGCGCCATCGGGTCCGCCATGCCGATGTCCTCGCTGGCATGAACCACCAGACGCCTCGCGATGAAACGAGGGTCTTCGCCCGCGGTCAGCATCCGAGCGAGGTAGTGCAGGGCGGCATCGACGTCGGAGCCGCGAATGCTCTTGATGAAGGCGCTGATGACGTCGTAGTGCTGATCTCCGGCACGGTCGTACCGAACCGCGGCCTTGTCGACACTGGCCTCGACGGTCGCGAGGTCGAGCACCACCGGGCCCGAAGAGTCACCGGCCGTGTCCAGTGCAGCTCCGGCAGCGGCCTCGAGTGCCGTCAGGGCTCGGCGTGCGTCACCGGCCGCCAGACGAACGAGGTGTTCCATCGCGTCGTCGTCGATCGCGATCGCTCCCCCGAACCCGCGCTCGTCGGTGACCGCACGCTCGAGCAGTTCCTGGACATCCGCAGCGGTGAGCGATTGCAGTTGCAGGACCAACGAGCGCGACAACAGCGCGGAGACGACCGAGAAGGACGGGTTCTCGGTGGTCGCGCCGACCAGGAGCACGATCCGGTTCTCGACCGCGGCGAGCAAGGCGTCCTGCTGGGTTTTGGAGAAACGATGGACCTCGTCGATGAACAAGACGGTCTGTTCGCCGTTCAGCAGACGGCGGCGGGCAAGTTCGATGACACCGCGGACTTCCTTGACGCCGGCGGACAGGGCAGACAAAGCCTCGAACCGGCGGCCGGTAGCGCCCGAGATCAACGACGCGAGCGTGGTCTTGCCGGTGCCGGGAGGTCCGTACAGGAGAACCGATGCGGCGCCGGACCCCTCGACCATTCTGCGCAGCGGAGCACCAGGGCCGAGCAGGTGCTGTTGACCGACAACTTCACCGAGAGTGAGGGGGCGCATGCGGACAGCCAGAGGAGCACCGGGCGGCACCGAGGACAATGCACGCTCGGCGACAGACACGACATCGGGTTCGTCGACGATCGCGGATTCCTCCGGAGTTGCCTCGAACAGGCCGTCTTCCGCCACCACGCCGTCTTCCGCCACCACGCCGTCTTTCGCCCCCACACTGTCTTCCGCTTGCCAATCGCTCACGAATCGACGCTACTAGAGACCACCGACGCTTGACACAACCCGCAGTTCCGCCAGCCCTCACGTCCTCGGCGAAGGCGCTGTAATAGCGTTGTCGCCATGAGCACCTCCGAGATCGCCACCGTCCTCGCGTGGCACGATGCACTCAACTCCCAAGACATCGACACACTTCTGCAGTTGTCGAGTGACGACATCGAGGTAGGCGGCCCCAAGGGCGCGAGCCAGGGACTCGCTGCCCTGCGCGAGTGGGCCACCAACGCCGGCATCACGCTCGTCCCCGGGAAGATGTACGTCCACCACGGCGTGGTCGTCGTCGAACAGACCGCAACGTGGGCGGCCGAACCGGACAAGTCCGCGACCCTGGCCTCGGCTTTCCGAGTCGTGGCCGACCAGGTGACGTCGACGTTCCGCCATCCTGATCTGGCGACCGCGCTCGCGGCGACGGACCTGTCCGAGAACGATCTGGTCTCCGACAACTGAGCGGACTCGACCGAAAAAGGGCGCTCGTGCTGCATGCACGGGCGCCCTTCTGCGTGTGATCAGTCAGAAACTCAACTGAACTCGGTGCGCAGCGCCGCCACGACGTCGCGGGCGTGTGCCTCGACGGCGTCGTTGCCGGCGAGCTTCGCCGAACGCGCGAGCCTTGCCCAGCGTCCCACCAGTGCGTCGGCCCGTGGAATCGAGAGATAGTGCTCGCGGACAGCGGCGATACGTGAATGATCCTCGGGCAGGTACAGATAGGTGCTGAGCCAGACCCAGATGAGTTGGGCCTCGACGATCCTGCGCCCCAATTCGGCCTCGTCGGCCAGGGCCGGCCACATCCCGACGACCTCGGCCCGCCAGGCATCGACCATCGCCGACGCCCGCTCTTCGGTCAGGTCGATGTTGCACAGGCAACCGGGGAACGACACCAACGCGTAGGTGATGTCGAGGAGGGCGTCCCGGTAGCCACCCCACTCGTAGTCGAGGAACTGCACGCCGTCGTCGTTGACGATGATGTTGTCTGGGCACAGGTCCGACGGACTGAAGGCGCGGAATCGACCGCCACTGAACAGTGTCTGCGCGTGCCGAACCTGCTCGAGAATGTCCGAGCTCACATCGATGCCGAGACTTTCCACCAACATCGCGGGAACACCGGCCACTGCGCGTCCCACTTGATCCGCCACTTCATCGGAGCAATGGGCGACCTCGGCTCGACGCAGCAGTGCGGTGAAGTCGTCCTCACGGCCGACGGTCGCGGCGTGCATGCGCCCCATGGCCTGCGCCATGGCCATCAGCGTGTGAGTGACGGTGTCCGGGTCGGAGTCTTCGAGTCGGACGCTGATGGCGGTGGCGTCGCCGAGATCACTCAGGATCAAGAGGCGAGCATCGAGGTCGGACGCCAACAGTTCGGCGCCGGGGCGTGCGTCCTTGGCAAGCGCGTTGGCGAACTGATACGACACCGCTTCACGAAGGAAAGCGGTCTCGACGTCGAAGTCACCTTCGGACGCGGCGGGGAGCGCAATCGCGGTTTTGGTAGCTCCCTGGAAGTTGTCGCGGACCTGCTTGATCACCAGCGTTCGAGGCAGGGAGAACGGGTTCTCGGCGACACGTACGCGCAGCACGACGGTGCGGCCACTCCCCCCGAGATCGACTGGATCCACCAGGGTTACGGGTGCCCCTGTGCGGCGTGTCAGCAACTGCTCAGCAGCTGCGACGACTTCGGAAACGGGGTCTGCCAGTAATGCGGTCATCACCGACCAACTTACCCGTTAGTGACTCCGATCATGCCCAGCTCATCCACTCACAGCGGAGAATTCAAGCCCTCACAGCGACAGAAATTGCCGTCTACCTGCGGCGATGACAAAAGTCCCTAATCGCCACACCGGCACACAGTTCTCGCGAGAATTCTGCTGTCGGTGAGCAGAACTCCGAACCGGCGATGTCATGGAGTTTTGTCCTCGTCGACAAATCGAGAAATGCCTTTCAACGCTGCTTCGAATTCCTCGTCGGCCCGGGTCCTGACCCAGAGAACGAGCACGCAGGCAGTGACGATCCCGACCAGGTTGACAGCCAGTTGCAGCGACGACAACCCGGCGATCCGCCATTCTCCGTTTGCTGCCGCAACCACCGCGAAACCGGCGGCAGGAACCGTGGTGACGGAGATGAACACTCCGACCAAGGCAGCGGACTTCGACGAGACGAGTGCCAGCATTCCAGCCGCACCGGCAAGAAGCGCGACGACAAACGAGATGGGCCCGACCTTGTAGACGAAATCGACCTCGTGGAGCGATTCGAGACTCACGACGTCCATCCACCCGAAGAACTTCACCACGAACGTTGCGGCGAGAGTCACGCCCATCGCGATGGGGAATCCGACGGCGAGCGCGAGAATCGAACGTCGACGCAACCGTCGATCCCGCCGTACGAGTGCCACAGCCAGCGCGGCCAGCGGCCCGAACTCCGGGCCGACGACCATGGCGCCCACGATCGTGATCTGAGAGTCGGTGACAACGCCGATTGCCGCGAGCAGACATGCGATCGTCAGGAACGCGACGAACAATCCGTTGAGAGTTGATTCTTCCCGAGTGCGGGACAGCAATTCCTCCCACACGACGGAATCCGCGGGATCACCCGGCACGTCGCGCTCAGCTTTGCGCGCCGCCGCCGACAACACCGTCTCGACTGGTACGAGCGTCATTCCGCCGTCCTCGGCGACGCCGAGAGCGGTCAGAGCATCGACGACGTCGTTGGCCGCCTCACGGGCGACGTCGGCCTCCACCATGTCGCCGGCGGGATGAACCGCGACATCACGTAATACGACGATGTGTGTCGCGCCCCGCTGCGACGCGAGCGCACCGAGAACTTGCTCGGTGCGCTCGGTCGGGCAGATCACCCGCAAATGCAGCATGGCGATCCGGTGTCGGCTCTACTTGGCTTCGACGGTGTCGCCTTCGGACTTCTTGTCCTCTGACTTCTTCTCGGGCTTCGCATCAATACCCGATTCCTTGCGCTGCTGCGCAGAAATCGGTGCCGGAGCATCCGTCAGCGGGTCGACGCCGCCACCGGACTTCGGGAACGCGATGACCTCACGGATGGAATCCATGCCGGCGAGGAGTGCGGTGATGCGGTCCCAGCCGAAAGCAATTCCGCCGTGCGGAGGCGCGCCGAAGGCGAAGGCGTCGAGAAGGAAGCCGAACTGCTCCTGCGCCTCTTCCTCGGAGATACCCATCACCTTGAACACTCGTTCCTGAATGTCCTTGCGGTGGATACGAATACTGCCGCCGCCGATCTCGTTGCCGTTGCAGACGATGTCGTAGGCGTAGGCGAGAGCGGAATCCGGATCGGTGTCGAACGTGTCGAAGAACTCCGGCTTCGGCGACGTGAACGCATGGTGCACGGCGGTCCAGGCGGAGTGGCCGAGAGCAACGTCACCGGATGCAGTGGCGTCGGCGGTCGGCTCGAACATCGGAGCGTCGACGATCCACACGAAGGCCCACGCGTCGGGATCGATGAGATCCTTCTTGCGGGCGATCTCACCACGGGCAGCGCCGAGGAGAGCGCGCGTCGACTTGGTCGCGCCCGCTCCGAAGAAGATGCAGTCGCCCGGCTGGGCTCCGACGTGAGCGGCCAGGCCCTCACGCTCGGCGTCGGTCAGGTTCTTGGCAACGGGACCACCGAGAGTGCCGTCTTCGCCGACCAACACGTACGCCAGGCCCTTGGAGCCGCGCTGCTTCGCCCACTCCTGCCAGGCATCGAGCTGCTTGCGCGGCTGGCTTGCACCACCGGGCATCACGACGGCGCCAACGTATTCGGCTTGGAAGACGCGGAAGGTCGTGTCCTTGAAGAACTCCGCGCACTCGACGAGTTCGATACCGAAACGCAGGTCCGGCTTGTCGCTGCCGTAACGACGCATTGCCTCGTTGTAGGTCATGCGATCGATCGGCGTCTTGATCTCGTGGCCGACGAGCTTCCAGAGCGCCGTCAGGATTTCCTCGGCAAGCAGGATGATGTCGTCCTGGTTGACGAAAGCCATCTCGATGTCGAGCTGAGTGAACTCGGGCTGACGATCGGCGCGGAAATCCTCGTCGCGGTAGCAACGCGCGATCTGGTAGTAGCGCTCGATGCCGCCGACCATGAGTAGCTGCTTGAACAGCTGCGGGCTCTGCGGCAGTGCGTAGAAGCTACCGGGCTGCAGGCGTGACGGTACGAGAAAGTCACGGGCACCCTCTGGCGTCGAACGCGTGAGCGTCGGAGTCTCGACCTCGACGAACTCGTGGTGCGCGAGAACGCCGCGCGCTGCAGCACTTACCTTGGAACGCAAGCGAATTGCGGATCCGGGCCCTTCACGACGCAAGTCGAGGTATCGGTACTTGAGCCGAGCTTCTTCGCCGACCTGATCGTCGAGCTGGAACGGCAGCGGTGCGCTTTCGTTGAGAACCTCGAGTTCGGTGGCGTTGACCTCGATTGCTCCGGTGGGGATCTCGAAGTTCTGGTTGCCCTCGGGGCGAACCTCGACCGTTCCGGTTACGCGAACGCAGTATTCCGCGCGCAGACGGTGCGCCTGCTCGGCCACGTCACCTGCCCGGAAAACTACCTGCGCAACTCCGGATGCATCACGGAGATCGATGAAGATCACTCCGCCGTGATCACGACGCCTGGCTACCCAACCGGTGAGCGTTACGGTCTGCTCTGCCTGCTCGGGTCGCAATGAACCGGCGAGATGTGTGCGCAGCACGGGATTCCTTTCGAACTACTTCCAATAACCGACGACCGACTACTTTGCCTGCGATCCTACGGAGCGAACTGCGCAGAGCGGAAACGCGGACCCGCATCGCATGCGAAGCTATCTCCAGAAGTGACGGCAAGCACTTGTTCACGACAGCAGAAAGCGGACATAGATGACCTTCAACGAGGGGGCCCGCGGCGAAGCGGGACGCGTTCAGGTTCAAGGCGGCGGGGGCGGCGGTGGCCGCGGCGGCAAGATCGCGATCGGCGGTGGCGCGGGCGGCATCATCGTTCTGATCCTGGCGCTGTTGTTCGGCGGTGACCCCGGCTCACTACTGGGCACGTCCACCGAAACTTCGAGTTCGTCGACCGGACTGTCGTCGGTCGACGAGTGCACCGGCGCTCAGGCAAACGCCGATGTGAACTGCCGCGTCACACTGACCGTCGGAAGCCTCGACGACGTTTGGGAACAGCAGTTGGTCAAGCAGACCGGCACGGCGTACGTGCGACCTGAAGTCATTCTGTTCAGCGGTTCGGTCAACACCGGTTGCGGCCAGGCGTCGAGTGATGTCGGTCCGTTCTACTGCCCGGCGGACCAAACGGCGTACTTCGATACGAGCTTTTTCCAATTGCTCGTCGACCGTTTCGGTTCCAGTGCCGGACCGCTCGCACAGGAGTACGTGGTCGCTCACGAGTTCGGACATCACATCCAGAATCAACTCGGCGACATCGGCCGCGCGCAGGCCGACCCGCAGGGTGAGCAGTCGGGTGCGGTTCGCACCGAACTCCAGGCCGATTGCTACGCCGGCGTCTGGGCGCATTTTGCCGACACGATTCCCGATCAGGCGACCGGTCAACCGTTCCTGAAGCCCTTGTCAAAAGACGACATTCGCGACGCGTTGTCCGCCGCCTCGTCGGTGGGCGACGACCGTATCCAGAAGTCCACGACCGGTCGGGTCAACCCTGAAGGCTGGACACACGGTTCGTCGGCACAGCGTCAGGCGTGGTTCATGACCGGATACCAGACGGGCCAGATCTCGTCGTGTGACACGTACTCGGCGCGGGATCTGAACAATCCGCCCGATCTGAAGCGGTAGAGAACCTCCGAAATACCATCCCGCCGACAATTTTTTCTGTCTTGACAGATTTGGTTGTCGGTGGGATGGTTTTCTCATGTTGGAAGTTGCAGTCATCGATCGTCCCGCAGCTGCCGAGGCCTCGCTCGATCCGATCCGCCAACGGATTCTGGCTGAACTGGCAGTCCCGGCATCAGCATCCTCGCTGGCACCCCGAGTGGGCTTGACGCGCCAGAAGATCAATTACCACTTGCGCACTCTCGAGGAACACGGACTCGTCGAACTCGTCGAGGAGCGCAAGCGGGGAAACATGACGGAGCGGATCATGCAGGCCAGCGCCGCGTCGTACGTCATCTCCCCCGCTGCAATGTCCGCGCTCGCGCCGGACCCGAGCCGGTTCCCGGATCAGCTCTCGGCGCGCTGGCTCGTCACTCTCGCGGCGCGGATCGTCCGAGAGGTCGGCGAACTGATCGCCGGCGCAACTGCGGCCGGAAAACCGTTGGCGTCCTTTGCCATCGACAGCGACATCACCTTTGCCACGGCGGCCGACCGCGCCGCCTTCGCCGGCGAACTCGGCGAGTCGGTCAACTCACTCGTGGCCAAATACCACGACGGCAATTCCGAAGCCGGGCGCAAACACCGCTTGGTTGTCGCCCTGCATCCCGGTCTCACCACACCCCACGTCACCACACCCGAAACGGAGCAGTAGCGATGTCCGAGAAATTCGAAATCCGCCGCGAGGTGGTCGTCCCCGGAACTCCCGAGCAGATCTGGGCCGCAATCTCGGCAGAGACGGCCGGCTGGATGTTCCCGTCCCCGCTCGAAATCCCTGCGGACGGCAGTAGTCCGGACAGCCCGATCATCGCGACGTGGGAGCCGCCCCGCGAGCTAGCCATCCACATGCAAGGCCCCGACGGCTGGTTCAACAACCTCGAGTACGTCGTCGAGGCCCGCGACGAGAGCACCGCCGTTGTCCGCTACGTCCACGCCGGAGTGTTTGCCGAGGACTGGGACAACCAGTACGACGGCGCGAGTAAGCACACGGACTTCTACCTGCACAGTCTCGGCCAATACGTGCGGTACTTCGCCGGCAAACCCGTCACCTATGTCTCGGCCGAAGGCCCGGAATCCTCGTCCTCGCCGCAAGCGATGGGAACGCTTCGCAGCGCCCTCGGAATCACCTCGGGCACCGCTGTCGGTGACGCCACGTCGGTGGAAGGCCCCGGAATCGGAACCGTCGACGCGATTGTCGACTACATCAACGACTGGTTCATCGGCTTGCGTACCGAGGACGCATTGCTGCGGTTCTACGGACGAAACGCCTTCGGCGGCACCGTCGACGCGGCCCATCACCTCTTCGCAGAGGGCGCTGACGGTGGATCAGCAACGACAGCGTGGCAGGCCTGGCTCGACGGCGTGTTCGCCTGAGTCGTCACACTCCCCGCTCTGCTGACACGCGACCGTCGTCGATCGCGGTCAGCAAAGCGGCATGATCGCGTGCGTTGCGTTTGGCGTAGGCAGCCGCGAACTCCCCGATCGCGAAATCGAATTCGGTTCCGTCACCGAGATATTCGGCGATCGCAATCCGATCGGACGAGCGAGCATGCGCATAGGCCAGGACCCTCGCGCATAGTCGCCCGTAGAGTTCCATCCCTTCAGGTTTCATGGTTTCGATGACCGCTGATCCCTTGCCGTCCCGAAGTTGGCGGATGTAGAAGTCGTGCTCATCCTCGTCGAGTCCCGGTCCGCGCTCCCACCCCAGGAAGATGTCACTGGTGGCCTGCATCAGGCGCTGCCCGTTCACTACTCGTTCGCCCTCGTTGGAGAAGGTGGGGCCATCGACGTACGCCGAGAGAACGGACGGCTGCGCCTCCTTGACCTGCAGGATCAACGGATCGTCGTCGTCGACGCCTTTCATCAGGATCATCCACGCGCGCGTTCCGACGCTCCCGACACCGACAACTTTCCGCGCGATGTGCGCCATCTCGAAGCTTTCGAGCAACACCCGACGGTCCCACTGCAACGTGCTTCGATAGGAACGAACGCGCTGACGTAGCAACTCCTCGATCTGAGTGAGGTCGGTGCCCGCGAACAATTCCTCTGCCGGCACGATCAGCGGCGGGTCACTGATGAACCGCCTTCTCCCGTCGACGATTTCGGTGAATTTGCCGGCTGCCTGAGCGCTGTCTCGGCGACGAGCCTTGTCCAACGTCGCCTGGGTCCGCTCGAGCATTCGCTTCTTCAAATCGACGCGAAGTTCTTCCAGTCCGTCTTCGGGTGCGATGTGCGCGTACCAAACTGCGAGGTTCCCCAATCCTGCCTGAGCGATCAGGGTTTCGCGATACTCGGCCGCACACCCGCGAACGATCTTCTTACGCTCTTTGCCGGAGTATCCGTTGTCCTTCGCTGCGATCGCCAAACTGGCGGCCAGCCGTTTCACGTCCCATTCGAACGGCCCCGGGTACGTTTCGTCGAAGTCGTTGATGTCGAACGCGAGCTTTCGCTCGGGCGTCGCATAGATACCGAAGTTGCTCAGGTGTGCGTCGCCGCAGAGTTGGCTGTTCAGGCCGGAATCAGGGCTTCGGGACAAGTCGTCCGTCATCACCAGGGCAGCACCACGGAAGAACGAGAACCGGGACGCCGACATGCGCCCGTATCGGATGGGCACCAGGTCCTGTACCCGCGACTTCGCCTGCAATTCCAGCAGTGATATCGGATCGCGGTCACTCTCTGTCAGATCCGCGAGCGCGGCCAATGGCGTATCTCTACGCGCCTGGCGGCCGCGCGCCCGCCTCTCGTCGACAGTGGGATGCTCGGTACGCACTGCTGTCATCTGCCCGACCTTTCACTCGCAACGGCTATCGCTACGAACTCGACGCGTCGGGCGTCGTTCGGCCTCCTGATCCGCGCGCTGCGCGTACCAGGAGTTCCGGACTTGACACCAACGCCTTGCGCCACGGAAGTACCCCGTCGATCTCGATCTGAATCGACAGGCTCAACACGGTCCGAATCAGAACGATCATGCCCAGAACTGCGGCGTCGGTCAGCGACGGTGAAGACGTCACAGTCTTCACCAGATCAGCGGCGACAAGGATCTCGAGCCCGAGAAGGATGACCGCACCCATCGTCTCGCGCAGAGTGCGAAACGCTGAACTACCGTCGCGCGTTCGACTCCAGGCGCGCCCCGCGATCACGAATGCGAACACGAACCCGAGGACCATGGCGACAACACCGAGTACTTCGAACCATTCGGTGACAAGCTCGAAGAACCTGATTTTGTCCATGATCATGATTCTCGAGGTAATGCACCGATAAGTCGAGGTGACACGACGGAGTCAGCTGAAGATCCGCTCGATGTCGTCGAGTCGCAGCTCGGTCGCGCGAGGAGAATAGCCCGAGCCCCACAGGCTGTCGTCGACGTAATGGACGTTCCCCGAGCGGACAGCGGGAAGACGCTCCCAGAGCGGGTTCATTGCCAACTGCGCGCGGACGTCCTGCTGGTCCTGGAATGCACCCACGATGATCACGTCGCTGGTCACCTGATCGAGTTGCTCCGCTGTGAGTGTGCGGGTGAACTCCTCCGATGTAGCTCGATCGCCCGGGAAACCGAGAGCATCGAGAAGAGCGTCGACCTGGTTGTAGACGACACCGTTTTCGCCGGTACGCAGCAGCGTCACCGACGGTAGCGAGCCGAGGGCCGAGAGCCGATCCTTGATTGTGAGGAGGCGCTCTTCCGTTCTCGCGTTCAATTCCGCAGCAGCTTCTTCCTGTCGGACCGCGACGCCCATCGAGGTGACCAACTTCTTCATCTCGTCCCACGTGAGGTACCCGTTGAAGCCGGCGAACACTGGAACACCGGTCGCAGAGAGTTCGTCGTAGGACTTTGCCGCATAAGCATTTCCGGCGGTCAGGAGCATGACGATCAGATCCGGCGACGCGCCGATGATCGCTTCCTTGTTCCACGTTCCCGCCGTGCCGAGGTTCGGGATGTTCGCCGCCTCCGGCATCGTGCGCAACACCGCGTCGCCGCCCACCCCTTCGAGACCGAAGAAGCCGCCGACGATCTTCTCCGGCGGCACACCGAGGTCGAGGACCGTCGCCATGGCGCTGACGTGGGCGATGACCATTCGCTGCGGATCCGACGGAATCTCGACACTGCCCGTCTCATCCTGCACTGTGACGAGACCACTTGGCGCCGAGCCGTTTTCGTCGCTGCTGCACGCTGCCAGCAATGTCGCAGCCGCGACACCGAGCCCGGCGCCGAGGAATCCCCTGCGTGTCAGCGCATCGACGATGCGTTCCCACTGCTCGTCTGTATCGAGTGTGGTGTTATCGAGTGCGGGCGCCAGGCAGATCGAGTTCGGCACAGTTCGGTCCATTCGTTCGAGCGGTCGAAGATCTCCTCGATTGTGGCTATCGAACCGTCGAAACTGAACAGGATTTCGAGCCGACATCTATCGCTGTCCGGTCACACCTTCTTGACGACGCTCGACTTCAATTGCATCGGTCCGATGCCGTCGACCTTGCAGTCGATGTCGTGGTCGCCAACGCCCTGGACAAGGCGGATGTTGCGCACTTTCGTACCTGACTTGATGCCGGTCGGACTGCCCTTCACCTTGAGCGTCTTGACGACCGTCACCGTGTCTCCGTCCGCAAGGATGTTGCCTACGGCATCTTTCACCACACCCAGTTTCACCACACCCGAGTCCTCGCCGGCACTATCGGTCGGCGCCCACTCGTGCGCGCAGGACGGGCAGACCATCAACGCGCCCATCTCGTAGGTGTATTCGCCGGCGCATTCGGGGCAAGGGGGCAAGGTGTCTTCCACGCGGTTCATCCTATCCACCAGGCACCCGATCCCCATTTTTGCATTTCATGAGGCATTCTTGGGCGAAATATTGCATTCGATGAAACTTTGCACTCTGTGCAATTATGGATGAAATGGGAACCGAAACTCTCGGATTGCGCGAACGAAAACGAATTGCGACGAGGCAGCTGATCGAGCACACTGCCGTCGAACTCGTCCTCGACCTGGGCTATGACGAAGTGACCGTCGAGAAGATCTGCGAGGCCTGCAATCTGTCGACCCGCACGTTCTTCAACTACTTCCCCACCAAGGACGCGGCGATCGGTGGGCTCATGCTCGTCGTGCCAAGTGAGGCAACCATGCTCACGCTCATCGGCGAGCACCCGGACGATCCGCTGCGCGGCGCCCTCGCGGTCTTCGAGGCGGCGATGCAGATCGTCGACGAGCGACCCGATCTGCTCGCGCATCGACGCGAATTGTTCGAACGTCATCCCACGCTGTTGCAACAACATCTGGCCACCTTCCACGATCTTGAAGACACGCTCACCCGGATCCTCACGCGGGAGTTGTCGCACAGAACCGAGTATCGCCGCCTGCACTCGGATACAGCCGCTGCCGACGAAGCCACGGCAACGGTCATCACCGCAGGCGCCGCGATGCGTTACGTCTTCCGAAAATGGCAGAACAGTGAACGGGCAAGCCCCAGAACCGACTTGCTTGATCCGGCACTACTCCTGATGGCTCGAATACTCAGGTCCGAGAGCTGATCCACACTCTCTCGCACCAGCTGTCACTCAACTAAGGAACTACATGTCCACTCGAGAAGCTGCGACCGTCGAGCCCGACGGCACGCATACCGATACCGAGGCCGCGCCGGACAAACGGTCGATCATCCTCGTTTTTGTCGGGCTTATGATCACGATGCTTCTGGCATCGCTCGACCAGATGATCTTCAGCACCGCGCTCCCGACCATCGTGGGTGAATTGAACGGCGTCAACCACATGGTCTGGGTGACGACGGCATACATCCTCGCCTCGACCGTCATGATGCCGGTGTACGGAAAACTCGGTGACCTGATCGGGCGCAAGGGCCTCTTCATCGGCGCCATCAGCATTTTCATCGTCGGTTCGGTGATCGGCGGTCTGTCCCACGACATGACCACACTCATCGCTGGTCGAGCCGTGCAAGGACTCGGCGGCGGCGGATTGATCCTGCTGTCCCAGGCGATCATCGCCGACGTCGTCCCTGCCAGGCAACGCGGCCGGTACATGGGTGCGATGGGCGGCGTGTTCGCACTGGCTTCGGTTGCCGGCCCCCTTCTCGGTGGATGGTTCACCGAGGGCATCGGCTGGCGCTGGGCATTCTGGATCAACATCCCCCTCGGGCTCCTCGCAATCGCGAGCGCAATGGCATTCCTTCACCTGCGGAAGCCGAACCTCGGCAAACCTCGCATCGACTATCTGGGAATGGTCCTCGTCGCAACGGCCGCAACCTGTCTGATCCTGTTCACCACCTGGGGCGGCAACACCTACGCCTGGGGGTCAGGCGTCATCATCGGGTTGATCATCGGCTGCATCGTGACCGCAGTGGCGTTTGTCTTCGTCGAGAAGCGTGCTGACGAACCGGTCATTCCGATGCACCTGTTCGCTCAACGAAACTTCGTGTTGACCACGGTCGCGGGTCTGATCATCGGCATCGCGATGTTCGGTGCGCTCGCCTACCTGCCGACCTACATCCAGATGGTGACCGGTAAGAACGCCACCGAAGCAGGACTGATGATGATTCCGATGATGGCAGGCCTGCTGGTCGCCTCCATCGGATCCGGTCAGCTGGTCAGCAAGACCGGCCGCTACAAGATCTTCCCCATCGTCGGAACATCCATCGTCGCAGTCGCTCTTGTCCTGCTCTCACGTCTGACGCCGTCGACCTCACTGCTGGTCTTCGGTTGCTACATCGCACTCATGGGTATCGGCCTCGGCCTCGTCATGCAGATCTTGATCTTGATCGTGCAGAACACCTTCCCCGCGGCCGAAGTGGGAACGGCCACCGCGTCGAACAACTTCTTCCGTCAGATCGGTGCGTCGTTGGGCAGCGCGATCGTGGGCAGCCTGTTCGCCTCGCGTCTGACCAATCTCCTGGCCGAGCGACTCCCCGCGAATGGCGGCGCGGTCGGTGGTGACGAGAACTCCTTGACCCCGGGAATCCTCTGGAAGTTGCCCAGCCAGGTTCGCGAGATCATCGTCGGTGCGTACAACGACGCGCTGGCGCCGATCTTCCTGTACCTCGTCCCCTTGGTCATCGCGGCGGTTGTCCTGTTGCTCTTCGTCAAGGAGAAGCCACTCGCGACGACGATCGATCGCTCGGCACCCCCGCTCGAGTAATTGACTATCGTGGCGTGATGTCGCACGCACCGAATACGCCCAGACGCACTCTCGCTGTTCTGGGCGTATTCGGCGTTGTGGTGGTCGTAGTTGTCGCCGGCGCACTGTGGTGGTTCGCGAGCGGCGACGACGCTCTTGCCGGCGAGAATCTCGATTCGTTCCCGGCCGTCGACCACGGCATTCTCAGCGCTCAGCAGAGTGCGCTGCTGGGCGTCCTCGAGCAGGAGTGGGAGTCAGGGAGCCCCGGCACCAAATACGCCGAGGGTGTCGAAGAATCGTGGTGTGCCGATTTCGTGAGCTGGTCGATGAACCAGATCGGCACGCCGTTCTCGAACCCCAACTCAGGGTCGTGGCGCATCCCCGGGGTGTACACGCTGCAGGAGTATTACGAGTCGGTCGACGCGTTTGTCCCCTACGGTCAGGACTACCAGCCCAAGGTCGGCGACACGATCCTGTACGGCGACTCGAGCCCCTTCGGCCAACACGTCAACGTCGTTCTGGTCAACGACGGCGGCACTCTGACGACCGTCGGCGGCAACGAGAACAACAAGGTCATGCTCCATCGCATCGTCCCGTCGGAAGTCCCGGGGATCGTCGGGTTCGGCGTCATCTGAGCCACCCCGCCGTCTTTGCGTGATGAAACTTGATTGTTGCGAGCGGTGAGATTTCCGAATTGGTTCAACCGTTGATTGGTGCAAACTGATCGACATTGTTCGGATAATTCAGTGTTTCCGTCGTCGACAGATATCTATATCGAACGAAGGATCAGACCTGGCAACTAGATTCATATCCAGCTGCCCCCTACCTCAGACAGGAATTCGATGCGCCCTGGTGAGCTGACCACCCTCGAGCAGATACAGCTCATGGCCCGCGCGGCTGCTGCGCAGGCCATGAGCACGCCGTCGATGCTCCGGCTGCGGCTCGGCCGCTACCCCACTCGCACACCCGAGCTGCGCAAACGCCCACTCCCGGACACCAAGCTGTGCAGCGAAGCGCTCGATCACGCCAGAGGAACCCTCTCCCCCGCGATCTTGAACCACAGCCTGCGCTGCTGGATCTGGGCCGACGCCTTCGCGCAGATCGATGCGATCGAGTACGACCCCGAAGATCTCTTCACTGCGTGCACCCTTCACGATGTCGGACTGGGCGCAGAAGGATCGGCCGAGCACGGGTGTTTCACCTACATCAGTGCCGCAGACGCAGAAGAACTCGCGACCCGAGTGGGAACTTCGGAGAGGTCGGTACGGCGAATCGGCGAAGCGATCCGTCTACACATGGATCTGACCGTCGACCGCGGCACGGGCGCTGACGCCTATCTACTGCATGCCGCAGCGCATTTCGACGTTGCCGGTCGGCGTGCGCCCGAAATTCCGCGAGCAACTGTTGATGCAACAATCGCGGAGTACCCGCGAACAGGGTTCACCGACGAGTTCGCGCAATCGATGCGGCGCGAGGTCGAGCTCCGTCCGCACTCTCGCGCGGCGACGCTCTGGAGATCGGGAATGGCCCTGCCGTTGCGTACCAATCCCCTGGATTGGAAGAGCCGGTAACTACGAAAAGTCCTCGAGCACTGCAGTTCGCGGCCCTCCGACGTTCCCGGTATTCACCACGCCGACGGGTTCGATCAACATCAATTCCGCTTCTTCCTCGGCGATCGGGCAATGTTCGACTCCGCGAGGTACCACGAACAGTTCACCGGGCCCCAGTGGAACATCTCCGTTTCGGAGTTGGATTCGAATCTGCCCCTTCGTCACCAGGAACATTTCGTCGGTGTCGGTGTGGGAGTGCCAGACGAATTCACCTTTGATCTTGACGATCTTGATCTCGTAATCATTGAGGACCGCAATCTTCTTGGGCGACCAGTGCTCGGTGAACTGACCGAACTTCTCGCGGAGCGATACCGCTGTTGCCGAACTGTTCATGTTGTTCCTCCCTCGGGCGCGCCACCACCGCGATGACGACCCCGCCACTCTTCGTCACCCGCGGCAGCTGCGTCTTGTACGTTTCTGACATGGATCCCCGCGGCGCACAGATCACCGCGTGGGCACCGGGCCTCGCGGGAATCACCGAGGTCTTCCATGCCGATTTCGTCGGACACGCCTATCCCAAACACACGCACGATCAGTGGTCTCTGATGCTCGTCGACCGGGGCACGATTGCATACGACCTCGATCATCGCGCTCATGGCGCAGCACCCGAGATCGTGACTCTGTTGCCGCCAGGCATCGCACACGACGGAGTTCCGGTCACCGAGGCCGGATTTCGTCAACGAATCCTTTACCTCGACACGTCAGTTCTCGGTGAGGTCCTCATAGGCCCGGCGGTGGACAGCCCCGAGATTCGAGACCCTCTGCTGCGCCACCGCATCGATCAACTGCACTCTGCACTCGGCCCACACGGCGAATCACTCGAAGCCGAAAGTCGCCTGGGGTTCCTCGCTGAAAGATTGAACGAGGTCCTCACACCGGCCACAGGTCGATCCCGTCACATGCCGACCGTTGACGAACGCGTTGCCGATCAACTTCGGGACCTGCTCGATGCGCGACTCACAACGGGAATCACGATGCGGGAAGCGTCGAACATCCTGCAACGGAACCCCACGTATCTGATCAAGAACTTCGCGAAGCATTTCGGGCTTCCGCCTCACAAGTACGTGACGGGACGTCGAATCGATCTGGCGCGACGCGCAATCCTCGCCGGGCGCGAATTGGCGGACGTGGCCGTCGACGTCGGATTCCACGATCAATCCCACCTGTCGCGGCACTTCGTCAAGCATGTCGGGGCGCCGCCCGGTAAATACGCACTGAACGTGGTCGGCAGAGCGCGCTAGTCGAAGCACCTGGCACCGGTTTCGTCGAGCAGACACTGGTTCCGATCAGCTGGAGTCTGTGTCCACTGAATGAAAACGGTGTCAGGTCCCAACGATCAAGCAGCCGTCTCGAGGTCGACCAGGAGGAAGTCCTCGCGCCGCGGCCCGTATTCACGATCGGTCAGCTGATACGAGCGCAACGCGCGAGGCGCGCGGGCCAACTCGTAGAACCGCTCGGACCCGGACACGAACTGCCTCGATGCCCAACCCCAGTTCGGGCCGTGCGGAAACTTCGGGTCGGGCAGCATGTCGGACTCCATCGACATCACCCGTAGACGGCGAACCACTCCGGTAGTTGAGGCATTCTCGTCGAAATCGGTCCACGCCTGACGGGCATTTGTGTCGTCACGAGGAGTTCCGGCGCGTAGTTGCAAAGCGCCCGCGGCTTCGATCCGAGACGGCAACGGTGGTTCGGCGTCGAACATGAATTGCAGTGCACCGACGCGACCGACCGCCGGCTGGACCGGCTCCCGGATGTCTGACCCGTCGCGAGGCAGTCTCCACATCAATGGTTTCGAACTCGTTCGCACTTCCGCCGTCAAGAGCCACGCCGGCTCGACTACCGCCCACCTGCTCGGGCTGTCGACATTCCAGGAGAGTCCCCACCGGACGGTCTCCCCCAATTCAGGAGGAACGAACCACCGAAGACGCAGAGCGTCGACCACTACCGGCGTGATCATCGTGTCGAAGTTCGCCGACGCACCGACCACTCGACCGGCTCCACCGCATCGTCCAGCCCGAGAACCACGCGAGCTGCATTGCGCCCTTGATCGAACAGGGACTGGCGAACTGTGGTCAAGCCCGCGTCCGATGCGGCTGTTGTGTCGTCCCATCCGACGACTGCGACATCGTCGGGCAGCGCGAGGCCGAGTTCACGGATCGCGTCCAGAACCCCCAGAGCCAGTTCGTCACTCATCGTCAAGATGACATCGGGCCTTCGGCCCTCGGGAACGTCGAGAAGGGACCGAGCCATCCGCGCACCCTCGCTCCGCTCGTTGACGGTGACGACCCCCACCCGCACCGAGGGCCAATCGAGGCCCGCGTCGCGGACGGCGCGCTCGTAGCCCTCGAGCCGATGCCGGGACACCGGAAAGAAGGCTTCACTTGAAACCACGTCCATCCGAATCTCGGACCGACGCTCACGATCCCACGGAAGGCTGATCACCGCGGGCCGCTGCGCCCCCGACAACCCGACTGCCGCGATCGCAACGGCGCCGGCAACATCGTCCATCCCGACGAGATCCACACCCTCGTGCAACGGCCCACCCTGGATGCATGCGGGTTTTCCGGTGCCGACAATCGCGTCGAGGATGGGATCGTCGAAGACGGTGGTCCAGACGACAAAACCGTCTACTGCCGCGTCGCGAACTCTGTCGACGTCTCCCGGTTTCCCCGAGTTCGGCAGCATCATCAGCCCGGCGTTCGCATCCAGGCACGCTTCGGCGACTCCCGAGAGGAATCGCCGAGCTACTGCGTCTTCGAAGGCGTACGTCAGCTTCTCGCTGAAGACGACCGCGATGTTGTTGAATTTCCCGCTCCGCAAGGACTGCGCCGCCCGGTTAGGGCCCGCGTACTCGAGCTCTTCGGCGGCGGCGAACACCTTGGCTCGCGTTGATTCAGACACGCGCTCGGGCTGAGCGAAGGAGTACGACACCGACATCACCGACACGCCTGCGGCCTTGGCGACGTCGGCCATCGTCGGTCGCCTCGAACGCTGCGCACGTATGGCCATGAGCATCAGCATAGCGAGTGCAGAATATCCATTGCGCAGGTGTGTATCGATACATGTATCGTTACACAACATGACTGTTCGACTGCCGAAGGCAACCACGCTACGGCTGATGACACTGGCCGGAGCAGCCTTCGCCTACGTGACGGCCGAAATGCTCCCCGTCGGACTGCTCAGCGAAATCTCGACGGACCTCGACGTCACCGAAGGGCGTGTCGGCCTACTGCTGACCTTCTACGCATACGGTGTCGCGGCCTTGACGCTTCCGCTGATCGGAGCGGTCAAAACCTGGCAGCGCCGACGTGTTGTCGTTCTGACGGTGGCCACCCTCGCGGTGTCGCAACTGGTCGCAGCATTGGCCGTCAACTATCCGATGCTGGTGATCGGACGATTGCTCCGCGCTGCGACGCACGGAGTGTTCTGGGCTGTCGTTGCCCCGGTCGCAGCCACCCTGGTTCCGCGCGGACAACAGGGCAAGGCAATCGCGATGGTGTATGCCGGTACGTCTCTCGCATTTGTTCTCGGAGGTCCACTGTCTTCGGCGATCGGCCAGTCCTGGGGTTGGCGGACTGCGTCGGCGGCAATCGGCGCGGTGGCAGTGGTCATCGCTTTCTCACTGCATCGTGCGTTGCCCGAAATGTCGGTCGATCAACACCATCGGAGCAAGCGAGACAAGCCGAAGCCGACACCGGAGATGAAACGGGCACTCGCCGTCATCTGCGCGGCAACGCTGTTTGCCGCCCTGGGGCAGTTCGCTTCGTACACGTTCTTCACACTTCTGGTGGAGGAAAGCCTCGGCTCGTCCGGTGGCATCCGTACCGCGATGCTTCTGGTCTACGGCGCCGCCGGCGCAGTCGGAGTGTGGGTCGCCGGCAAGTACTACGACCGCCGACCGCGTCTCTTCACGCTCATCTCGATCGCGACGGTGGCAGGCGCGCTGGCCATCTTCTGGCTCTTGGCGCCGTCGATGGGAGCGTTCGCCGTCGTCGCCACGATCTTGTGGGGTGCGGCGTTCACCACCGTTCCGATCTGCCTCCAATCCTCGGTTCTGCGCGCCGTTCCGATCGGGACCGACCGAGCCTCCGCCGTCTACGTCGTCGTGTTCCAGATCGCGATTGCAACGGGCGCTCTGCTCGGCTCTGCCGTCGTCGACGGTGGCGGGCTCTCACATCTGGCGGGCATCGGGGCCACTCTGATGATCGGTTCGTTGGTGATAGTCGGGTTCGGCCGACGCGCATTTCCCCGCGAACCGCAGCGGTCTACTCACTCCCCCACCGACGCGGCAGCGACGGTCGCGTCGTAGATCAGGGTGTATCGCCAGAACAGTCGTCTCCTGATCCGGCTACCTGGCAAATACAACGCGGCCGCGCGTCGGACGTCAGCCATCGACTCACTCGATTCCGCGGTGGGAACCGTCATCGCCTTCAGTGGCTCGGAGGCAACCCGTCGATGCTTGACGACGCCGACGACGGGATTGCACACGGTCGCCAACACCGACAGGAGTGCGTCGGTTGCTGTGGTCGATCGATAACACCCGACCACGACGAGCCGCCCACCCGATTCGAGCAGGCCGCTCAGCCGCTTCATCGACTCTTCGAGTGGAAGATGATGCAACGCCGCGACGACTGTGATCGCGTCGTACTTCGCCTCGTATGCAAAGTCCTCGATCCGCCGTGCTTCGATGATCACGTTCTCGTCGTCGACAAACCTTGCGCGCACGGCGGCCGACGTTGTCAGGTCGGGTTCCACACCGACCACCACGTCGAACCGCCGCCGCAAGAGGTCGATCAGATTGCCGGTCCCGCTCCCCACGTCGAGAGCGCGACCGGACCTGACCCCGCGCAGATTACGTAGAACCCACCGGCCGTAGTGATCGTTGTGACTCCACGGATGGCGTCGGTTGAAACCGTCCAAGCGCGCAATCACACCCATACCCGACGGTATCAATCCGAGCCCGGGCACCGGCCGTCACAACCGCGGGTCGACCGGCTCCGATTCGAGAGCCAACACTGCGAACACGGCCTGGTGCGCTCGCCACAAAGGTTCACGGTCGACGAGCCTGGATACCGCCTCCATGCCGAGCGCGTACTCGCGCAGCGCCATCGACTGCTTGTGTCCGAGGTTGCGGTTACGCAATCTCGCAAGAGTCGACGGTTCGAGGTAGTCGGCACCGTAGATCAATCGCAGGTACTCCCGGCCGCGGACCTTGATCCCCGGCTGAACCTTCGCGTTGTACCCCCGCGGTCCGTGAATCTGATTCGCCAGCGGTTTGACGACCATCCCCTCACCACCGTCACCGGTGAGCGACTCCCACCACGTCGTCGCTTCGGACACCGAGTCCTCGGAACCGAGATCGACGACCAGGCGACGTGTGGTGGTAAATCGACTCGGGTCGGCCGCTGCCAGGCGGTCCGAAACACCGAGGTGCCATTCGTGATCCCGTTCCCCGTACGACTTGCCCTCGGCCGCCAGAATCTGGAACGGCGCGATGGTGACGCCGTCCAGTCCGTTCGTCGGCCACACGTACCGTCGGTACGCCTCGCCGAAGCGCTCGATACTGGCGGCCCGAACAGTTGTCTGTTCCAACATCTCCGCCACGTCCAGGCCCCGCGACCCGGCCTGCGCCAACACGGCCTCGCGGGCTGTGAGGTCTGATCGCCCGGCCGCCGCGACCGACGCGTACTGCGAGCGCAGCAGACCTTCCGCTTTGACGTTCCACGGCAACAATTCGCAGTCGAGGAGCAGCCAGTCGGTGCCCAACTCTTCCCACAACGCAGCGGAGGTGACTGCGGCGGCGATGTCGTCGATCAACTGCTGAGTCAGGTCGTCGTCGAAGAACTGGCGGCCGGTGCGGGTGTGCACCATCCCGCTGAGCGCATCCGGTGCGTCGAAGCGGGACTGAGCAACCGATCGATCACGGCACACGAGCACCACTGCCCGCGAACCCATGTGCTTCTCTTCGCAGATCACTGTTCCGATTCCGCCGGCCCGGTATGCGTCGAACGCGGTCGACGGGTGTTCCAGATAATCATCGGATTGGGCGCTCGCGCAGGGCGCCATGGTCGGCGGTAGGTACCGCAGCCATTGCGGCGCGACGGCGAATCGGCTCATCACTTCCAAGGCACCGGCAGCGTTGTCGGTGCGAACGGACACTCGACCGCGCAGTTCGGTGTCGACGCCTGTTGTTTCGAGGACGTCGGCGAGATCGAGCACGTCCGGATCGCGAGTCGGCGGTGCCAGCGGTACCACCGGCTCGTACCAAACCTGCTCCGCCGGAACCGACACGATCTCTCGTTCCGGGTATCGAAGGGCGGTGAGGGATCCACCGAACACACAGCCGGTGTCGAGGCACGCGGTGTTGTTGATCCATTCCACCTCGTGCACCGGCGTGTGACCGTAGAGGACCATGGCTGATCCTCGGTAGTCCTGCGCCCACGGGTATCGAACGGGCAAGCCGAATTCGTCCGTCTCACCGGTGGTTTCACCGTAGAGCGCAAAGCTTCGCACTCGGCCGGACGCCCTGTTGTGGTAGTCCTCCTTGAGACCGGCGTGCGCGACAACGAGTTTGCCGTCGTCCAGGACGAGGTGCGCGACGAGACCGTCACAGAAGTCGACGACGCTTTCGCGGAACTCCGCCGACTCGGTGGCCATCTGCTCGAGGGTCTCGGCGAGTCCGTGACTCGGCGTGACCTTCTTACCGCGCAGCGCCTTGACGAGTTTGTTCTCGTGGTTGCCCGGAACCGCTATCGCATGTCCCGCCGCGACCATCCCCATGACCAGACGCAGCACACCGACCGAATCCGGACCTCGATCCACGTAGTCACCGAGGAAGACGGCAGTTCGCCCGTCCGGCGGCACCGCATCGACAGCTCTGCCATCCGTCCCGAAGTCGACGGTGTAGCCGAGTTTCACGAGGAGCGTCTCGAGCTCACTTCGACATCCGTGGATGTCACCGATGACGTCGAACGGACCACGCTCGACACGCAGATCGCTGCGGAGCGGGTGGCGCAAGAATGTGGCTTCGGAAACCGCGTCCTCACCTCTGAGGATGTGAACCGAACGGAAGCCTTCCTTACCCAACCCGCGGAGCGAGCGAGTCAACTGTTGGTGCTGGCGGCGAATCACGTCGCGTCCGAACGTCCGATCAGAGCGAGCGTCGTTTCGTGCAGAACAGACCGATTCCGGAACATCGAGCACGACTGCCACCGGCAGTATGTCGTGCTCGCGAGCCAACGCAACGAGTCGCTTGCGCGCAGCGGGCTGCACGTTGGTCGCGTCGACCACCGTGAGGCGTCCGCGTCGCAAACGCTTGGCCGCGACGAACTCCAGCACTTCGAAAGCATCGGACGTCGACTCCTGTGAGTTCGGATCGTCACTGACCCACCCTCTGAATGTGTCACTCGAGAGGGTTTCGTAGTCACCGAAGTGGCGCGCCGCAAAGGTCGACTTTCCCGAGCCACTGACGCCGATGAGTACTACCAAGGCGAGATCTGGAATCTCGTACACCGTCATGACGTTCGTGCCTCCTTCGTGAAGATTGCCATCTGTGTCGGCCCGCCGAGGACCGGATCAATTGCTCCGATAAATTCGAACTCCACGCAATAGCCGTGGACTCGGGCCGTTTCGGTTGCCCAGTCGTCGAATTGGGTCCGGGAGAACTCGAACCTGTGATCGGGGTGCCTGAACTCTCCCGCGGCCAACGCCGGATACAGCACGTTGTAGTCGGCATTCGGAGTAGTCAGCAGCACATACTGCGGTGCTGCGTCCACGAAGACCGATCTGACCAGCGCCGGCAGGCGCGCCGTGTCGACGTGCTCGACCACCTCCATCAGCACGGCTGCGTCGAAGCCTTTCAAGCGTGCGTCGCGGTACGTCGCGGACGACTGCATCAAAGACACACGTTCACGCTGGACGTCGGACATTTCGGTGAACTTCAATCTGCGTTGCGCCCGTGTCAGTTCGCGCGCGCTCACATCGACGCCGACAAGTTTGTCGAATCGAGCGTGCGGCATCAGCGCCTCGAGCAATTTACCTTCGCCACAACCGATGTCGACAATTGTTCTCACGTGCAGTCGCTGAAGCGTCGCCAAAACTGCGTCGACGCGAAGGCGTGCCAGCGGCGGATCCGGTCTCGGTGCTTCGATCTGCGCCTCAGCTTGTTCGGGAATCAGTCGATCGACCACCGATTCGACCAGGTCGCGTCGACGAGCCAGGTAGCGGGACATGATCAGCGCGGAATCCGGATGCGACGCCAACCACTCTCCAGCGACGCGGATCAATTTGTCTGCCTCGTCAGGTCCCACCCAGTAGTGCTTCACATCGTCGAGGACGGGCAACAGCACGTAGAGGTGCCGTAGGGCACTCTGCACCGTGTGTTCCCCGGTCAGTGTCAGCGACACGAAGTCGGAGTTTCCCCACGTCGGTAGGTGCGGATCAAGCTGCACCGGTATCGCGGTCACGTCCCAGCCCAGCGGCTCGAACAGCCGACGAGGCAATTCCGCATCGCCGCCACACGGAACCACCGGAATCGAGACGGTCAACGCGAGTTCGGCTCCGACGAGTTCCGGGTGCGACTTGCACGTTCCCGTCAACGCGGTGCGAAACAGCTTCGACAGAGCAACCGAGAGTATGGACGACGCCGCATACGGCCGATCGTTGACGTACTCCCCCAGCGAAAAGTTGTCGCCACTCTTGCCTCGTCGATACCTACTCTGCACAAGTTCGATGGGGTCGACGTCCACAATCACTGCCACCGTGGTCTTTTCGGCCGAGGCCTCCGGGTACAGGACCGTGGCGGTGCCGATCGCCAAGTCGAAGCTTTGCACGCGGTCGGGATGTTTGTGCAGCAGGTAGCTCAACGCGGTCGCATCAGGAGTCTGCGGGGTCGGGGTGGACGTCAGTGTGAGTAGCACCAGGCGAATGTAGCCCGGCAAACGTCCGGGGCGCCTCCGATTTGCGCGCCCGCGGCCGTCAGAACAAGGTGAGAGCTGCTCCCGCACCCACCAGTTCCCGAGGCGCCTCACGCGGTTCACTGCCAGCCGCACTGACGTCTCGATGCTCCGAACGACCACCCAACCCATGACGCTCGACCAATGGCTCGACACGGCTTGCGAGCCAACGCTTGTATTCGGGAGTGACATACGCACCCCGCCCGTACAGCTCGCGGTAGCGACGGATGAGTGCCGGATGTTCCTGAGCAAGCCAATTCATGAACCAACCCCGAGTACTCCCCCGCAGGTGCATCGGGAAGACCGTCACACTCGTCGCACCGGCTTCGGACAGTGCCTCGAACAGACCGTCGAGGTGACTGGTGGAATCGGTGAGGAACGGAATGACCGGCGCCACCATGACATTGCACGAGAATCCCGCGTCGGTGATGGCCCGGATCATCTCGAGACGCGCCCGCGGTGACGGGGTACCAGGCTCGATCTGCTTCTGAAGTGCAGCGTCGTTGATCGCCAACGACACTCCGATTCCGACGTCGACCTGCGCCGCCGCCATTTTCAACAGCGGCAGGTCCCGTCGGAGCAGAGTTCCCTTCGTCAAGATCGAGAAGGGAGTTCCCGATTCGGTCAACGCGCGAATAATGCCGGGCATCAAGCGGTATCGGCCCTCCGCTCGCTGATAAGGATCAGTGTTGGTACCCAGTGCCACTGCCTCCCGTTTCCAGGACTTTCGCGCCAATTCCTTGCGGAGCACCGCGGCAATGTTCGTCTTCACGACCACTTGGGAATCGAAATCCGCGCCGGCGTCGAGGTCGAGGTACTCGTGACTCGGTCTCGCGAAGCAATATCGGCATGCGTGCGAGCAACCACGAAAAGCGTTGACGGTGAAGCTGAACGGCAACGTCGACTCTTCGGGCATCTTGTTGAGCGCGCTCTTGCAGAGCACCTCGTGAAACGTGATTCCCTCGAACTCGGGAGTCTGCACGGAGCGAACCAACCCGGCTCGTTCGAGTCCGGGTAGCGCTCCGTCATCTGCATCCAATGCCTGACCCGACCACCTCATGGCCCCAAGTCGAACACTTGTTCTAAGGTATGTCAAGATGGAGCGAATACCCGACCGTGCCTCACCACGGCCGGGAAGTTGTTGGCAGAATTCGGGCCATGTCGAACACAAGCACGCCGAACAGAATCAATATTTCGTCCGGTTCCGAATGGGAACCCAAGATCGGTTACTCCCGTGCCGTGCGCATCGGTAACCAGGTCGCAGTCTCTGGTACTACCGCTCCTGGTGAGACCCTCACAGATCAGACCCGCGCAGCGCTCGAAACAATCAAGGCAGCACTTGCCGAGGCCGGCGCCTCGCTCGACGACGTCATCCGCACTCGCATGTACCTGCGCGACATGACGCAGTGGGAGCAGGCTGCTCTGGCGCACGGTGAAGTGTTCGGCGAGATTCGTCCCGCCACGACCATCCTCGAGGTCAGCTCGCTGATCGACCCCGCTCTGCTCATCGAGATCGAGGCCGACGCGGTTCTCAGCTGATCGCCAATCCGGACAATTGTGAAAATGGACGCCTAGTCTGAGCCGATGAATCCGATGCGGCTGTATCCGTTGACGCTCGCGCTCGGCATCACCGCCGCTTTCCTCTCGCCCGGTTCTGCACTCGCAGATCCGGGCGAGAGTCTTTCGACGGCTTGCGGTAGCCCTCTGAGCAATGCCGAGGTGGGCCGGATTGTCGAACTCAGCGACGTCACGACGCTGACCGGTGCCGGACTGCCTCGGCTCGAGACCGCTGTCGAACGTCATCGTGAGATCACGTCGATCCTCGTCTCACACCACGATTGGCGAGGCTTGTTCTCCATCGGCCTCGACGCTGTCGAACACGAGGCGGTGATGCCGCTGCAGCGAGACCCTGCGGCCTTCGCCGATGACGAGTGGGCCCATTCCGTCAGCTTCGAATTGCTGCGCAGGTACCTGGTGAACGTCCATGCGGAGTTCACCGGTACTCCCACCGATCCGGCGTGGACCAACTACTTCGCCCTGACACGTCAGTGCGATGCCAGTCCAGCACGGGTTGCCATGGCCGGCTACAACGCGCATCTCACCGTCGACCTCGCTCACGCCGTCGCCACGTCCGGAACCACTGCGCAGGATGTCACGGATTTCTACAAGATCGTCGATTCCATTGCCGTCAAGGGTGGTTCGATCGTGACCCTCACCAAGGCCGAGTACGACGCCGATCTGGGGCCGCTCTGGCGGTTCTACTTCGTCGGCGAAGGACTCGACCGATTGGCCGGAAACTCGCAGCCCTCGGAACTGCTGCTCCGCGCCGCCGACAGCGGATACAACACCATCACACTGGCCAACGGATTCGCCCTCCAGAATCCGCAGACACGTCCCGGCGCAGAACAGGAGATCGACGCACTCTGGCGTACTACGGATTCCGCTCTCGACGTACTCTCGCGACTCGGCGGTCTCTGACATCTCACCCTCCGCTGCCTGAAACGGACACACCTGCGACAATGACCCCATGACGGGGCACTCGGCGGGGCAAGGCATCCAGAGTCCCGCCATGCGCCGGGTGCGAGACCTGTTGCGCGGGCCCGCAATTGTCTGCGACGGCCAGGCAACCATCCGCGAGGCCGCGAAGTTGATGACCGATGCGGGCCGCCGTGCTGTTGTGATCCCGACGGAGACAAGCGGTTTCGGAATCTTCACCGAAGGTGACCTACGCGCTCGCGTGGTAGTCGGTGGTATCGACAGCAATCAGCCGGTATCAACAGTGATGACGCCGTCAGCAGTGACAGTCGATCCGGATCGATTGGGCGCCGACGCCGTGACCGACATGCTCGAGTACGGATTGCGCCATCTCCCGGTCGTGACCGAGGCAGGCGCACTGATGGGTGTGCTCGAACTCAGCGACCTCCTGACTTCGGCCACCAATCAGGGTTTCGAACTGCGCGCAGCGCTCGCCACAGCACAGGACGACGCCCACCTCGTCGAAACAGCCCGCGCGGTCCCTGTTCTGGTGACGGAATTGGTGGCCTCACGGGTCTCACCGCTCGACATCGGCGCGACGCTGGCCGTGCTGATCGACGTGACGGTCAGGCGAGCCATCGAATTGGTGGTGGGCGGAGACGAGCGACCGGATTTCGCGTGGCTGTCGCTCGGCAGCGTCGCCAGGCGTGAAGCGCTCCCCTCTTCGGATATCGACAGTGCGCTGGTGTGGGGCGGCGAATCTCATCACGAGGGAGCCGACGCCGCGAAGACCATCCACGACATCCTCGATCTCTGCGGGTTCCCTCGCGACACCAAGAACGCCGTCGCGACCCAGGCCAGGTTTGCTCGGACGCTCCCACAATGGCGCACTGCGCTGCGGAAATGGGTATCCAATCCGTACCAGGACCAAGCCCTGGTCATGTTGTCGATGCTGGCGGATGCCCGCGTCGTCGCAGGCGATCCGGCGTTGGATCCTCGCCCTGCGGCGTTGGATCAACTGCGACTGCACCCGGCCGTCATGCGACTGCTCCTTCGCGAAGCGGTCGGAGACAAGGCAAAGCTCCATTCGTTCAAGGACGTGATGACGCGTCGGACCGGAACCGTCGACCTCAAAGCCAGCGCCGTCCAACCGATCGTGAACATCGCTCGATGGGCGGGGATTTCCGTGGGCGCCCGCACGAGTTCGACACTCGAACGTCTCAAGGCTGCAGCGGGAAGCGGTTTCCTACTCGACAACGACGCCCAGGTACTGATCGAATCTTTCGAGGTGTTGCAGCAGATTCGTGTCCGCCACCAGACCGATCAGTTCGCGGCAGGTCGGCCACCGACCGACGAAGTCGTGATCTCCGAACTCACTCCGCTCTCGCGGAGCTTGCTGAGCAATGCAGTGCGCGAGGTCGCAGGTGTGCAACGACGACTCGAATATGCCGCGTCCGCGTCGGCGCTACCCGACATCGACCCGTGAATCGCACTGCGCTCGAACAGGTTCTGGCGGCGGAGCGCCTCGAAGGCTGGGATCCGAGTAACGAGCAGATCGCGGAACTCGAGGCCGTCATGATCGGGATACTCTCTCGGCGTGAGTATTTCGAGCAGGAATTGGCGCGAGCCGTCGGCCTGTCGTCACCAATTCCCCCGCGGATCCGCTGGCGAAGA
Organism: Rhodococcus sp. UFZ-B548; assembly: GCF_903819475.1. NCBI lineage: Bacteria > Bacillati > Actinomycetota > Actinomycetes > Mycobacteriales > Nocardiaceae > Rhodococcus > Rhodococcus sp. UFZ-B548. The sequence continues at coordinate 67,220 of NZ_CAIJDS010000030.1, forward strand.
TCAGCGCCGTACGTCTATCGCGGTACATCGGTGCTCGAGAACAATTTCGACGTGCGAGATCCCGCCGCACTGCAATCACTCGAGTTCGCGGCGACCGCGCTTCGTCTGGGTGAGGCGCATCTCGGCGGCAACCTCGTACCGCACACGCGAGACACAGCCGAACTTCTCCTACTTCACCAGCACGTTTTCCAAGATCTGTACCAGTGGGCCGGACACATCAGAACCGTCGACATCAGGAAAGGTGCGGCAATGTTTGCTCCGGTCTCGGCGATTCGGAACTACCTGTCCGAGGTGGAAGAGATCATCGCCGCCGTCGATTGGGTAGCGCTCGATCACGGCGCTGCGTCGTTCGCGCTCGCATCGGTGTACTCGACGCTCAATCATGCCCACCCGTTTCGGGAAGGAAACGGGCGAACCGGAACACTCTTCCTGCACCGACTCGCCGCCGACACCCGATATCAGCTCGACTTGTCGCGGGTGAGCAGAACCGAGTGGGTATCCGCGTCGAGGGATTCTGCGCCTTTCCGGCCCACCGAGACCCCGTCGCCTCGCCCGTTCATCGATCTGTTCAATCGCGCTCTGACTCGCTGACGCAAACATCTGCTGCCCGTTCCAGGCGGACTGAACACCGTTACTGCTGAGTGAGCACCGCTTCCGACACTCTGGAAGCGGTGCTCACTCGAAGACCACTGTGCTCACTCGACCATCAACCGGGCAGCGCGAACTCTCCCGCGTCGGACCAGCGCTGACGCTCGGCTCCGAATGCGACGGACTGCATCGCGCGGAACTCCTCGATCGAGCGCGAGTTCGACGCGAGAAACTCCTGATGCTCGGCCAGCGAGAAGCTGCCGTCCTCGATCTCGACTCCCCCGCCGCGGCCGGCCGCAGTGTCCGCGCGCAGATCCATCAGCTCTTCCGGCTCGACGGGGTACCAGGAGATCCGGTCGAAGAATCGCAGCAACCAGGGGGTGCCCTCCTCGAACGGGCCCGACTTCGCGGGGTGGCGGTGATTCCACACCTGCGTCGTACGTCCAACGAACTGGTACCCACCTGGGCCTTCCATGCCGTAGATGCAGAGGTAAGCCCCACCGATCCCGACGGCGTTTTCGGGGGTCCAGGTGCGGGCGGGGTTGTACTTGGTCGTGACAAGGCGATGACGTGGGTCGAGCGGCGTCGCGACCGGAGCTCCGAGGTAGACGTCGCCGAGCCCGAGCACCATGTATTCGGCGCCGAAAACGGTGTCGAACACGTCGTTCACGGATTCGAGACCGTTCATCCGGCGGATGAACTCGATGTTCCACGGGCACCACGGCGCGTCCGCGCGCACTCCGTGCATGTACCGCTGGATCGCTTCGCGCGTAGCCGGGTCGTCCCACGACAGTGGCATCCGCACAGTGCGACTGGGCACAACGAGTTCGTTGGCCGCAGGCAAGGTGTCCTCCGCCTCGGCGAGCATTCCCATCAGTTTGCCGACGGGCAGCACGTCTGGGTCGACGCGGACCTGCAGGCTGCGGATTCCCGGGGTGAGATCGAGTAGTCCAGCCGGCTTCTCGGCTTCGAGTCGCTGATGCAGTGCATGTGCACGCGCACGTAGCGACAGGTCGAGATTCATGTCGCCGTATTCGACCAACACGTTGTCATCGCCTGAGCGCCGGTACGTGACCGCGGTGTCGCCGTCACGGCGGGCTATGACGCCGTCGTCGCCGTCACCACCGGAAGAATGAACAACCGAATTGGACGCTCGACGCGATACTCCGAGGTCACGGCGGGAGGCTGCCCGTTCGGCGCGGACCGGCACGAAGCGAATCTTGTTCCCGGGAGCCAACTGTCCGAGCTTCCAGCGATCAGCAGACACCACCGTGATCGGGCAGACGAAGCCGCCGAGGCTCGGTCCGTCGGGCCCGAGGAGGATGGGCGTGTCGCCGGTGAAGTCGAGTGCACCGATCGAATACGCGTTGTCGTGGATGTTCGAAGGGTGAAGTCCCGCTTCGCCGCCGGCGGTTCTGGCCCAGTCAGGTTTCGGACCGATCAACCGGACTCCGGTGCGGTCGGAGTTGAAGTGGACCTCGTACTCGGTCGCGTACAGCGTGTCGATGTCGGAGCGGGTGAAGAACTCCGGCGCCCCGTGCGGGCCCTCGGTCACCGCAAGTTCCCAGCACGTGTGTATCGCCGGAACATGCTCGGCGGGAACACCTCCCGCTGCGCCGGTCGCCTGTCCGAGTTTGAGAACGTCCCCCGCCCGCAAAGTCCTACCTTCGTGTCCACCGAACCGGCCCAGGGTAAAGGTCGACGCACTGCCGAGATAGTCGTCGGTCTCGATTCCGCCCTGGACGAGTACGTAGATGCGCAGTCCTGGGCCGCTGAGCGTCCCGACGTCGAGCACCGCTCCAGCGGGGACGAAAACGGGACGCCACTGACCGTGGGCGATGCCGTCGACGGTCACAGACACCGGAGCGCCCGTGACGCACACCGTGGTGTCCTCGTCGAACGTCATCGCAGGTCCGGCCATCGCGCATTCGATGCCGGGTGCGCCTTCGGGATTTCCGAGTGCGGTGTTTCCCAACCGAAACGACAGGTCGTCCATCGGGCCCGACGGTGGGACACCGATCTGCCAGTACCCGACGCGCCCTGGATAGTCCTGAACCGTCGTCAACATTCCGGGACGCACGATGGTCAGTTTTGCGTTCATTCGTCTGCCTCCGGCCGTGTGACGATCATGCGGACGGCCGTCGGATCGAAGCCGTTGCACGGGTTGTTGATCTGCGGGCAGTTGGACACGAGGACGAGCGCGTCGCGTTCGGCACGCAACGCGAGCCGCTTGCCTGGCGCAGACAGTCCGTCGACGATTCCGAGTGTGCCGTCGGGGTCGACCGGGACGTTCATGAAGAAGTTGATGTTGGACACCAGGTCCCGCTTGCCGAGCCCCCATTTTGCGCCCTCGACGAGGAAGTTCTCTACGCACGCGTGCTGATGCTTGGTGTGGTGGCCGTATCGCAGGGTGTTCGATTCCTGTGAGCACGCTCCGCCGACGGTGTCGTGGTTTCCGACCTCGTCCGCGACCAGGGTCATGAGTGGAGTTCCGTCGTCACTTCGGAGCACGGATCCTGTGGTCAGAAACAGATTCTGCTGCGCTGTGACCGTCGCTGCTGCCGAGTACCGAACGCTGTGATCGTCACCGGCAAAGACGAGTGTGTCGACGGCTTGATTTCCGTGCAGATCGACGATTGTCAGGACGTCGCCGGCGCGGACAACTGCGGACCACGGCCCGAACGCGTCAGCAATCTCGTCGAGGATCACCGTTCCGGGAACGAGGGCGGGGACATCCAAGGTGGTGGTCATGCGATCTCCTCCAGGTTCGAAGCCGTCCAGGCGTCTTCGGTATTGAGCACTGCGCGTTGGTATTCCGGCCCGAGATCGTCAAGGCTGCCGAGTTCGTCGGCCGCGTTCCACGCGAGCACTTCGAGGGACGTGGTGGGAAACTCCAGCGCCGGATCGAGTGGGTGCGCGGTGTTGGCGATCATCACGATGACCGGCAGGTGGATCAGAAGGTCGACCGTCGCGCCGGCGCCGGCGGAACCCGTACTGGTCAGAGCGCCGTCGGCCTCGACGCGGACACCATGGAAGAAGGACAACGGTGGCGCTATGTCCTGCGGCCCGAGTCCGTTCTTCGCGGCAGCGACGGTGAACAGTTCACGACCGGCGGGTGAGGCACTGTGCAGCGAACCCCGCCCGTACTTCGCCTCGTTGGTAGCGCGTGACGTCGTTCCGCAGAACGCGTCGTGGTGACCCGACGTGTCGGCGACCACCGTCGCGAGTACTCGCCCCTGATCGGAGAGCAACGGGTGCCCGACACCGAGATAGGCCTGCCATGGCACCTTGACGGTATCGGCGACGTTGAGACGCTCCCAGGGGGCGTCGGCGCGGTAGAGCACGATGTTTGCACAGGCGCTGCCGACGATGTCGCGAAGTCGCAATCGGGTTCCACGGGCGAGAACCTTGGTCGTGTATCGCCCACCTGGCACTGTTTCAGCCCAGGTCAGACGTTCGGGAGCGACGTCGTCGGGCGGGTTCGGCCAGCGGGTGGCCGGCAACACCGGCATGGAGTCTGTGATTGTTCCGGCCTGGGACCGGGCATGCTCGCGCGCTCCGGCGGTGGTCTGAGTACTCATGGTCAGGCTCCGATCGTGACGGGATTCGGGGTGGCGCGGCCACGTGGGAAGCAAGCGACTCCCAGCCCCACGACCAGCGCTACCGTGATGGGCGCGGCCCACTGCAGAATGGGGTACTCCCCGGTGGGGTTGAAGATCTCGGCTCGTGGCCATGACAGGTTGATCACCATCAGCGCGCCGTACACAACCGCGGCGATGTTGACCGGAACTCCCCAGATGCCCAGGGAGAAAAGCTTTTTGCCTTCGGCGTCGAACTTGGGGCCGACTGCCGTGCGAGGCCATCCCTTGAGACGCTGAACTAGCAGCGGCACGGTCACCATGAGGTAGGCCAAGTAGATCAAGATGATGCATACGCTGGACAGGGTTGCGAAAATTGCCGAGTTGCCCACGTTGACGGCCAGGACGGCAATGCAGACCAGACCGATGAGGACGGACGGCGCGATAGGTGTTCCAGTGCGGGGGTTGACCTTTGCCAGTACCTGCGAGGCAGGAAGCCGCCCGTCGCGGGCCATGGAGAACATCAGCCGTGAAGCAGCAGTCTGAATGGCCAAGGTGCACACGAACACTGCGATCGAGACGTCGATCAACAAGACCGTGCCCCACGGCGAACTCAGAATAGAGGTCAGTACGTACGGCAAACCTTCCGTGGCCAGGCGTCCGTCGGTCAGTGAGGGCGCTGCCATCAACGCGCCGAGGATCATCAAGCCGCCGCCGAGTGCGGAAGCGGAGAGTGCAAGGCGGATCGTACGAGGTGCGACGCGTCGGGGGTTGCGGGTCTCCTCGGCCAGTTCGCCTGCCGAACCGAAGCCGACCATGACGTAGGCAGCCATCAGTCCGGACATGATCCACGCCCAGGCGTATCCGGGCTGACCGCCGGCACTGCCGGTGTCGAAGACGACGTCCGGTCCGCGCTGAGCGTGGGTGAAGAACATCCCGATCACCGCGATGACACCGACGATTTCGCAGGTCACGCCGATGTTGTTGATACGCGACATCCAGTTGACGCCGATGCAGTTGATGAAGGTGGTCAGAACCAGAAGTACCGAACCGAGCAGCACGGCATTGGCAGCACCGCTCGAGGAGGTGAGTGCACTGTCCTCACCGATGATCTGGAACCCGCTCCACACATTGGGGAGCACGACCTGCAAGGCGATCGCGGCGGCGGACGCGGTGACGATCTGAGCGAGAATCATGAACCAACCGGCGAACCAGCCGACGATTTCGCCACCCATCCGCCGCGACCACTGGTAGATGGCGCCCGAAATCGGATATCTGGCAGCAAGTTCCGCGAAGTTGAGAGCAACCATGAACTGACCGATGAAGACGACGGGCCAGGTCCAGAAGAACGCCGGACCCGCGAAACCGAAACCGAGGCCGAACAATTGGAAGATCGTGGTCAGGATGGAAACGAAGGAGAAGCCCGCGGCGAACGACGCGAACTTTCCCAGCGATCGATGCAGCTGCTGCTCGTAGCCGAACTCCGCGAGGTCACCGTCGTCGTGAGGCGAAGAGGCGAGTGCGGATGCGGTGGTGGGCTGCGCAGCCGGGGTGGTTGCACTCAACGGCGTACTCCTTCGGCGAAGCGATTCAGAGGCGAATAACTGTCGATTGATAGTTTTCGCGAAATCCACTCGCCGCAGGTGACGCCCGCGTATACGATTCGCCTGATTCTGTAACAGGCTCGTTGAGTACGTTTCGAGCACGTGACCGAATGCTCACAGCGACGGCCACCCCGCATGTAAGGCCAGAGCCTGCCACTATGGAAGGCGTGACCAACGCCGGCCCCGGACGACCCCGCCTGACCGCTCGCCGACGCCCGGGTGGGACTGCCCGGGCGGAGATCTTGGATGCAGCCGCTGAACTGTTCACCACCCGAGGCTTCGCCGCGACGTCGACACGCCACATCGCCGAAGCAGTCGGAATGCGTCAGGCGTCGCTGTACAACCATTTCGCCACCAAGGACGACATCCTGGTTGCACTGCTCGCCGACACCGTGACTCCGGCGCTGGACTTCGCGGAGAATCTCAGGCCACTCGGCACCTCACCCGAGGTGAAGCTGTACGCGCTTTCGTACATCGACGCGGCCCAACTGATCACCGGACGGTGGAACCTCGGCGTCCTCTATCTCTTGCCGGAACTGAGAAGCGACAGGTTCATGTCGTTCCGAGCCGATCGCGATCGGCTTCGCGAGCAATACCGGGCCCTCGCCCAGGCAGTGCTCGACGCGATTGACGATCCAGCATCAACTCACCTGGCCGAGCTTCCGTTTCGCCTGGTGGAAAGCGTGATCAGCGCGCGAGCCGACGCACTCGAAGGCACCCCGATCCCCGACGCCGCCGTCATCGCCGGGTCGGCACTGCACATTCTGGGGTGGCGCCAGGATCTTGATCCCATCCACACGGAAGCGGCAGAGCTCATTGCGAACGCAGAAACGCCGAAATTGTCCGGGGCTGCATCAGCTCCGGACAATTTCGACGCAATGAGGACCTAAACGGCCACGAGACTAGACCGAGAGGGACTGTCCCGGGAAGATCAGGTTGATGTTCGGGACCTGGCTGGCGAGGTTCTCGAGCGAGATGCCGTGTGCAGCAGCGATCTTCGACAGGGTGTCGCCTGCCTTGACCACGTAGTTGCCGCTTCCGGTGCTTGCTGCCGGAGCCGACTCGACGGAAGCCTCAGCGGTGACGGGGGCTGCTGCGGCCTCGTAGTTGCCTGCGGTGGCGCCGGTGGTCAGGTACTGACCGCAGACGGGCCACGCGCCGACGCCCTGGCCTGCAAGAACGTTCTCGGCGACACGGATCTGCTCAGACTGGCTGGCGTTGGCAGCGTTGCCCGATCCACCGAATGCGTTCCAGGTGCTCTGCGTGAACTGCAGTCCGCCGTAGAAGCCGTTTCCGGTGTTGGCGGCCCAGTTACCGGAGGACTCGCAGTTTGCGACTCCGGACCAGTCGTGGCCGGCTGCCGAAGCAGTGCCGGTGCTCATGGCGAGCGGGATTGCGACGACTGCGCCTGCGGTTGCAACTGCGCCGAGGGCGCGCTTGAAGGTGATGCTGGTCATTGGGTAAATCCTCTCCGCTACCGCGGACGAGGTCGGCCCGGACGCTTTCACGTCTCGTCGATCGACTCGTCTGTTTCACTCCTGCCCCGCGAAGGTTTCGGGAGTACCGGACCCGCGGGGCAGAAGCACGCAGTTGCGGGTCGGTGTTTGCCCGGTAGTTTCGGGCTGTCAACGACCGTAGGCGATGGTCACGGATTGGTCACGGGGCAGTTTTCCGGCACTGCCGTACCAGATTCAGTCGAGATTCAAGAAATAACCACAGGTCAACTAGTTGATTCGAGCTTCAACCATACCGATCGTTATCCGTCCGTTATGTGGCAACCGTCACTGCGATTTTGTGACCCACCGCACCGAAACAGGCCGTGTCGGAACGCGAAACAGCCCCATTCAGATGTTAAGAGAGTCCTGGCAACGAGCAAAAACCAACCGCCCCAATCATTATGGAGAATGAACTGGTGATCGTCGCAGTAGAAGGACCCAGCGCCGCCGGCAAGACCACCTGGTGCCGAACCCAACTCGGTGGACAAACGGCAGCGGAAGGATTCGTCGCCGAGTATCAGCCCACGGGGCGCGAGCCGGACGGCACGGATCTCGACGTCCAGGCAAGTTACTGGGCAACGGTCAATTCGAAGCGATGGTCGCAAGCGGAAGAACTCGAATCGAGAACCGGGATCGCGCTCTGCGACAGCGACCCGCTGAAACTGCACTACAGCTGGTGTCTCGCCGCGGTGGGCGCCGCACCTCGGGAGCGATTCGAGTACGAGCTCGAGGCAGTCGAGACGGCTTTTGCGCGCCTCGAACTGGGTCTCGCGGATCTGACCGTCATCTCGATACCGTCACCGAAGCAACTTCGACTGCAGCGCGAAGGAGACCCCAGCCGCCGACGACGGCATTTCGAGCTTCACGCGGCGCTCGCCGAGCCGCTCACCCACTGGTACTCGGCGGTGGACAGGGTGGATCCAGGTCGCGTTCTGTGGGGCTTCCCGACACTGCTCGATCTTTCGCGCTGTCCCCCACCTCGATCGGATCGCAGCGATCCGGGCCTCCTGCGCGCGATGATCAACGAGTTGCCGCCACTCCCCAGGTAGCAAGCGGCTGCTCGATCTCAGCGCGCTCGTTCGACCCTGGCCTCGTCCCACACCGGAGACTCGCTCTCGTACACGTTCCCGTCCGATCCGAAGACGAGGAACCTGTCGAACCCGCGCGCGAACCAACGATCGTGGGTTACCGAGATGACGGTGCCGGCAAACTGAGCGATGCCCTGTTCGAGCGCGTCAGCCGAATGAAGGTCGAGGTTGTCGGTCGGCTCGTCGAGCAGCAACATCGTGGCGCCGGAAAGCTCGAGGAGCAGAATCTGCAGGCGCGCCTGCTGTCCGCCGGACAGGTCGTCGTACTTCTGTTCGGCTGCTTGGGACAATCCGTAACGGTCGAGCGCGCGGCTCGCCGCTTCACGCCCCATTCCGTTTCGGTGTTCGTCGCCCATGTGCAGGATCTCGAGCAGCGTGTTCCCGGTCAGATCAGGCCTGGAATGGGTCTGCGCAAACAATCCGGGACGTACCCGGGCACCCAGCGTCGCAGTACCCCCGTGCTCGACCGGCGCGATGTCGAGCGCCTCGACGGGCAGATGCTCAGTCCCCGGATCGGTCCCACCACCCGCCAAGAGACGAAGGAAATGTGACTTCCCGGATCCATTGGAGCCCAGCACGGCAACCCGATCTCCGTACCAGATCTCGGTGTCGAAAGGCTTCATCAATCCGGTCAGCTCGAGATCCTGACATACCAACGCGCGCTTGGCGGTTCGCCCGCCCGCCAGCCGAACTGTCACCTTCTGCTGAAGTGGAATCGCTTCGGGTGGCCCTGCCTCCTCGAACTTCGCCAACCTGGTTTGCGAGGCGTGATACCGCGCAGCGACGCCGTCGTTGAACTTGGCCTTTTCACGCAATCGCAGAACCAGAGCACGCAGTTTCGCGTGCTCCTCGTCCCAGCGTCGACGCAGTTCTTCGAATCGAGCGTTGCGATCCTCGCGGGCCTGGTGGTAGCTGGCCAGCCCAGCGCCGTGGGTCCACGACGTTGCGCCGCTGATTCCGGGCTCGAGCGTCACGATGTGGGTGGCCGCGTTGGCGATCAGTTCGCGGTCGTGGCTGACGAACAAAACCACTTTCGACGATTCCGAGATCGTCTTTTCCAGCCATCGCTTGCCCGGAACATCGAGGTAGTTGTCCGGCTCGTCCAGCAGGAGTGCGTCGTCGGGCCCAGCGAACAGTGCTTCGAGAACCAACCGTTTCTGCTCGCCACCGCTGAGCGAGTTGGCCGCGCGCCACTTCGCACGGTCATAAGGAACACCGAGAGCCGCGGTAGTGACCTTGTCCCAGAAGTCTTCGGTCTCGTAGCCGCCCGCATCGGCCCAATCGGCCAGCGCGTGCGAATACTTCATTTGAGTTGATTCCTCGTCGCGCTCGATCATCGCGTTTTCTGCCGTATCGAGCGCCAGTGCTGCATCCCGGATCCGCGCCGGAGAGACGGACAACAGAAGATCGCGCACGGTGGACTCGTCGCGAACCTGGCCGACGAATTGCCGCATCACGCCCAGTGTTCCGGATCGAGTGACAGCTCCCTCGTCAGCGACGGCGTCTCCGGCGACAATGCGAAGCAATGTCGTCTTACCAGTCCCGTTGGGCCCGATCAGTGCAGTTTTTGCACCGTTTCCGACCCGAAAGCTGACACCGCTGAGCAGTTGTCGACCATCAGGAAGGAAGTAGTCGACGTCGGCGATGTTGAGGTGGGTCACGCTCTCAAGGGAACCCTACCCACGGCGATCTGCCAAACCATTATTCCTGCCTTCGGTGTCGAGTTCACGACCGTCATGGGATCGTCCGACCGCATCGAGCGCGGCCAGATATCCGAAAACCATTGCGGGACCGATAGTTGCACCTGGACCGGCATAGGTATGACCCATGACCGGCGAGCTGGTATTACCTGCTGCGTAGAGCCCGTCGATGACCGAACCGTCGGCGCGCAACGCTCGCGCGCGAGCGTCCGTGTTGATGCCGCCTTTGGTCCCCAGGTCTCCGGGCACCATCTTCGCGGCATAGAACGGCCCCTTCGTGAGTTCTCCGAGGCTGGGGTTGGGCTTGTTGGTGCAGTCGCCGTAGTAGTGGTCGTATCTGCTTGTCCCACGGCCGAAGTCGCGATCGACTCCGTCGCGCGCGTGACTGTTGAATCGTGTGATGGTGGCGGACAGCGCATCGCCCGGCACTCCGATCTCGGCAGCGAGTTCGGCAATCGATCCAGCTCGCACGATCGCACCCGATTCGATCCACGACCGAGGTATCGGCCTGCGCGCCGGCACTCCCGCGAACAGATAACGGTCACGGTACGTCTGATCGAAGATCAGCCAAGCGGGGATGTTTTCAGCGGGCCCTTCACCTCTGCCGTACTTTCCGCCGAACATGGCGTGCGCGGCTTCGACGTAGGGAAGCGACTCGTTCATGAAGCGCTGACCGCTGGCGTTGACCATCAGGCTTCGAGGCAACGAGCGTTCCGCCAAGGCGAACCACGGGCCTTTGGGTAGCGGAATCGACGGGGCCCACCACGCGTCGTCCATGTACGAAATTGCCGCGTCGACGCGTAGAGCTGCACGGATACCGTCTCCGGTATTGGTCGGTGCCCCGAGAGTCCACTGCGCACTACTCGGCCGGCGCTGATACTCGCCTCGCATGTCGTCGTTGTTGTCGAACCCGCCGCACGCGAGGATGACACCGCATCGAGCGTGCATGGTTCTCTGCACTCCCCCGGACTCGAGTCGCGCACCCACGACACGATCATTGTCGGTAACCAAATCCACAAGCCTCGTCCCGAGCTCGACCGTCACTCCGGCGTCCCGAACTCCGAGCATCAGTTCCGCCATGAGCGCCGGCCCGAGCCCGATCAGCTTCTTCTTCCGAGCTTTTGCGACCAGGGATCTCATTCCCACCCGAAGCATTCGCACCGGCCCCCGCCAATGCCGAACCCCCGTGCTCAGCCAACGGTAATCAGATTGTTGGACAACCATGTTGAGCGGCACCTTCATGTACGGCGGATGAAGGGTCGCGAGATCGTCGCCCAGAGCTCGCGCGTCGAACGGGCGCGGCTCGCACGAGCGGCCGCTTGCAAGTCCGCCGGGTGCCTCGGGAAAGTAGTCGGAGTAACCCTTCACCCATTCGAGCTCGAGTGCAGAGTGCCGAATCAGGAAATCGAGGGCTTCCGGGCCTCGATCGATATACGTGTCGATGCGGTCGGTGTCTGCATCCTCTCCGACAATGCTCTTCAGATATGTTCGCGCAGAGTCGATATCATCCGCCGGCGCCTCGTGGCGAAGTATCGAGTTTCCCGGAATCCACACTCCGCCCCCGGACCGGGACGACGAACCGCCCCAGTACTCCGACTTCTCCACGAGAATTGTCGAGAGTCCGTTGCGGGCTGCAGTGATGGCTGCGGACATGCCGGCAGCCCCCGATCCCACAACGATCACATCCACCACTGGCACATCCACTACCGAGCGCTCGGAGTTTCGAGAGTTCTCGTTCATCACTGATCACGACCTTTCATGTCATCGTCATCCTGCGTGCGCCACCGGGATCCCTGAACCGCGTCGAGTGCCCCCTCGACGCACACGGGAAGTGATGCCCCACGCTTCTGGGGGTTACGTATCCATTGCCGATAGCCGAACTCCGCCGCCGCCAACATCAAGTGAACGAGTAGTCCTGGTCGGCTGTCATTTTCAGGATCGAGTTGCATTCGTTGTGCCACCAACTCCACCAACCGATCACGATGCTCGGGCGCGATCAGCGCGACTCGATCCATCAGGTGCGGCGCGGTGCGGAACGCTGCTCGCCACTGATCGATCTCCGCGGACTCGAAAGCATTGGAACGCTCGAGGATTGCCCGCGAGATCGCAAGATCAGCCGACTCAGCTGCCGGGCGATCCTCGAGCAGTGTCACGATCCCGGCACCGCCCTGCCTGACCGGGTCCAACAGCAGATCCTCTTTGTTACGAACGTGCCGGAAGTACGTACTCGCCGACACCCCCGCTGCTGCCGCAATCTGCTCGGTGGTCACATCCTCGAAACCGTCACGCGCGAACAGATCGAATGCCGCACGTTGAATGTCTGCTCGCACCTGCAACCGTTGTCTCTCCCGTAGTGACATCAGCAACGTCCTCCCGCCTCGGCCGAGATCCGGCCATTCTCGATAGTGCGAGTCTCACCTATTGTGACAGTCACTGTCAATATTCAATTCTCTGTCAGATATCAGCAGACCCCGGCATTTCGTTGACAGGGCATTCGATGCCACGACAAGCTTCGAAGATGAAACGATGGTTCGCGGCGGGCTTCGGAACGGCGATCGTCTCGCGATCACTTCTGCGCAAAGCACTCATCTTCAAGTTCCGACGCGACGTCCGTGCACTCAACTCCGGCAACTACCGGCCGCTGTTGAATTCCTATCACCACCACGCGGTGCTCAGATTCGCCGAGGGTGATCATCGGTGGGCAGGAGTGCATGCCGGACGGGACCAAATCGAGACGTTTCTCCAGGAATTTGTCGACGCGGGGCTTCAAGGCGCGGTCACCGAAGCGTATTTCGGTGGTCCGCTCTGGCGCATGACACTGCTCGTCCGATTCGACGACCGAGCCCTAGGCCCGGACGGCGCCGTCATCTATCAAAATCGAACAGTGCTTCTCGTTCGAACCAAGTGGGGAAGAATCGTCGAGCAGGAGGACTACTACGAGGACACCGCCAGAATCGGTGACTTCGACAGACGGCTCCGCGAAATCGAAGCCGGACGGGCCTGTGGCACAGTCGCGGAATGACGGACGTCAGGATTGACCGCCACCGGAAACTATCAGCATTCCTGTCTTCCCAGAACGATGTCGAACTGGCCCGACTGGTCGACACCGCTCGAGTCTCGAGCGTAGGCGTGGGCGGCGCCGCAGGACTCGTCGGTGTCTGCGAAAACGGGTTCGACAGCGTTCAGGTATTCACCAAACACATCCCACTGACCGAACAGGAACTCGCCGACGTGGGCTCTACTTCCAACCATTTCGACTTGCCGACGTTCTGCCAGTACGGCATTGGGGGCCCGAGCTTCAACGCCTGGCGAGAGCTGGCCGCGAACGTCATGGTCACCGAGGCCGTTCTGGCCGGCGAAACACAGTCGTTCCCAATGCTTTACCACTGGCGGGTGCTGCCCGGTCGATCGCCGGTTGCACCCGAACACGCCGACATCGCTTCCGTTCCCACCGCCTGCGCCAGTAGTGAAGCGCGGGTCCGCCTCGAAGCACTCGCCACTGCGCCGTGCAGCCTCGTACTGTTCTGCGAGTACGTCGCACACCCGATCTCGGATTGGCTGCATGACAACCCGGCCGCCAAAGCTGCCGAAGTCGAGCGACAGTTTTCGGAGATCGTGGCGTTCTTACGCGATCGACAGTTGCTGCACATGGACGGACATTTCGGCAACATGCGCACCGATATGGAGCGGATCTATCTCACCGACTTCGGACTGGCCACATCCCCACACTTCGACCTGTCGACTACCGAACATGACTTCGTCCGGCGCCATGCCACCCATGACGCCGACTACGCCGCCATGCTTCTGGTCAACTGGCTGGTCACCGAGGTCTGCGGAGTGCCGAGACCGAAATACGGCGGACCAGTCGCCCGCAACCAGTACGTACGACGATGCGCCACAGGTCATGTCCCAGGTGATGAGGCGCCGGAGGTGGCCGCGATCTTGATCCGGCACGCGCCCGCCGCTGCGAGAATGAACGACTTCTACTGGCGATTGTTCGACGGCGACTTCGACGCGCCCTACCCTCATGCCGCGGCAGTTCCGACTTCCGGTCGAGGACAGGGTTTTCCCTGAACTGCCGTCTCCACATCTCAGGGTCCATGTCATCCTCCGGACCGATGTGCTGGTCAGCGCCGTAAGGCACAGTTCTCCTCATGATTGAACTGAGGGGATTGACCAAGGTTTACGGACCGACGAAA
>NZ_CAIJDS010000031.1:0-81215 GCF_903819475.1 Rhodococcus sp. UFZ-B548
CCGGGTTGTGCCAGCGCACCGACCGGGCGTCACGCTCGGCGGCGACGGCCCGGGAGGCAACCTCGGTCAGATCCTCCACCGCTGTCAATGTCTGCTCCACTCGGTTTAGGTTGGTTTCATGACCACCAACTCGGAAAAGGAAGATCTCCAGCGGTACCTGCAGGCAGCACGTGACGCGCTCGTCTGGAAGCTCGACGGGCTGTCGGAGTATGACATTCGGCGTCCGATGACCCGGACAGGGACCAACTTGTTGGGACTGGTCAAACACATGATCGGCGTCGAGCTCGGGTATTTCGGTCCGACGTTCGGCCGTCGGGTTCCCGATCTACCGGCGTGGTTGCGTTCGGAGGAACTCAACGTCGACATGTGGGCCCGCGCCGATGAGTCCAGTGCCGACATCGTCGAAACCTATCGCCGCACCTGGGCTTTCGCTGACGCCACGATCGAGCAGCACGATCTGGACGCCCCCGGCTTCGTGAAGCACTGGCCGGAGGATCGTCGCGACGTCACATTGCACCGGATACTCGTTCACGTTGTCACCGAGATCCATCGGCACGCCGGCCACGCGGACATCGTGCGGGAGCTGATCGACGGAGCTGCTGGGATGAAGGCGGGCGACAACAATCTGGCTCCCGGTGATGAGGCGTGGTGGGCCGAGTACAACGACCGTCTGGAGACGGCGGCACGCGAGGCCCACCACGCCTGAACTACTCGAATACCGCTGCCGCACCGATCACCACGACGACGATCGCCGGGCCGACCATGTCGCCGGCCCCACGGGTGATCCGGGAGACGATTTTCTTCTCGCCCATCTTCGCGACTGAGCCGACGAGAACGGCGGCGAGGATGCCGCAATTCTTGACATTGACGTCAACGTCAACACACACTGTGACGGTGACCACCAGCGAAACGCAGGAGCGAGCGCGGACAGCCCGCAAGCTCGGGGACGGTCCACGTCGGGCCGGCCTGCTCGATACCGCTGCTCTCTGTTTCGGCGAACTCGGATACGACGCCGTGACCGTCGAGACCATCACCACCAGGGCTGATGTGTCCCGAGCGACCTTCTACGCGTACTTCTCGTCGAAGGACGAGGCCTTCCGTGCCGTCGCCGAAATGATGTGCCGACGGTTTCTCGACGCCCAGCACATGGAGGGGCCAGCGGCCGAGGATCTACGCGAAGTTCTCAGAACGACCACGTCGGCGTTCATCACGGCCGTGTACACCTACGGGGACCTGCTCGCGGTGATCGAGCACCGGGCGCGGGTGGATTCCGAGGTCGAGCGCAGTTGGTCAGCAGTTCGCGAAAAGCTCGTGAGCCGCTACGTACGCTTCGTCGAACGTATTCGACAGGTTCACGATGTAGATCCCTGCGTTTCGCCCCCGGTGCTCGTTCAGATGATCTCGGACGCACAGATGGCCGGTGGAGCACGACTGAGTAAGGCGAGTGTCGATGAGCAGAACCAGTTCATTGCAGATATGACGACGATGTCCGAACGGTTGATCGGGTTCGAAGAGTCGAAATAGATTTCTTTTACGAATGGAGTGATCGGTGGCAGAACAAGACGTGCTCGAAGCGGCTCTGGCGGAAATCTCTGCGCTGCAGCAGGCGCATTGGCCCGCCGGGATTCCCCGCGCCGTCGAGTATCCGCTCGAAGGCGGGGGACTTGTCGACTACTTGCGGCATTGGGCGCTCGAGCGGCCGGATACTCCCGCAATCGTCTTTTACGGCCGCGTCATCACGTACGCCGAGTACGACGAGCTTTCGGATCGTTTTGCCGGATGGCTGCTTTCACTCGGAGTTGAACGAGGTGATCGCGTCGGCGTTCACCTGGTCAATTGCCCGCAGTTCCACATCGCGATGCTCGGCATTCTCAAGGTCGGTGCGGTTCACGTGCCCATCAATCCGCTCTTCCGTGAACACGAATTGATTCACGAACTCAACGATGCCGGCGTCAAGGTCCTACTGACGCAGAACACTTTCTCGAAGCTGGTGAAGAAGGTTCGCTCACAGACTTCACTCGAACACGTCGCGAAGACCGCAGTATCGGACATGCTGACTGCGATCCCCACCGTCGAACTGCCCTTCGAGGTCGACGATCCGCGCCTGAGCGACTGGCAGTCGATCATCACCAGTGAGCGTGCGACTCCCGTTGCCACCGAACTCGATTCCCTCGCCGCCCTGAACTACACGGGCGGAACGACGGGAATGCCCAAGGGCTGTGAGCACACTCAGCGCCACATGGTTTACACCGCGGCCACCGCGACGCTTGCCGGTGGTGACCAGGTGGGCGCCAATCCGCCGGTATCCCTGGTGTTTCTGCCGATCTTCTGGATCGCGGGTGAGGACTTCGGCATTCTGGTTCCGCTCGTCAACGGCGGAACCGTTGTTCTGCTGAACCGTTGGGATGCGGAGACCACGCTCGACGCGGTCGAGACCTACGGTGTGACCTCGCTGGTCGGAACCGTCGACAATTACGTCGAACTGATGGACACATCAGGGTTCTCGGAGCGAAATCTCTCGACACTCCAGAACGCCATGGCAGTCTCGTTTGTTCTCAAACTCGATCCGGCCACGCGCCAGCGGTGGCGCGAGGCTACCGGCGGTGTTCTGCGCGAAGCGAGCTACGGCATGACCGAAACCCACACCGCGGACACGATCACTCTCGGTTTCCAGGACGGCGACTACGACCTGAAAAGCGAGCCGGTGTTCTGCGGAATTCCGGTGCCCGGTACCGACGTTCTGATCGTCGATCACGACGGCAGGCCGGTTCCCGTCGGTGAGCACGGACAGATCATCGTGCGCAGTCCGTCGATCCTTTCCGCGTACTACCGCAACGAGGCTGCCACCGCCGACGCCATCCGTGACGGCTGGTTGCAGACCGGCGATGTCGGAAAGTTCAGTGAGCGTGGTGGTTTGCACTACCTGGCGCGAAACAAGGAAATGATCAAGACCAACGGCATGAGTGTTTTCCCCTCCGAGGTGGAAGCGCTGCTCATGCTGCACCCGGCGATCGAAAAGGCTGCGGTGGTACCGAAACCGGACCAGGACAAGGGGCAGGTGGCTTTTGCGTTTGTCCAGCTGGTCGAGGGTTCCGACACCGCGGCCGATGAGATCGTCTCGTGGGCCAAGGAGAACATGGCTACGTACAAGGTGCCCGAAGTGGAAGTGCTCGAGGCGCTTCCGATGACTGCAACAGGAAAGGTGCGCAAGGGCGATCTGTTCGAGCGCACTCAGGGGGACAAGTGAGACTGCTGATTGCGAACCGCGGCGAAATTGCGCTGCGGATCATTCGAACTGCCCGTGAACTCGGGATCGAAACGGTGTCGGTTTACGCCGAGGACGACGCGTCCAGTCCGCACGTCGCGGCGGCCACGGAGTCGGTGCCGCTCGGAGCCTCGGGCGCATCCGCGTACCTGGATCAGAGCGCACTGCTGAAGATCGCGGCCGAAACGGGCGCCACGCACGTGCACCCGGGCTACGGATTCCTCAGTGAGAATGCCGAATTCGCGCAGGCGTGTACCGAGGCGGGCATCGTCTTCGTCGGCCCGGACGCCCAGGTTCTCCGGACTTTCGGCGACAAGGCCAGCGCCCGCACTGCGGCGGTCGACTCCGGCGTACCGGTCCTGCCGTCGACATCGGCGAACGCCGACCTCGACGAGGTGCGTGAATTCTTCGAGCGCAACTCCCGCGGCATCATGATCAAGGCGCTCAGCGGCGGCGGTGGCCGCGGCATGCGCGCGGTGCGCGACCTGAAAGCGCTCGACGACGCGTACCGTGTGTGTGCGGCCGAAGCCCAGTCGGGATTCGGCAGTTCGGCACTGTTCGCCGAGGTACTCAGTGAGCACGCTCGGCACATCGAAGTGCAGATCGTGGCGGCGCCGGGGCAAGGCGGAACCCACGCGCTCGCTCTGGGTGACCGTGATTGCAGCGTCCAACGTCGGCATCAGAAGTTGATCGAGGTTGCGCCCGCGCAGGGGCTGTCGGGGGCGCTGCGCGAGCGTCTTCACGCTGCGGCCGCAAGACTGTGCGCCGAGGTCGGCTACCGAGGCATCGCGACGGTCGAGTTCCTGGTCGAGGAACGCGGATTCGTCTTCCTCGAAGTCAATCCACGAATTCAGGTGGAGCACACGGTGACCGAAGAGGTCACCGGAATCGACCTCGTCGCCGTGCAACTCGCGATCGCGGACGGGGTTCCGTTCGAGGACCTGGACCTGCCAGCCGGAATCACTGCTGTCGAGAAGGTATCGGAGACAGTCGGATCCGTGGCAAACGCTTCGGGGATTGCGATCCAGGCCCGCGTCAACATGGAAACCATGACGCCGGACGGCAATGCGCTGCCGTCCTCCGGCACGCTCGACAACTTCACTCCTCCGGGCGGACCCGGCGTGCGAGTGGACACCTTCGGTACGGTCGGACTCTCGCCGAGTGCGCGTTACGATTCGCTGCTGGCGAAGGTCGTCACCCACACGCGTCGATCGGATTTTCCTGCCGCTGTGCGCAAGTCGATTGCTGCTCTGAGTGAGTTCACCATCGACGGCGTGGCGACCAACCTCGAATTCCTGCAGGCAATACTGTCGGACAAGGACTTCCGCGACGGCCTGGTCGACGTCGACTGGTTGGGTTCTCGATTGGCGGACCTCGTTCCCGAAGCGGGCCCACAAACACCCTCCGCGAGTGTGGACATCGCGCCGGACGAGGACGTGGTCCGTGCACAGATGGCGGGAATCGTCGTCGAACTTGCCGCAGTCGGTGACGGCGTCCATGCGGGTGGCCAGGTCGCCGTCCTCGAAGCGATGAAAATGCAGCATGTTCTCTCGGCGCCCGGTGACCTCGAAGTGGTCCGGATCCTGTCGTCACCGGGGAGATCGGTGAGTGCGGGCGAACCGTTGCTCGTCGTCCGTAGCGCAAGCGCGGGATCGAAGCTCGCCGAGGTCGACGAGGTGGACCTCGACGACGTACGTCCCGATCTGGCGGAGATCATCGCTCGCCACGAGGTGACCCTGGACGCGGCGCGGCCCGCGGCAGTGGCGAAGCGCCACAAGCTGGGGCGGCGGACTGCTCGCGAGAACGTCTACGACCTGGTCGACGACGACAGCCTGGTCGAGTACGGCGCTCTCGCACTGGCTGCGCAGCGCAGTCGGCGAAGCGAGGAAGACCTGATCGCCAACACACCCGCCGACGGACTGATCGGCGGAGTAGCGACCATCAGCGGCGGCGAGAGCGTCGTGATCTCGTACGACTACTCGGTGCTCGCCGGTACCCAGGGCATGCGCAATCACGCCAAGACCGACCGCCTGCTCGAGATCGCCGATCGCAAGCGAGTTCCGGTAGTGCTGTTCGCGGAAGGCGGCGGTGGTCGCCCCGGTGACACCGACGCGGGCGCCGGGGCGGGCCTGGAACTGGGAACCTTCCGTGCCATGGCGGCGTTGAGCGGCCGCGTACCCATGGTCGCTGTCGTGTCCGGCCGCTGCTTCGCGGGCAACGCGGCCCTGGCCGGTGCCTGCGACGTACTGATCGCGACGCCCGACGCCAACATCGGCATGGGAGGCCCTGCCATGGTCGAGGGCGGCGGGCTCGGAAACTTCCGCCCCGAGGACATCGGCCCCATCGACGTGCAGCGCCGTAACGGCGTCGTACACCTGGTGGCTGACGACGACGCTCATGCGGTGGCGCTGGCCAAGCAGTACCTCGGCTACTTCCAGGGTGCGAGCGGAGAGTGGACGGCTCCGGATCCGCGGCTCTCGCGGCATGTGGTGCCGGAGAATCGCCTGCGCTCGTACGACGTTCGTGGAGCGATCGACGCAATCGCGGACGTCGACAGCGTCCTGGAACTGCGTCGAGACTACGGACGCGGTGTAGTCACCGCACTCGTTCGTGTCGAAGGAGTTCCGTACGGTGTGCTGGCGAACAGCAGCGAGCATCTCGGCGGCGCGATCGACGCGGAAGCCTCGGACAAGGCTTCGGATTTCCTGGAACTGCTCGAAGCGCACCGCATCCCTCTGGTGACGCTGTGCGACACACCGGGATTCATGGTGGGCCCGGATTCGGAGGAGGAGGCGACGGTTCGAAGGTTCGGCAGGTTCTTCGTTGCCGGTGCTCGCCTCACCGTGCCGTTCGGAACGATCATCCTGCGCAAGGGTTACGGGTTGGGCGCCATGGCAATGGCCGGTGGTTCCTTCCACGCCCCCGAGTTCACGGTCGCGTGGCCGACGGGCGAGATCGGGCCGATGGGTCTGGAAGGTGCTGTGCGTCTCGGTTTCCGCAAGGAACTCGAATCCGTCGAAGATCCGGTGGCTCGGGAAACTCTGTTCGGTCAGTTCGTGGAACTGGCCTACGCACAGGGCAAGGCGCTGATGGCGGCGACCACGTTCGAACTGGACGACGTCATCGACCCGGCCGACACCCGCGCCTGGATCAGGCAGCTCGGCAGAAACAGTTGAGATCCTGCTGATTCGAGCTGTTGCCGCACGTGGGCAGGGCAACTAGCCTTGCCCACGTGTCGGCTGCGCGAAATAACGTCCTGATCATTCATTGGCACGACCTGGGCCGACACCTCGCGAGTTACGGTGTCGCCGGGGTCAACAGCCCCAACCTGGACCGGCTGGCGGCAGAGGGCATCCGGTTCACCGACGCACACGCGACGGCGCCGCTGTGCTCACCTTCGCGCGGTTCTCTCTTCTCGGGCAGGTATCCGCACAACAACGGTCTGATCGGGTTGGCGCACCACGGCTGGGAGTACCACGCTGAGGTGCAGACGCTTCCGCAGATCCTCTCCGACAACGGTTGGTACACCTCGCTCTTCGGCATGCAGCACGAGACTGCGTACCCGAAGCGACTCGGCTATCACGAGTACGACGTCACGAACTCGTTCTGCGACTACGTGGTTCCGCGTGCCCAGAACTGGCTACGACGCTTCCCGCCCGAGCCTTTCCTTCTCACCACGGGGTTCTTCGAAACGCATCGGCCGTACCCGGCCGATCGCTATACCCCGGCGGACACCGCAGCGCTGGAGGTTCCCGGATATCTTCCCGACGTGCCGCAGGTACGCGAGGACCTGGCCGAATTCCACGGCAGCGTAGAGGTAGCGGACGCCGCGGTGGGTGATCTGCTCGGGACGCTCGAGGAAGAGGGGCTCGACGAGAACACGTGGGTCTTCTTCCTCACCGATCACGGCGCCGCGTTCCCACGTGCCAAGTCGACGCTCTACGCGCCGGGCACCGGGATTGCGTTGATCGCTCGGCCTCCGGCTCGGTATCGCAGTGGCGGAAAGGAATACGAGACACTGTTCAGCGGTGTGGATCTCGTTCCGACCATTCTCGATCTCCTCGGTATCGATGTCCCCACCGAGGTGGAAGGGCGCTCGCACGCCGATGCCCTCGTCGATCGTGGAACCGAGCCGTCCGAACCTGTCCGAACCTCCTTGTTCACGGAGAAGACCTTTCACGACAGTTTCGATCCCATTCGCGCGGTGCGCACCAAGGACTACAGCTACATCGAGAACTACGCCGTCCGCCCCGCTCTGGATCTACCGCTCGACATCGAGGACAGTCTTTCCGGAAAGGCGCTCGGCACCGAGCATCTGGCGGTACGCGCACCCCGGGAGCTGTACGACCTTCGTGCCGACCCCGACGAGAAGATCAATCTGATCGATCGACCGGAAGTCTCGGCAATACAGGCGGAATTGTCCTCGCAGCTTCACACGTGGCGCGCCGAAACGGATGATCGTCTCCCGGACGAGGCATTGGGAAGCGCGATGGCGGTGCATCGCATGGCGGCGTACCTCGAGAAGATCGGTGTCCGACCCAACGTGCGGTCCGCCTACAGCGCGGACCGCGGTTACCTCGAGTCGGACACCGAAAACCCCTAGGGCCTGGCGGTTTCGCGCTCCTCCAACAATGCGATGACCCGCCCGACCAGTTCGTTGATGTCAGCGCCTGTCGTGTCGAAAGCCAGGTCCGGGTCCTCCGGAGTCTCGTACGGTGCGTCGATTCCGGTGAGCCCCTTCAGTTCACCGGCCCGCGCACGCGCGTACAGGCCCTTGGGATCTCGGCGTTCGCATTCTTCGACGGGAGTGGTGACGGCAACTTCGAGGAAGGTGAGCCCGGCAGCTTCGTTGAGAGCACGCGCAATTGCTCGATCCGAACGCAGCGGTGAGACCATCGACGCGATGGCCACGACGCCGGCATCGGCGAACAGCCGAGTGAGATGCCCGACGCGCCGGATGTTCTCGGCCCGGTCTCCCGGCGAGAACCCGAGATCGTCGGAGATACCGTGGCGGACGTTGTCACCGTCCAGGAGATACGCGGTGCGTCCCGCGTCGACCAGCGCACGTTCGACAGCCACAGCGACGGTGGATTTTCCGGAGGCAGGCAGGCCGGTCAACCAGATCGTCGCGCCCTTCTGGGTCGTCGACGCCCACCGCCGCTGACGTTCGAGTGAAGACGGATGCCACTTGATGTCGTTGCGGGTCTGCTCACCGGGAACGACAACGCGTGGCTCGAGAATGGTGCCGGCGCCGACGGTGTCGTTGCTCTGCTCGTCGATCAGAATGAAAGCGCCGGAGTCCCGATTGTGGTCGTAGGTGTCGGCGACCACCACGGAACTGGTTCGGAGCGTGACCGTTCCGATGTCGTTGAGCCCCAGTTCGACTGGGCTGTCCTGCTCGTCGAGCGTCTCGGGGTCGAGTCGGGTGTGCAGTTCTTGAACCGTCGCGCGCACGGTCCGGGACGTATGTTTGAGCGCTATCCGATCGCCGGCTCGCAATGGAGTGTTCGACAACCAGCAGATCGTGGCTTCGAGTTCTCGGGCCAGAACCGGCAAATGGGCCTGCGCACCGCCGCTGACCAGAACGTCGCCACGTCCGACGTCGATGTCGTCGGCCAGTTCCACCGAAACCGACAGTGGTGCAACAGCAGTACTGCGGTTGTCGTCGAGGGTGTCCAGGCTGATCACGGTGCTCTTCGATCCGGACGGCAGCACCACTACCTCGTCCCCGACGCTCAGTGTGCCCGCCGAAATTCGGCCGGTGTACCGGCGCCGATTCTGCGGATCGGGGCGCGAAACCCACTGCACGGGAAGCCGAAGTTCCTCGATGTGGGTCGCGGGCGCATGGAGTTCGACGCCTTCGAGATATTCGAGAAGTGTCGGCCCGTTGTACCACTCGGTGTTCTCCGAGCGGGTCACGACATTGTCGCCGGCTTTCGCGGAGACGGGGATGGCAAGTACGTCGCCTCGCCCGAGCTGGCGTGCCAATACCCGCAATTCTTCCTGTACCTGCGCGAATCTCGCTTCGTCGAAGCCCACCAGATCGATCTTGTTCACCACGGCCACAAGGTTCGGAACACCCAGTAGCGCTGCGATTCTGGCATGCCGACGCGTCTGACGCAGCACGCCGGTTCTCGCGTCGACCAGCAGGACCGCTACGTGAGCGTTGGACGCGCCGGTGAACATGTTGCGCGTGTAGCGCTCGTGTCCCGGGGTGTCGGCAAGTACGTAACTTCTGGTCGGAGTGGAGAAGAATCGGTACGCGACGTCGATCGTGATGCCCTGTTCGCGCTCGGCGCGCAATCCGTCGGAGAGTGCAGCCAGGTCGGCGACACCGTGCTCGTCGGTCACGGAATCGAGGTGATCGGTAGGCAGACTGTCGGTGTCGTGCAACAGTCGGCCGATCAGCGTGCTCTTGCCGTCGTCGACGCTACCCGCCGTGGCCAGCCGCAGGAGTTGGCGAGTGATGGTGGTGGTCATCAGAAGTAGCCCTCACGCTTTCGGTCTTCCATCGCGGCGACCGAGGTTCGGTCGTCTGCGCGAGTCTCGCCTCGTTCGGAAACCGTCGCGGCCGAGATCTCGGTGACGACGTCGTCGATGGTGGTGGCGTGCGATCGAACGGCGCCGGTGATGGTCAGATCGCCGACGGTTCGATATCGCACCCACTCGGTCGTTGCCGCGGCGTTCTCGGCGTCGGTGCTGAATTCCGAAGCAGCGACGAGCATTCCGTCGCGCTCGAATACCCGCCGTTCGTGCGCGAAATAGATGGGCGGCAGTTCCAGTTCCTCCTGGGCTATGTAGCGCCAGATGTCGAGTTCTGTCCAGTTGCTCAGCGGGAAGACACGAACGGACTCTCCGCGTCTGATCCGACCGTTGTAGAGCGACCACGGTTCGGCCCGTTGCGCCCGAGGGTCCCACTGGCCGAACTCGTCACGGAAGCTCAGGACTCGCTCCTTGGCTCGCGCACGTTCCTCGTCCCGGCGGGCGCCGCCGAATGCGGCGTCGAATCGCCCGCCTTCGAGAGCGTCGAGCAGAGTTCTGGTCTGCAGGCGGTTTCGCGATCCGCTGGTCTCGGTCGACTCCTGCACTCGACCCTGGTCGATCGAATCCTGAACGGAAGCAACCAGAAGTGTGTGCCCGCCCTCCTTGATTCGGCGGTCGCGAAATTCGATGACTTCCTCGAAATTGTGACCGGTGTCGACGTGTAGGACCGGGAAAGGGAGTGGGGAGGGTCGAAACGCCTTCTCGGCGAGTCGAAGCAGGACTATCGAGTCCTTGCCGGCCGAGAAGAGCAGTACCGGTCTTTCGAGTTCTGCCACCACCTCTCGAATGATGTGAACCGCTTCGGATTCGAGAACTCGGAGTTCGTCGACAACATCGGTGACGGTGCTCATGTGACGGGGTATCCGTTCTGTTCGGCGTCGATGCGATAACGCTGCACCCATTCGCGGGAGCGTCCGTCGCTCTGACGACGCAGCGGCGGTGGTGGGGCCAGTTGTCCGTCGAGACCGAGGGAAATGAGGGTTTTTGCGACCACGGACTGCGGGTCTTCGGTGAGATCGCGGAACCCGATCTCGATGGGGGAGATGTCCTCTTCCTCGAACCAGCGCTTCCACTGTCGTTCCTGCTCACCGAGAATCGTCACCAGGTGTGCGATTCCGAGCGCGTTGTACTGCGCACCGTCCGAGAGATTCGGTGGGGTCGCGTCGTCGCGCCAGACCTGCGTCTGCACGGCTCGCCACATCGATACAGCCTGAGCGACAACATCTTCTCGATAGACGTGGATGAACTGCAGGTCGTGATCGAGAGTGTCGTGGAGTGCGGAACGTAGATCTGTCCCACTGCGCCACGGCAATCCGGCTGCGCGATCGAGCAGGAGCGGTGTCTGATTCCACATCAGCTTGCCGCCCCAGACTCCGTTGGGTGTTCGGCCGAGTTCGAGAAGTTGTGTGCGCCACTGCTCGGAGGTGCGGGTGTCCGGCGTACCCGGGTGGAACGGGGCGAGCAGACCCAAGACGGACTCGTCCGTGACGTCTTCGAACCACTGCCTCGGTTGCGGCGAACGCGAGGTCTCGGGGAGGTACTGGAAGAACTCTTCCGGCTCACCCGCGACCCCTGTTGCTCGCAGGGATTCGACCAGCAAAGTACTGCCACTGCGCTGCGAAGCGCAGACGAGAAACGAGCGTTGGGCCTCCGTCATGCGAGCAACGCTAAGGGTGGCCGGAAACCGCCGCAAGCTGGGAAAATAAACTCACGTAGAGGTTAAATCTCGACGTGAAACGTTAAATGTGCGGGTCACGAAATCTTGTGCTGAGGCACGTCTTACGCAGTTGTCGCAAGGGCCGCGGCGAGCCCGAATGCGATGGCCATGAAGACAACTTCACCGATGGCGCGGCGCAGGGATCCGTCCGAACTCATGCGGTGTGCAGCACTTGCGACCACCCATGTCCGGCGCCACCACCATCCCAGTGCGACGAGCATTGCGATCGCCACGATCTTGGCGAGGATCACCCGGCCGTAAGCGGTGTCGTAGGAGGCGGAGAGCGAGTCGAGTCGCACGACGGCGTTGACGATACCGGTGACGACCAACGCGAGGACACATCGCCAGGCGAGGGCGGAGTACCTGGGCAACCAGATCGCCCAGGCACCACGCGACGGTACGGCAAGCGCGAGTGCGGCCAGCACGCCGAACCACAAGGCCGCAGCGAGGACGTGAACGGCGTCGAGGATCGATCCGAAGCTCTGCTGCGCCATGTGCCCGGTGATCGGGCGGGCAGCGAGCGCCAACGCGGAGACGACCAATGCCGGTGCGACCGGCACCGTCTCGGGATTGGTGAACCCGTAGATGCCGTAACAGACCACGGCAAACGCGCACGCGATGATCGCGACACCGACGCGGCCGACGTTGACCTCGGAGACGAATGCGCCGAAGTGCCCGA
This sequence comes from Rhodococcus sp. UFZ-B548, assembly GCF_903819475.1. NCBI lineage: Bacteria > Bacillati > Actinomycetota > Actinomycetes > Mycobacteriales > Nocardiaceae > Rhodococcus > Rhodococcus sp. UFZ-B548. The sequence continues at coordinate 12,205 of NZ_CAIJDS010000031.1, forward strand.
TGGTCAGTGAGGTGACCGGGGCGCCGTCTGCCGCTGCGGCATTGAGCACGAGGAGCGTGATCTCGGCGACGAGCCAAACCGCTGCCGCCGCGGTGAGCTGAGTCCACATGATCGCGGGGGTTGTTGCCGGACGGCGTTCACTGCGGCCCATCCAGGCAAGCGTCGCGATGCCGAGCGTCAACGAGCCGCATCCGATCGCGAGAACGCGGACAGTGCTCGACGATTCGGGTCCCGACGGACTCGCGAGGCCCCAGGCGATCAGGACTCCCAGCAGCGCTGTGGGTACGGCAAACAGCAACCACCACCGGTTTGCCGTACCCGTCACGCGATCAGCTCGACTTCGGCTTACGGAGCACGAAGAACAGCGCACCGCCGAACACGACGACGCCGGCGACGATGAAGATCCACACCGGCATGCTGCCGGACTCCGACTCACCCGTACTCGACGCAGCGGCAGCGCCGGGAGTGCCCGACCCCGCCTCGGTGAGGGTGAAGGTCAGAGTTCCGTTGACGGGGTGACCGTCGGCGGAAGTGACTCGGTACGCGATGGTGTAGACGCCGGTCGGCCCGAGATCGCCGAGGTCTGCACTGACAGTGGGTCCTTCGACGGACGGATCGCTCTTGGTCCAGAGGTTGCCGTCCGGGCCGGTGACCGTCAGTGCCGCGAACTGCGCCTGCAGAGCCTCGTTGAACGTGACCGAAACCTTGTCAGGCGCAACCTGAATGGAAGCGCCGTTTTCCGGGTTGGAGCCGACAACCGCGGAGTGCGCACTGGCCGTGCCCATTCCGAGCATCGTGGCCAGCATCGCGAGCATGCCGACGGCGATGACCTTGATCCGGGTACTCATCAGCGCTTGCTCCTGACCAGTGCGCCGAGGCCGAGTGCAGCGCCCAAGGCGCCGAGCACCAGGCCGACGCCGCCGAGCCAGCGCGCGGTGTTGTCTGACGAAGAAGATTCGGAAGCAGCGGACGTCTCGGCAGTGTTATCGGCAGCAGGCGCTCCGTGAGCATCGCCGGTGGATGCGGCGAGAGTCAGCGTCGGCGCGGGCTTGTCCGGCTCGCTGCCGTCGGCAAGTTCTTCCTGATCCCAGTTGACGACGTTGCCGTCGCTGTACGTCTGCACGGCCTTGAACTCGACCTCTTCCTGCTCCGGCAGCGGGCCGGCGGAAAGAACGAACTGCTGGAACTGGCCGGGGGCGATTCCGACGCCGGGGTCGGCCGTCCACGTCACGGACTTCGCGACCAGCGAGGTGGGGTCCTTCTCGACGACGGCGGTCCAACCGGGCATCGGTTCGGTGCGTGCCGACTTGAGGTCGGGGAGGGCCACCGTCAGCTTGGTGGTCGAAGCGGTGTCGGATTCGGTGGGCACGCGGAACGTGAGAACGGAGTATCCGCCCTGCGTAGCTCCTGGTGCGACGACGCTGACGTGTGCTGAAGCAATTCCGGCGGCCAGCAGCACAGCGCTGCCGGTAGCGACGGTCGTGACAACCGCACGCGAAATCAGGGTGTTCTTCATGTCGGGAAGTGTCCTCTTGGTCTGGTGAAGGGGTGGGGAGTTCTACGAATCTTCAGACCAGGGCGGGAGGACCGCGCCGCGAGATGCTGGCGCGAAGAAGGGCGTCGACGGGTCCGTGATGGATTCCGGTCGAGACGGTGTGGCCGCGGGAAGTGACGGCGGCGGGAGCCAAGGACGCCAGGACGACGTGGAGAGCGTGGGTGACAACGCGGTAGAGGCGCTCGGCGGCCAGGACCGCGACCGCACAGGCGACGGTGGCACCGGCGTGAGCACCGAGCATCACCAATCCCGGAGCGGGCGAATGAGCGTGCTCGGAGAGCGTCATGGTGGTGTGGGCGGCAAGCTGACCCAGGCCAAGAGCCACGATCAGGGCAGCGGGCCCCCGGGAGAGGGCGGGAAGGGTGGCCGTCACGGCGCCGACGGTTGCGCAGACGGCGAGCAGCAGGGTCAGCGACGACGACTGTGGCAGCTCGCCTCCGCCGATTCCATGCGCGGCGACAGCGAGAGCAGCCGAAGCGGAACCGACAGATATCCCCCGGAGGGTCGCGGTCTGCTCGGCTGCTCTCACTGGCGTTCTCAGGTCTAGCGCACGCCGAGACGTGCGAGCAGATCTGCTTCGACGCCGTCGAGTTCGGAAGAAATTGCCTGGTGAGCTGCCTTACGGCGAGCCTGCGGCATCTGCTCGGCAGCGCGAACTGCCGTGCTGAGATCGCCGAGGCGCTCACGGATGGCGGCGGCAAAACGCTGCGTCTCCGCATCGTCGGGCTTGCGGCTGAGGATCTCGGTGACCGAGCTCTCGGCACCGGCGATACGAGCGCTCAACTTCGCGCCGTGACCGGTGTAGTCACCGAGCTGGTCGACGGCGATGCCCATCTTCTGTGCACGCGTGGTGTCGAGCTGGGCGCGCACAGCCGTGGCAGCGCGGTAGGCGATCGGCAGGAGAACGGGGGCAAGCAGACGTGCCACACCCAGGTACTTACGCACCTTGGCGACAGTCAGGCCCTGATTCGCAGCGGCTTTCTCCTGCGCCTTCAGGGTCGCGATCTGCGCCTTTTCGATCTTGTGCTGTGACTCGATCTCGGCTTTCTCCAGCTTCTTGAGCGACTTGGTCTCGACCTTGTCGCGCTTACGCTGGCTCTTGGCGTTGAGCTTCGCCTCGACCTCAGCCTTGTGCTTGAGAGCCTTTGCCTCCGCCTTGCGGGTGGCACGAGACTTTCGCTTCTTGAACAACCCCATCGAAAAGGACCCCGTTTCCAGGTGTTTGTGTGTTGCCAGGTACCTGCGCTTCGGCTTCAGCCTAGGGGAGCACATAATCTTCGTCATCGTGTGTTCCGTTAACAACCCCGCGCCCCAGCTCCCGATCATCGATTCGGGGGCGTTGACCCGATGCCGTCATCGGGTGCGTCTGGACGGGTTGTTTCCCGGGAAATCGGCTTCGGAACCCGTCGACACCGGCGTCAAGCAGCGCCAGGATGCCGCGATCGCGAAGCGCGCGGAGATCGCCGAACTGGTGATCGGTGCTGCTCCCGAGCGTTGGGTGAAGATCAACCCCGATCAATCGGCGTCGGCTCAGGCTCGTGACACTCTTGCTGCCTGTGAGGCCGGCGCGGACCGGATCTGGGGCGCGGTCTTGCCCGTCGAGCGCGACACCGGACGCAAGGGCCGCTGCGAAATGCTCATCCGTGACGACGAGGGCGGCGGGTACATCCCCGTCATTGTCGTCAATCACAAGGTGACCGATCCCGGCCAGGGCGCGATCACCTCGGGGCTCTTCGAATGGGAGCCCGCGGTCGATCCCAAGCGCAAGGTCCGCAGTCAGGTCCGCGATCAGATGCGCGTCGCGCAGGTCTATCGGATGCTCGAGCGTCGTGGGCTGGCGAGCCCGTCGCTCACGGCAGGCGCGATCGGATACAACGGAGACTGCGTCCTCGTCCACGACCTCAGTGCGATTCTCGACGATTACGACGAGCGTTTCGCCGACCGTATCGCTGTTGCCCGCGGTGAGGTGCTGACGTCTCCGTCACAGGTGAGCGAGTGCAAGTCGTGCCCGTGGTGGACCGAATGCAAGCAGGAGTTGGTTCGCAACCGCGATGTCAGCCTGGTGGCTGTCGGATCGCGCGCGGAGCTTCTGCGCGACGTCGGCTGCAACACGATAGATCAGCTGGCCGCCTGGGACGGTGAGCCGCTCGAGGATTGGCCGCACGGAAATTTCGACGACGCAGTAGTGATCGCCAAGGCGTGGTTGGCAGATGCTCCGTTGGTCCGGCGGTTCGAGAAGATCTCGGTGACTCGGGCGGACATCGAGATCGACGTCGACATGGAGAGCTATCAGGAGCACGGGGCCTACCTGTGGGGAACGCTGCTCAATGTCGGTGGCTTCTCGATGTATCGAGGATTTGCGACGTGGGATCCGCTGCCGACGCGTGACGAGGCGCGGTCGTTCGCGGAGTTCTGGGGCTGGCTGATGGCGGAGCGTGCCGCAGCCGCTGCTTCGGGTAAAACCTTTGCCGCGTACTGCTATTCGCGTTCGGCCGAGGACAAGTGGTTGTTGGACTCGGCGCGCAGGTTTGCCGGTGAGCCCGGGATTCCGAGCAAGGACGAGATCCGCGAGTTCATCGACAGTCCGCAGTGGGTCGACATCTATCAAGCGGTGAGTGATCAGTTCATCTGCCCGAACGGCAAGGGACTCAAGAAGATTGCCCCCGTCGCCGGGTTCAACTGGCGTGACGCCGAAGCCGGTGGTGAAGCGTCGATGGCGTGGTACCGCGAGGCGGTCGGCTACGACGGTGAGCCGGACGAGACGCAGCGGACACGCATCCTGCAATACAACGAGGACGACGTCATTGCCACCAAGGTTCTACGTGAGTGGATGACGGACCGTGCGGAGAAGGAAATTCCGCTGGCTTCCGAGTTGTAGCGCCGATCCGTTCTGTCGCTATTGTCTGAAACATCCTATTTAACAGTGTATTTCAATTCGTAGTTTCTCGTCATCGTGTGTCCCGAGCCCGCATCCGCGCTACCTTCATCTGGTCGGCTCCACGATGGAGGGTGTTGCATGCTGAGCAGGCTGACTTCGAGTGCGAGCGACGCCGAACTGTCTGACGTCGAGCGGCGCGACCTCTTCGCACGCCAGATACTGCAGGTGACGACGGTCGCGCCACTGGCCAACATGGTCAATGTACTCAGCGTGTGCGCTTTGCTTGCGTACGTCATACCCCCCGGTCACAACGAGTTTCGGGCGATCTGGGGTTCTGCGGCCTTCTTGGTTGTCCTCAATTCGGTGCGCGTCTGGATACCGCGAGTCGTCCTGAAGGGCCGGTACACGCCCAAACATACGACGAGGTACGACTACTGGGCGCTCATGCTCGAGGTGATCCTGCTTGGGCTTCTGCTTGTCGTTCTCGCCGCCGCGATGCTTCCCGTGACGGACAACTCGCGAAAGCTTGTGCTTATAGCGACATTCGCCGGAGTCATGGGCGCCGGCGCCGTGGCATTGTCGACGGTTCGGTCGATAGCGGTAGCGTGGATTCTGGTGCACAGCATCGGATTGCTCGTCGTTATCCTGCCTAAGAGAACCACCGAATACACTGTCCTCTCGTTCCAGTTGGTCGTTTACTCGGTGACACTGATTATCGGCGTCGTGTACCTCTGGGCGTCGTTCCGAAGTCGTTGTCTTGCCGAGTTCGAGGCTGCTGCCGAGCGCCAGACGGTCAGTTTGCTTCTCGACGATTTCGAGGGCGGGTCTCGTGACTGGCTGTGGGAAGTCGACACCACCGGGACGTTGTCGCACACCTCCGCTCGGCTGTCGCAGATCTCGGGAGTCTCTGTCTCCGACCTGCGAACCCTGTCGCTGCGCGGATTGTTGGATCGGCTCGACGTCGGTTCGACGAAGAGTGGACGAGCCGCGGTCCACGTCATCGGAGATCACCTCGACCGCCTCATGCCGTTTCGAGAGGTCGTCATTCCCGTTCGTGTCGGCGGCGTCGACCGATGGTGGTCTCTGTCGGGTCATCCCAGGCTTTCCGAGGCCATGGAGTTCGTGGGTTGGCGAGGCGTGGGCTCGGACATCACCGAGAAGTACAACTACGAGCGGCGAATTCTGTGGCTCGCTGCAACCGACGGACTGACCGGGCTCCCGAATCGCCGGACGTTCGGCACGGAGCTGTCCGACGCGCTCGGCGCTGTCCGGACCGGCGAGCAGGTTCTTGTCGGCATCCTCGACCTGGACAATTTCAAGTCGGTGAACGACACGTTAGGACACCCCGTCGGCGACAAATTGTTGATTTCCGTTGCTGCACGGCTCAATCGGGTGGTCGACGGTGCCATGTGTGCCCGAATCGGTGGCGACGAATTCGGCGTCGTCTTGCGGGGAACAGGGGACGGCGGTGAGGTGTTTGCTCGCTATCTGGGTGCATTGCGTGAGCCGTTTTTCGTGCGGGGGAATCGCATCGAGGTTCGTGCATCGATCGGTTATGCCAGCGCGCCGGCAGATTCCGAAGACGCGGACACGCTTGTCATGTCCGCCGACCTCGCGCTGTATGTGGCAAAATCCGCTGGTAAGAACCGGGTCGGAAGATACTCGCCGGTGCTGCGGGCGCGGGCCAGGGAACGAGCATCGGCCCTGCAAGAGCTTGGGCTCGCGATCGAGTCTCGGCAGTTCGAGCTGTACTACCAACCGCAGGTTCGTGCGGACACCGGCCGCGTCGAGGGATTCGAGGCACTGCTTCGCTGGAACCATCCGGTGCGGGGAGTGCTTGCGCCGCGCATTTTCATCGATGTCGCGGAGGAGACAGGCTTGATAGTCCCGCTGGGGCTCCAGGTACTGCACATGGCGTGCGCCGAGGCTACGACGTGGCCGGACGACACCTACGTGACAGTGAACGTCTCTCCGGTGCAACTGATGTCGTCCGGCTTCGGATCAGCAGTCAACGCTGCGCTGGAGGCATCCGGTCTGTCCAGCAAACGGCTTCAGCTGGAAATCACAGAGACGGGAGCGGTAGAGGAGCTTGCCGTCGCCGAGCTGGATCGTCTGCGTGCCACCGGAATTGCGATTGCCCTGGACGACTTCGGAACCGGCTATTCGTCTTTCGAGAGTTTGAAGAAACTGCCGTTGGACATTCTCAAGATCGACCGGTCGTTCATCACCGAACTGAGCGAGGGTGATTCGGCAGTTGTCACTTCGGTGGTCGAGGTGGCGAAGGCGCTCGGTATGCAGTCATTGGCGGAAGGCGTGGAGACGGCCGACCAGCTGAGGCTCTTGCTCACCGCGGGTTGCGAATTGGTTCAGGGTTACTACATCAGCCGACCGATGCCGGCGACGGAAGTGGCCGAGTACCTCAGCGCAACTGCCCAATCCAGCGGTGGGTATTTTCATTCGTTCTGACAACCGTGCGCCTTTATTAACCGCGGGCGGTTAATAAAGGCGCACAGCAGGGAAGTTAGCGCGGCGCCATGCGGAGAGCGCCGTCCATGCGGATGGTCTCGCCGTTGAGGTAGTCGTGCTCGACGATCATCTGCGCGAGCTGCGCGTACTCGGACGGCTGGCCCAGGCGGGACGGGAACGGAACGCCGGCCTCCAGGCCCTTGCGGTACTCGTCGGTGACGCCTGCGAGCATCGGGGTGTCGATGATGCCGGGGGCGATGGTGTTGACGCGGATGCCGAACTGCGCGAGGTCACGGGCAGCCGGAACAGTCATGCCGTGCACGCCGCCCTTGGAAGCGGAGTACGCGATCTGGCCGATCTGTCCTTCGAAGGCAGCAACGGAAGCGGTGTTGATGACGACGCCACGCTGGCCGGACTCGTCGACGGCCTCGGTCTTGGCGATGGCGTCGGCGGCCAGGCGCATGACGTTGAAGGTGCCGAGCAGGTTGACGGTGATGACCGTGCGGAACAGCTCGAGGTCGTGCGGACCCTTCTTGGACAGGATGCGTCCCGCCCAGCCGACACCGGCACAGTTGACGACGATGCGCAGCGGGGAGCCCGACTCGACGATCTGGTTGATCGCTGCCTCGACCTCTTCGCCGCTGGTCACGTCGGTGGGGATGAGAGTGACGCCGGCGGGGACGTTGTCGCCTGCGCGCTCGATCGACGCGGGCAGATCCAGGCCGAAGACGGTAGCACCGGCGTCGGCGAGGCGCTTGGCTGTTGCGGCGCCGAGGCCTGATGCCGCTCCGGTGACCAGTGCTGCGGTTCCCTTGATTTCCACTTCGTGTGCTCCTCGAGTTAGCGATCGGTAAGGCGGTGGTGCGTGTCGAGAACCATAACGCGAGGGTGTATGTGAGGGCGAACGCGCGAGACCCGCGTAGGGCTGGGTACCTTGGACGCGAGGTCTGAGAGCAAAGCACCGGACGAGAGGGGACCTGCGTGAGCAAGGCGCCTGTGCGTCCCGCCGCTTCTGTCGAGAATTTCGAGCGGTTGCAGCGCGACCCGCTCTTCGAAGATCTTGCCGAGCTGATTGCCGAGGTTCTCTCCTACGCGTTCGATGCGCCGGCCGCCGTCGAGATCGAACAGTGGACGATCAGTTGCCTGCCGTCGACAAATCGATCGGCGGAGCGCCATCGCTTGTTCACACTCAACATCGGTCCGATGGAGATTCTGAGCGTCGAGTGCCATCTGGTCGGCGGTAAGCCGATCGAGCACGTCATGTCCGTGTACGTATCCAGTTCGGCACTGGAATCGCGAACCGGCTGCAGCATCGAAGAACTCGATGCCAAGCACGATCTGGTCGCCATCAGACGCACCGAGTTGGCGTCCGCCGACGGCGACGGGACCGTGATCGACTGCAGTCTCGAGGACTCGGATGCGTTGGAACAGTTCGCCCTACTGCCTGTCGATGTGACGACGGTACGTCCACTCGCGGAGCATCTTGTTGCCAAGGGCAAGGGCCCATTTCGGCAATATCACAACTCCGGGTTCGCCAAATATGTACTGGAAAGGTCGCTCGACCATGGTTGATCAGTTGCCCATCCGCCTCCCGCGTGTGCTGCGAGACGGGGACGATGCCGGCGCGGTCGACGTGCTGCAGGAATACTTCACGAGGCCGCTCCGAAAGACGGGCTATCTCCGTACCGGTGCGCTGTGGGATTCCTGGGATCCCAGTGGCAACCGCGATCGTGATGCGAACATCTTTACCGCGGAAGATCTTGTTGCGGTGACGCTTCTGTCGGTTCAGGTTCCGGCGCAAGGGGCCTTCTTCCTACTCGGGGAGAACAATGCCGAACTGAACCGACTCCTGGCCGACGTGGGCCCCGATCGCGATCTGTCGAACGAACCCGATCCCTTCACTCCGGAATCTCCGGTGTGGCGGTTGGAGACGGCGCTTCGAGAGATTCACGGCGTCGGGCGAACCATGGCGTCCAAACTGATCGCACGCAAGCGTCCGCGGCTCTACCCGATCTACGACGACGTCATCGGGCGGGAGTTGGGAACGAAGGCTGCCCATGTGGAACCGGTACGAGAGGCCTTGCACGACGGAGAATTACACGTGCGATTGCTCGACTTGCGAGTTCGGGCCGGACTGGACGATGCCATTCCGGCGATCCGGGTGCTGGATGTGCTCGCCTGGATGCAGGGTAAGGGATACAAACCGGCACTCTAGCTTTCTTGTCGGTGGGCAGGTCTAGTGTCGAATGTATGTTCGATAATGGATCGACGGGCGGTGTGGGGGCAGTTGTAGATGACGGCCGTCCTGTCGTCGATCCACTCGTGCTGCCGGACATGCTCTTTGCAACGGCGCAGAGCGAGAACATGCTGGCCGCACAGAAGGTGCTCGGTGCATCCATGTTGTCGGAGTCGAGATTCAATGCGGAACTCGACGTGTCCGGTGATGTCGACAAGGCGTGGCGGATCGCGTGCAACGAGATCGCGGTCATGCTCACGTGTTCGCGGCGCACAGCCGAAGTTCACATCGAGATCGGTGACGCCTTGCGCGAGTTCCTTCCGCTCACCAAGGCCGCATTTGCTGCCGGCGAGCTGGACTATGCGCGCGTGCGCAAGATTGTCGACGGACTCACCGGGGTCGACCCCGAGGCGATCGCAGCACTCGAGCGCCGGGTACTTGCCTCGGCGCACCGTCTTCCGCCCGGGCAACTGGAGCGCGACATCGAACGTCAGCTCTTTGCCTACGATCCGGATGCTGCTGCCGAACGTCGCCGGAAGATGCTGGAGCACCGCGATGTTCGCACGCGTGCAGACCGTCACGGACTCGCCCAGTTGCAGGCAACACTCAGCGCGAACGAGGCTGTCGAAGCGCTTGGCCTGATCAACGAGGCCGCCGGAAGCGTCTGCAACCACGATCCACGAAATGCCTCGACGCGCCGGGCCGACGCGCTGGTTGCTCTCCTGCACGGTGAGAACGGGCTGACTTGCCAGTGTGGCAGCGAAACGTGCGAGGCAGTATCCCCAGCAAGTCGATCAACTGCGCCCTCGCGTCGGAAGCCGTTGCTGCACATCGTGTGCGATCTGCCGACGCTCCTCGGGTTGACGTCAGATCCCGCGAGCATCGACGGGTACGGGCCAATCGATCCCGACTTTGCTCGCGAGCTTGCCGCCGATTCCACTTGGCAGGCACTGTTTGTCGACTTCCGCTCTCAGGCCGCCGGGAATCGACCGCGTCGGCAACATGCTCCGACTGTCCTGCCGCTTGTCACCCGACGTGATCGCCTGAGTCGCGAACCGAAAGGCTGCGGAGATCGGATTCGGGCGATGCAACGGTTGGTCGCGCGAGCCCCGGACATAGTTCGAAGATCGGATGGGCATGGCGCCCAGCCCGATCCACCTCCCGGCGCGCTGACCTACACTCCGGGAGCGGCTCTGGCCGCATTGGTGCGGGCCGTCGACGGTCACTGCCGGTTCCCTGGTTGTTCGGTGCCCGCGAACAGGTGCCAACTCGACCACATCACCGAGTTCGATCCTTCCGATCCGAGACGCGGTGGGTGGACCATTGCGAGCAACCTCCAATGCCTGTGTCGCCATCACCATCAGGTGAAGACATACAGGTTATGGACGCCGGTGATGCTGGAGGACCGTGCCATTCACTGGACCGATAAAACCAGCGGGTTGACGGCTGTCACGGTTCCGGAGAGGATCTGACCTGTGCCGGAAGGACAATGCGCGGGAATCGTCGGCGGGGGAATTGGCGGGCTGACGGCTGCCATCGCGCTCCGCAAAGCAGGCTGGGATGTCACCGTGTACGAGCGTGCATCCGAGTTCACGGAGGTGGGCGCCGCCGTCGTGTTGTTTCCCAACGCGCTGGCAGCACTGGACGAAATCGGTGTAGGCCCCCAGATCAGGGCGAAGTCGCTTCCGTACAGTTCGGGCGCGATCAGGAATCTGCGCGGCCAAAATCTGGTGACGCGCAGAATTGGTGATCTCGCCGGCGGGCGCGATCTGGTGACAATCCACCGCGCCGATCTGATCGACGTGTTGGTTCGCGCAATCCCCGCCGAGTGCCTACGCACCGGAACCAGGGTGACCGGTGTGGGCTGCGGAAATCATGGCAGCGGCGAGATCGTCACCGATGGTGATACCGCTCGATACGACCTTGTCGTTGCCGCGGACGGTGTGCACAGTGCTGTGCGACAGCAGATCTGGCCCGGCGAGGGAACCGTGGAACGGACCGGCGTGTCCGCTTGGCGCTGGATCATCGATGGTCCACCGCCGGATTTTGTCGGACAGGTGTGGGGGATTCGAGGGGAGTTCGGGATTCTTCCGTTGGCGGGCAACCGCACCTATGCCTTCGCGGGTGCGCGACGCGGCGTCGAGAGCCTCGAGCATTTTGCTGACTGGCCCGAACCGGTGTCGCAACTGGTCGCGAACGCTGACCCAGCTCGCATCATCGTGAACGAGTTGCTCGAGATTCGGACCCCGAAGTTGTTGACACGCGGCAAAGTTGCGTTGATCGGCGACGCCGCTCATGCCATGCGCCCACACCTCGGGCTAGGTGCGGCTTTGGCCATCGAGGATGCCGTCACTCTCGCCGCTTATGCGCACGACCTAGGGGGTTACACAAAGGTTCGGCGTCGTAGAGTTATAACTGTTCAATGGATTTCGCGACACATGTCGACCGTGGTGATGCCGGCGAGTCGTCCGTTGGCGGCAGTGCGTGATGTTGCGGTGCGGTTGACTCCCGATATCTTCGCCTTGTCGATGTTCGGTGTGATCAACCGTTGGCGGCCGAAGCCGATCGAGAGGCGCTGACTTCGAAGACGGTCTCCAGACCGTCTTCTTCGTCCCACTGCTCACCGACTTCGTTGAAACCGTACTGGCTGATCAGATTTCGCGATGCGATGTTGTCCGGGCTGATGGTCGCTCGAACGATGTGCACTTCGGATTGGCGACTCGCGACGTCGAGAAGTATCTCGAGGGCAGTTCGAGCGTAGCCCAGTCGCCGGAATTCCGGATCGATGCGATATCCGATCTCCACCATCCCGCGCGCATCGGGGCGACCGTGGAATCCGGCCAACCCCACCGGCGTCGAGGTGCGGGCATCGACGGCGATGCGGGTGATCCACGCGCTGTCGAGTGGGTTCCCGGTTATCTGCTTGCTCCGGTAGCGCCACAAGCCCTGGCATTCTTCGCCGAGGAGATACGGGGTCAGGAGGTTGGGTTCGAGTTCCATTGCGAGAGTGGCGTTGTCTTCACCCAGTGCGTGGAGGGCGAGTGGTGGAACCCGGATCAGTTGAAGTCCACGTCCGTCGAGTGCCCAGGGTAGTTCGGTGACTGTCACAGGTCGGCGATCGGAGTCGACAGAGTTATGTCGACGCCGATGCTCCGAAGATTGCCGTCCAGAACCTGCCAGATGGAGCGCCCGAGGAACTCGGCCAATTCCGCACTGGTCACATCGGAACCCGGCTGGCTGAGCCAACGGTTGACGCTGACGTCGACCAATCCGATGACGCCGAAAGCCAAGGGCTCCGCCATCTTCGACGATTTCCCGCGGCTGGCGAGGATCGCACCCAACAGGTTCCCCAATTGCACGGCGATGGCCGTCTTGGTTCCGGTCACCACTTTCGAACCGGTGGCCCGCGTGCTCGGCGAGCCCTTGCCTAAAAAGTGGTGCAGTCGTGGGTATTTCACAATCCACTGGAGGTAGGTCTCGACTGCCCGTGAGATAGCCTCGCCGACCGTACCCTGCGGCGTGAGGGTGGGTGTCAGGTCGGTCATCATCATCTCGAGGATGCGAACTCGCAGCTGCTCGTCGAGGTCGGCTCGATCCTTGAAGATCCGGTAGACAACGGAACGGGGGACGTCGGCGCGCTCGGCGATCTGCTGGACGCCGACGTCGGCGCCACCTTCGTTGACTGCATCGAGTGCTGCGTCGAGGATCCGCGCTTTGCGCTGCTCCTTGTGATCGTTCCAGCGAGTGCTGCGCCCGTCGGGCTGCGCCGACTCGGCTGTTTTTGTCATAAATCGAACGATACTCACCCCGCCATTGACTGGACAAGATGTCTCACATACTTTGGTGGGACAGCGTGTCACACACAGATACCGTTCTCTTCAGGAGTGGCAATGAGTAACAGGGTTTTTGTCGTCGGCGTCGGCATGACGAAGTTCGAGAAGCCGGGAGCCCGCGAGTGGGACTACCCCGACATGGCACGCGAGTCGGGTACCAAGGCGCTCGAAGACGCGGGTATCGACTACACCGAGGTCGAGCAGGCATACGTCGGCTACGTCTACGGCGAGTCCACCGCAGGTCAGCGGGCTGTCTACGAGCTGGGTCTGACGGGCATCCCCATCGTCAACGTCAACAACAACTGTTCGACGGGATCGACCGCGCTCTACCTCGCCACGCAGGCAGTCAAGAGTGGTCAGGCCGACTGCGCACTGGCGCTGGGCTTCGAGAAGATGCAGTCCGGGTCCCTCGGATCCACCTACGACGACCGTGAACAGCCACTCATGCGGCACCTCCTCGCTCTCGCCGAGCTGCAGGAGTTCGCGATGCCGCCCGCTCCGTACATGTTCGGCGCGGCCGGCGTCGAGCACATGGAACGCTTCGGAACCACTGCAGAGCAGTTCGCGAAGATCGCCGTCAAGAACCACAAGCACTCACTGAACAACCCGTACGCGCAGTTCCAGGACGAGTACACCCTCGAGCAGATCCTCGAAGCACGCCAGATCCACGGGCCGCTCACCAAGCTCCAGTGCTCGCCTACCTCGGACGGATCCGGCGCGGCGATCATCGCCAGCGAAGCATTCGTCGAGAAGCACGGCCTCGCTGCTCAGGCGATCGAGATCGTCGGGCAGGCCATGGTCACCGACATGAACAGCACCTTCGAGGACAAGAGCGCGATCAGTCTCGTCGGCGCGGACATGACTCGTAAGGCCGCTGAGAAGGTATACGCGCAGGCCGGGATCACCGCCGACGACGTCGACGTCATTGAACTCCACGACTGCTTCTCCACCAACGAGTTGCTGACCTACGAGGCGCTCGGACTGTGCGCCGAAGGTGACGGCGGCAAGCTCGTCGACGCCGACGACACCACCTACGGCGGACGCTGGGTGGTCAACCCGTCCGGCGGCCTCATCTCCAAGGGTCACCCCCTCGGCGCAACCGGCCTTGCCCAGTGCGCCGAACTCACCTGGCAGCTCCGCGGAACCGCCGACAAGCGTCAGGTCGACGGTGCGAAGGTCGCTCTCCAGCACAACATCGGACTCGGCGGCGCAGTTGTCGTGACCGCATACAAGCCCTACGCACGCTGAATCACACCCACAACCCGCCAGCTACCCACTAGGAGTTTCATCATGGCTTCCGTTTCCGTCTCCGCTGTACTGCCCGCATCCCCCGAGAAGACCTGGGATGCGCTCTCCGACCTGTCTCGCTGGGAAGAGTGGCTCACCATTCACCAGGGCTGGAAGAGTGAACTCCCCACCCAGGTTGCGTTGGGCGCCAAGTTCACCGAGGTCGTCTCCGTGATGGGTATGGCAAACAAGATCGAGTGGACCGTCGAAGAGGTCGAGGTTCCGAAGATGGTCAAGATTGCCGGTACCGGAATGGCCGGCGTCACCGTCGAATTCGTTCTCTCGGTCGAGGCCGACGGTGCCGGTTCGAAGGCAACCGTCGACGCCAGCTTCAAGGGCACCATGATCGTCGGGCCGATCGGCAAGGCAGTAGCGAAGAACGCCAAGGCTGATCTCGAGGCCTCGCTGGCCAAGTTCGCCGAGCTGGTCGGGTAACGGCTCAATGACGACACCGAAGACCAACGCGGTCGAATTCGATACGTCCGGGCTGGACGTATGGACCGATCCGGAGCACTTCGAGGTGACAGCCGAGCGCATCGCTGAATACGCCGCTGCCACCAACGATCCCATCGAGCGACACCTGAAGGGCGAGATCGCTCCACCGGTCTTCGCGGTGGTACCCGTCTTCATGTCGATGGCACCCGCTGCGCTGTCGGTGGCGCCGGTCGAACTGCTGATGAAGCTCGTTCACGGTGAGCAGGACTTCCTGTTCCACCGTCCGATCTACCCCGGTGACCACCTTGTCGCTCGTGCCAAGCCCATCGGATTCGAGGGCCGAGACAACGGATCCACCGTCGTCATCTACGTCGAAACCAAAACCGACAAGGGTGAATTGGTCAACGAGCAGTGGATGACGGCCTTCTTCCGCAAGGTCGACGCGGGCCCCGGACTTGGCGAGAAGGCTCCCGAACACCGATTCGACGACGCTCTTCGCGCTGGTAGTCCCGCAGCGGTGGTGAACCAGCACATCGACGAGGACCAGACATTCCGGTACTCACCGGCTTCCGGCGATCCGATGCCGATTCACCTCGACGAGGAGATCGCTCGGATGTCCGGGCTCCCCGGAATCATCAACCATGGACTGTGCACGATGGCGTTCACGTCGTGGGGAGCCCTGACCGAACTGGCAGGCGGCGAGACCGAGCGGTTGCGCCGTCTCGCAGTGCGATTCGCGAAACCCGTACTCCCGACACAGGACATCGAGACGGTGTTCCACAAGTCGGGTTCGGCAGACGGAGCCACGTCGTACTCGTACGAAACCAGCGCGGTCGGCGACCTCGTCATCAAGGACGGCCTCGCGGTCATCGCCGACAAATGAGTCTTCATGTCCGACAACTGAACTGATGGGAATCTGAACTGATGGGAAGTCTCGACGGTCGCGTAGCGATCATCACCGGAGCAGGACGCGGCATCGGCCGTGAGCATGCGCTGCTCTTCGCTCGTGAGGGTGCGAGCGTCGTGGTCAACGATCTCGGCGGAGCAAACGACGGTTCCGGTGCAGATGCCGGCCCCGCGCAGCAGGTAGTCGACGAGATCGTCGCTGCAGGCGGCAAGGCTGTTGCCAACACCGACAACATCGCCACCTGGGACGGCGCCGAGGGCCTTGTCAAGCAGGCCGTCAGCGAGTTCGGCCGACTCGACGTACTGGTCAACAACGCCGGCATTCTTCGTGACGCCTTCATCGCCGGTATGGACGAGAGCCAGTGGGACGCAGTCATTGCCGTGCACCTCAAGGGTCACGCAGCGACGCTGCACCACGCTGCCGCGTACTGGAAGGACCAGAGCAAGGCAGGCGAGACCGTCAACGCTTCGGTCATCAACACTGCTTCGGCTTCGGGTACCTTCATGCCCAACGCGGGCCAGGGCAACTACGGCGCCGCCAAGGCGGGCATCGCAGCCCTGACTCTGGTGGCCGCTGACGAGCTCGATCGATACGGCGTGCGTGTCAACGCTATTGCGCCGATCGCGCGTACTCGGCTGACGCTGGCGACACCCGGTATGGGCGCGTTGTTCGCCGCCGAGGTCCCCGAGGGTGAGTTCGACGCGTTTGCGCCGTCCAACATCTCCCCGCTGGTGGCCTATCTTGCGGCAGCGGATTGCAAGCTGACCGGCAAGGTGTATGCCGTTCAGGGTGGAGCCATCACGGAACTCGCCGGCTGGCACGGTGTGAACACCATCGAGAGCGAGGGTCCCTGGACCACCGCCGACCTCGCAGAACGTCTGTAAGCGCATGGCACGCAACGCATACGAACTCGGCCTTGGGCTGAGTGAGGAGCACACCGCACTCGCAGATTCGGTGCGGTCCTTCGCCGAGCGCACCATCACCACCGAGCAGGTGCGCGCGGCGGTGGAATCACGGACCGAGGACAAGTTTCCCGAGTTCTGGACGGCCCTGGTCGGGCAGGACCTTCTCGGGCTCGCGGTTCCGGAAGAACAGGGTGGTCACGGCGCCGGTCTGCTGACCTTGGCGGTGGCACTGGAAGCATTGGGCCGCACTGTCTCTCCCGGCCCGTTTGTTCCGACAGTATTGGCAAGCGCCGTTCTCGGTGCCGCCGATTCCAAGGCGGGACCCGAGTTCCTGCCCGGTCTGATCGACGGAAGTCGTACGGCAGCAGTCGCCTTGGGTGCACCGTTGACGGCCGAGTCGTCGGACGGCGGATACAAGATCACGGGCGCACTCGACGGTGTGCTCGGCGGTGAACATGCCGACGTGCTGCTGGTCCCGATCCAGTTGCCCGAGGGTGTCCGCTACGCGGTGCTCGAGAGCAGCGCAGTCGCGATCACCGTGCAGGACAGCATCGACGTGCTGCGCGGCAGTGCGCGGATCGAAGCTGACAATGTTCAGATCAGCGCCGAACGGATACTCGACGGTCCCACCGAGGCGCGGGTACGGTCCATTGCCGCAGTCGTTCTCGGTGCCGAAGACGTCGGCGTCATGTCCTGGTGTGTTTCCACTGCGTCGGAGTACGCCAAGACACGCGTGCAGTTCGGGCGACCCATCGGCCAGTTCCAGGGCGTCAAGCACAAGTGTGCGCAGATGGGCATTGCGCTCGAGCAGGCACGCGCCGTTGTGTGGGATGCGGCAAGCGCATTGGACAAGGGCGACGACACGGCAGATTTTGCCGCCGATATCGCCGCAGTCATCGTGCCGGACGCCGCAGTGCAGGTAGCGCAGGATTGTGTGCAGGTCCACGGCGGCATCGGATTCACGTGGGAGCACGACGCCCACCTGTACTACCGGCGCGCGCTCTCGATCCGCGGTATTCTCGGTACCCGCGAGGATCGTGCCAACCGTGTTGCGCAGCAGGCACTTGACGGTGTCAGCCGGGCTTCGGTTCTCGAACTGCCGCCAGAGGCAGAGGAGATCCGCGGCGGCATCGCGGCCGAGCTTGCCAAGTTGGTCGAGCTCGACGAGGACGACCAGCTGATCGCGCTCGGCGACGGCGGCTGGGTTCAGCCTCACCTGCCGAAGCCGTACGGGCGCAGCGCCGCTCCGCTGGAGCAGATCGTCATCTCCCAGGAGATCAAGGCTGCGGGAATCTCGATGCCGCAGCTCCTGATGGGCACCTGGGCCGTGCAGGCCGTCGTAGCGCATGGTTCGGACAAGCAGAAGCAGGAATTGGCAATACCGACCCTGCAGGGTGAGCTGGTGTGGTGCCAGCTCTTCAGTGAGCCCGGTGCTGGTTCCGACCTCGCATCACTGTCGACGAAGGCCGAAAAGGTCGACGGCGGTTGGAAGATCACCGGTCAGAAGATCTGGACCACGGTTGCTCAGTTCTCCGACTGGGCAATGCTGATCGCCCGTACGGACGCCACCAAGCCGAAGCATCAGGGCATCACCTACTTCGTGCTCGATATGTCGACACCGGGCATCACCGTCCGCCCGCTGCGTGAGATGACGGGTTCGGCGTTGTTCAACGAGGTGTTCCTCGACGACGTGTTCATCCCCGACGAGAACGTGGTCGGCGAGGTCAACGACGGCTGGAACGTCGCACGTACGACGCTGGCCGGCGAGCGCGTCGCCCTGAGCCAGAAGATGGAGGCGTACGCCTCGGACTCCGATCTGCTGAAGTTCGCGAAGTCGGCAGACCTGAGCCCGATCGGGCGCTACCGCGTCGGCGAGCTGGTTGCCGAGAGTCAGGCGATCGACCTCATCGGCTCCCGCGTTGTGCTCAAGCAACTTTCGGGGATCGACGTGAGTACGACGTCGAGCGTCGGCAAGCTGTTGGCGATGAAGATCAGCCAGTCGATCGCCGAGTTCGTCGTCGCCGAACTGGGTGCTGCCGGAGCGGTCAGCATCCCAGGTCAGCCGAGCGACAAGGCGATGGAGCAGCTCATTTCGGGCCGTGCCACCACCATTTACGGCGGCACAACCGAGGTGCAGCTCAACGTGATCGGTGAGCGCATGCTCGGATTGCCGCGAGACTGAGGGTATCTACGGGTGAGGCTCAGTCCTGGATTCTTCTCCAGGGCTGAGCCTCTTCCAGTTCGAAGGCCAATTCGAGGAGCGTGCGCTCGTCGCCGAGATCGGCGGAGAAATGCGAAGCCAACGGCAAACCGTTGCTGGTCTGATGCATCGGTAGCGAAATCGCGGGACCACCGGAGATGTTGTTGAGCGGTGTGAACGACGTGTACGCGATCAACTTGTCGAAGAGCTCCTCGAAAGGCTGAGCGGGAGAGAGGTATCCGAGCTCGGGGGTGGTGTGCCCCAGAGCCGGCGAGAGCACGACGTCGTACTTCAAGAACATGGCGCTGTACTGCTGCTGGAGGCGTCGCAGGCGGTAGAGCACGCGCGGCGTCTTCACCAGGTTCTTCCGGTACAGCGTGTAGAGGCCCTTCGTGAGATTGTCGGTGCCGGACTTGTCGAAGTCGGGCCCGAGCATCTGTTTGCCACCGGTGGAGATGGCAAACGACAAAAAGCCCCAGTAGATGCTGAAGTCGTCGATGAATTCCGGTCCGACTGGCAATGCCGCGTCCTCGACGTGATGGCCAAGGCCGGCAAGGAGTTCAGCCGTAGCTTCGACGGACTTGCGTGTCTCGTCGTCGGTCTTGGTGACCGTCACGGAATCGGTGATCACGCCGACGCGCAGGCGGGTTGAGCTGGGTCCTTCGATCAGGCGCACCGGTGCGAGTCGTGGGTTGCGGTAGTAACTTTCGGCCGCTGACATCCATCGTGCGGTGTCGCGAACCGTGCGGGTGACGGCGCCCTGAGAGATCAGCCGGATCGGCATCGACTTGTCGGCCGGATCGGCGATGGTACGGCCGCGAGTGGGTTTGAGTCCGACGAGTCCGCAGGCAGCGGCGGGAATGCGAATCGATCCACCACCGTCGTTGGCGTGCGCGATCGGGAGGACTCCGGCAGCAACCAGTGCGGCAGCGCCACCCGAGGAAGCGCCCGACGAGTAGGCCGGGTTCCACGGGTTGTGCACGGATTCTTCCGTCATGTACTCGGTGGACGCACTGAATCCGAACTCGGGCAGTCGGGTCTTGCCGATCGAAATGGCCCCGGTGGAGAGGAACTGCTTCGCGAAATCGCTGTCAGCCTTGGCGGGGACTGCTGTGAAGGCGGTGCTGCCCTGCTGGGTGGGAAGGCCGGCGCTGTCGGTGTTGTCCTTGATCGCGGTGGGCACACCGGCGAAGATGCCCGCGGCCGACCGGTTGCTCCTGGCGAGGGCGCGATCGAAATCTGTGCAGGCCAGACCGTTCAATCGCCCCTGCACTGCCTCGGCGCGCGCGATCGACGCCTCCATGACTTCCCGTGCGGTCACCTCGCCTGATTTGATCCGGGCGGCGACGCCGGTGGCGTCGAGATCGCCCATGGCGTCATCGGTGAATGCGTGGACGGGGGTGTTGGGGCTCATGGGGATCCTTGTCAGGCGGAGGCACTCAGGTCGTCCGTCCAGCATATTGGACGGACGACCCCTGAGTGGCGCTATCTGTGGATTGCGGTATCAGCTACCGAAGATCGTCACTGCCTGCTCTGCTGCCTGCGGTGCCTGCTGGAACAGGCCCTGAGGGATGAACTGCTGAGGAATGAACTGCTGGGGACCCAACTGCTGGAAGTTCGTGACCATCGGGTGGATGACGTTGTTGAATACATCGTTGAACATGTGTTGTGTCCTTCGGTTACAGCGCTTTTCGAACTTCTGACTCCATCGACACTAAGCACGGTTCGGGTGGGTTTCAACGAAAATCACTGATACACAGTCAAGTTCAAGTTCATTGCCAGCTAGGGGCCAGGAATCGGCGTTTCTTCACAGCTTCGACGCGGTGCCGTGCAGATTCTTGGCTGTCGGGGACGTCTCGACGGATTTTGGATCGGGGTACGTGCCCAGTACGCGATCGGCCGTTCCCGCGGTGGTGACGGTGAACCAGTAGTGCTCGTTCTTGAAGTGATGGTTGCGATGGTTGCGCCAAACCGACCGGTAGAGAGCAGTTTTCGGCTTGTAGTCACTGTGGATGAGGAAATGAGTCCACTCGTAGCCGAGGCCGAGTACGGAAATACAGGTCAGGAAGGTCAGACCGAGTTCGACACGGGGAAACGCCAGGAGTGCGACGGCAGTCAGGACGGGAATCACGATCAGGAGCGTCTGCCACGGAATGAAGATGAGTGAGATGGTTCGCGGGGCGAAATGGTGCTCCCGATGGCTGCGCGCCAGGCGTGAATCGAGGGTGACGCCGGCAATGGTCCGCGGCTTCCAATGGAGAACGAAGACGTGAATAATCCACTCCACGAAGGGGAATGCGGCAAGCATCACGAGCGGAACAAGGGCGTCGGTGATCTGCCAGTTGCCCAGCGTGAAGCGCGCTGCCGCAGCGACCATCAACATGGTGCCGATCATCCACGGCGTCGGTGACTTGCGGAACGTCCGTGCTGCGTCGGCCAGAGTGAGAGGCTTGCTCATGGTTTGAGTCCTTCCAGGAAGGTGAGAGCATCGCCGATTGCCGTCGTGCCGGTGTGAAGGAGCTGTGCGGCTGACGCCTCGGCAGTTGACTCGTCGTGTGAAGTGATGGCGGAGGCCAGTTTTCGATACAGGTCGGTCTGGCCGACTTCGGCGACCATGACGGAGGCAAGTGCAGTCATGGCCGGTTCGTATGCAGCGCGCAGGCTGTTGAAGATCAAACGGAAGGCAATGGAATCCGCGCTGTCGACGACGACGTCCCAGAACGCCAGAGCGCGGTCTTGCAGCTCTACCGGATCTTCGGTGGCGCCTAGTTGATCCACGGCCGTGTCGAGTTCTCGGGCAGATTCCGCGGAGATGCGACGGGCGGCCAGCACCGCGATCTGCGGTCCCATCAACTCGCGAGTTTCCAGGACGCTGCGCACCACGGTCAGGTCGGGGACGCCGTCTCGAACCAACAACTGGGGGAGAAGCTCGGGTCCGGCCTGGCGTCGAAAATCTCGCACGGACGTGGACTCGCCCTGGCGGACCTCGACGAGCCCGGCCTGGGCGAGCTTCTGAATTGCCTCGCGGACTGCGGGCCGCGAGACACCGAATGCCTCGGCGAGCTTGCGCTCGCTGGGTAGCGCCTCACCCGCGGCCAACTCTCCGGCCAGTACTTTCACTGAAATCTGGTCGAACACTGCGCCGGAAGCGGAGGTACGTGCAACGGGTTGGAACATGTACCGACCGTAAACGCTAACTGGTGAGAGGTCAAGTGGTATGACCAGTTAGCGTCACTGCAGGTTGCGAGTGGTGTCCGCCAACTTGTTCAGGAAGTCCGTGTAGGTGAGTGCGAATCCCACCTTGTCGTCGTAGTCGAGCGGTGCAACATTGCCGGCGGCCACGGCTGGAACACGATCCCACGCCGGGTTGCCCGGCCAGGAGTCGAGATTCTGGGCGACGACGACATCGGCGTCGGCGAGCACATCCGCATTCTCCCAACCGAATTCGGCGCTGTAGCCGCCGATCGCGGCCGACTGGGCGGCGGTGATCGCATCGTTGGACAAGATCGTGTAACC
The DNA here is from genome assembly GCF_903819475.1 of Rhodococcus sp. UFZ-B548. Classification (NCBI taxonomy): domain Bacteria; kingdom Bacillati; phylum Actinomycetota; class Actinomycetes; order Mycobacteriales; family Nocardiaceae; genus Rhodococcus; species Rhodococcus sp. UFZ-B548. Next base: position 34,423 of record NZ_CAIJDS010000031.1, read on the forward strand.
GAGTGACGACGCTACGTCGACGGTCAGGTTGTTCGGGGTGTTGAACACGAAGAACTTGTCCTCGATCAGCGATGCGAAGGCGATCGTCTTGGTCTGCGCGACGGAACCGACGTCGTCGCGGGCAGTGGCGAGAGCGGCTTCGTACCGCGCCTGTGCTGCCGAGGCGGCGGCGGTCTTGCCCAGTAGTGCCAGTTGCTCGCCCATGAATCCCAGAGGCCCGCCGAGTGATTCGGTCTCCTTGTCGGGCGAGCTGCCGTCCTGGATCACCAGAACCGGTGCGATGTCCTCGAAAGTGAGGTTCTGTGACTTGTAGCTCTCGTACCAGCCGACGGAGATGAGGATCAGGTCCGGGTTGTAGCTCAGCACGTCCTCCTTACTGAGATTGCCGCCCAAATGCCCCGCATCGGCAGGGACCTTGGATGCGAGATGGCTCGACTCGTCGTAATCGAGGGCGACGATCGGGTAATCGGCGAGAAGTGCGAACTCGAGGGACGTCCGGGAGTCGATGACAACCACTCGCTGCGGGTCGGCAGGTATCTGGGCGGAGTACCCCGCGAAGCTGTAGTCGATGGTCTCGGCCGAAGGCGAGGGCTGGTCGTCGGACGAGCTGCACGAGGCGAGCGTGCCGATCAGGATCGCGCCGACCGCGAGCGCGATAGACCTGGCAAAACGGCGGCGGCGGTGGTGCATCTGTGGTGTTCTCCAACGTGTTCGGGCAACATGGTTTGCCTTGCCTAACAACGCTAACGTGTCACCCGTGCGGGTTTGGTGCCATTCTGATGCGGTTTCATGACAGGTGAGAACGAGCGGAAGTACGCGGCGGGGGTGTGGCCGATGACCTGCCTGAACAGGTCGATGAACGTTCCAGGGTTGGCATACCCGAGGCCGCGGGCCACGGCGACGACAGGTTTGCCTGCGGCAATCTCGATCAATGCAACGCGGACGCGCACCAGAATTCGCCATTGAGTGAGCGTCGTGCCGGTGTCGGCCTGGAAGCGGCGCATCAAGGTCCGGCCACTCACGCCGATGGTGCGAGCCCAGTCGGAAGTGGTGCGGTCGTCCGCCGGATCGGCGATGATCTGCTGGGCAATCGAAAGGAGGTCAGGCGTTCTCGGCAACGGAATGTCGAGACTCGCGGCCTGAACGGGATGGATGAGGTCGATTGCCACCTGCTGTAGCCGTAGTCGCTTCAGGTCGGGCATGGCGTTGTTCTCGTTGTGTAACAACACCTCCCGAAGTGCACCGGTCATGGGTATGCCGACTATCGAGTCCCAATCGGTGTCGATTCGATCCGGCGTCAGGTACGTCGCGAAGATGACGGCGCCGTCGTCGGAGCGGACGCGGTGCGCAGTGCCGGCAGGAATCCAGATGCCGAGCATCGGCGGAACCATCCAAAGGTGTTCGGACGCTTCGAGGGTGACGGTCCCACCTGCCGACCACAGCAGTTCATGTTCGCGGTGGGTATGGAAATCCCAGACGCCAGTTGCCGTGCTCTTGAACCGGATGGTGCTGACGGACCACGGCTCCGCGACGATCCGGTTCGGGGTGGACACCGGCTCGTTCCACGTCGACGGTTCCAGGGTCGGCGCTCCCCACAACATGATGCCGGGGAAGTCCTGTCGCGAAGGCGTCACGAACCAAGAACGTACCGGCTTCCGGCCGTCGACCGAGGGGGTGCGCGTATCGATGGCTCGATCGAAACAGTGGTTGGCCATGACGCTTCACCGTAACAGTGCAGGTGAGAGTAATTTTAGGTAGCCCTAATTCGGATACCGTCAGGAAACCCATGACACCACTCCTGTTACCGACGCCAGATACCGATGCAGAGTTCGCTCGCATCACTGCTGCCTTGACTCGTCGCGGCTTTCTCGGCGGAAGTGCCGCCGCACTGTCCATGCTCGCGCTTGCCGGATGCAGTAGTGGGGAGGGCGGTGACGGACCGGACGGTGCAACTCGGACTGTGCAGACGCACTACGGATCCGTGGACGTTCCCGTCGATCCGCAGCGCATCGTCGCCGTCTCCTACAACACCCCGTGGCAGTTGCAAGCCGTCGGCGCCCAACCCGTGGCGACGCTCGACTACAGCGCGTACATCGACCAGTTCACCCCGACACAGCAGAAGTTCATCGAAGGCTTGTCTACGGTGGGGGTTTTCCTCGAAGTCAACCGCGAAGCCGTCGTGGCTGCCGCGCCCGATCTCATCGTCGGTGATGCGTACGAGATCGACGAGGACATGTTCCGCGAGCTCTCGAAAATTGCTCCGACAGCGGTCTATTCGGGTATGAACCGGTCTGACTGGCGTTCGGTGTCGGAAGGCGTCGCGGACGCGGTCAACAAAGGCTCGGCATTGGCGTCGAACCGTGAGAAATACACGGCGATGCAGGAGCGTATCCGCACCGATTACGCCGCGCAGCTTGGCGACAATCGTTGGGCCCAGGTTGCTGTCGGTGGTTCGGAGGGGCTCTTCTCCATCCTGTATCCAACCGGAGTGACCGGCGCGATGCTCGCCGACCTGAACGTGACCCGCGGCGAATTCATCCCGGATCTGCGCCCATCGACCGGGTTCGAAGCCTTCCCGCTCGAACAACTCGAAATGCTGCGGGACGTCACCGTCGTCATCTACCCGAAGCAGCCGAACGGAACTGATTCTGCAGGAATGAAATCCGTCTTCGCCAGCCCGCTGTGGAGCCGCATTCCCGCGGTCGCATCTGGGCGCTCGTTCGGAATCAGCGCTCAGGTCACCGACTACGGCACGGCAATCAACTGGCTCAATGAACTCGAAACCGGCGCCTTGGAGGCACTTTCATGACATCACTTCTCTTGCCTACCGCTGATACCGATGCCGAGTTCGCTCGCATCACCGCAGCACTTACCCGACGCGGTTTCCTCGGGGCCGGTGCCTTGGCGGGGATCGGATTGCTCACGGCCTGTGGAACCAGCTCCAGTGAATCGGCCGAGGGCTCGATGCGCACCATCAACACGGCCCTGGGGCAGGTGGAGGTTCCCACCAACCCGCAGCGAGTGGTCAGCGCCGATTACTAGACAGGCCCCGCGATGTTCGACGCCGGATTCACGCCCGTCGGATTGCCGGTGGACTACGAGAACGCCGACGGTGTCCCGGAACCGTATGCGTCTGCCCTGCGGTCTCTTCCGAAGGTGGGACGCTGGTACGAGCCCAACGCCGAGGCGATAGCGGCTTTGTCTCCCGACTTGATCGTGATGACCAACCTCCTTTCGGAGAACAACCCGGATCTTTACGAGCAGATCCGGTCGATTGCACCGACCGCAGTTTTTGCCGAAGACGGCCAGTACGCGTGGAAGGAGCGCGCCCTCGGGGTCGCGGACGCACTCAACCAGAGTGCGAAGGTTCAAGAGTTGGCAGACCGGTACGAGGCGCGGATCGCGAAGTTCCGCAGCGACAATGCTGACGTGTTGAGCAAGGTGAAGGTCGTCTACACCACGTACTTCGAGGAGAGTGGTTTCTCGCTGTACTCGCCGACCAAGTATCAGACGACGGTCATCAGCGAGGCCGGGTTCCAGTTCAACGACCGCTCACTCGCAATTCCTGCCGGCAGCAACGAGTGGTTCCCGAAGGAGCAGTTGGAGCTACTCGACGAAGCCGACGTCATCATCACCAACAGTGGCAAGGGTCCCATCAACGAGAAGTTGGCGAACGACACCATCTTCCAGCGTCTGCGCGCCGTCAAGAACGATCAGGTGTACTCGTTCGACTACGAGGGCGTCGCGTCCTTCGGTTGGGCCCTGACGTTCCTCGAGCAGTTCCAGCCGATTGCTGAGGAGATCAGAGCCAAGCTCTGATCTCCTCAGCGATCAAGAGGAAGCCGGTGCCACCACGTCCAGCCTCGGTTGATGCTGGTCGGTGTATGCCCACGGGCGGATCTTCTCCAGTGCTTTGCCGATCCGGAACACGGTCGGTTCGTCGTACGTATGGCCGACGATCTGGACGCCCGTGGGAACGCCGTTGTGTGCGTGTCCACTGGGCACCGCTAGTACGGGGCACCGATTGGCGACGTTGAACGGCAACGTGAGAAGTGCTTCGGCGGTGGTGTTCACGTGCTGGCCCGCAACCGTGAGGCCGTCGAGCAAAGACTCGCCTGCCGGGAAGGCGATGGTGCCCGAAGTCGGGCAGATCAGCGCATCGAATGGAGCCATCGCCTCGGCGAGCTCTCGTTGCATCTGGGTTTCTTTGCGAAGGCCGTCCAGAAATGACATTTCTGCAGCGCCCTTCGACGTGATCGCGACGTTGTCGAGCGTGTAGTCGGCAAGAAGATCACCGTGGACGCGAGCAACTTCCGCGACGGATGCACCCATGATCGTTCCGAAATGGACTTTCACCGCTGCTGCCATCGAATCACGAGTCCACGGCAACTCGATCTCCTCGACGATCGCGCCGGCATCGACCAACGACTGTGCGAGAGCCCGGGTGTTCGCCTCGATGTCAGGCTCGATGGGGAAGTCACCGAGCCGCAGGCACAGGGCAATGCGCATTCCCTCGACCGTCGGGTACTCGTGTGGCAGCGTGATCGCCGGCCTCAGGGAAGAATGGTCACGCGGATCCGGCCCGATCAGAACGTTGGCCAAAAGAATTGCGTCGTCGACAGTTCGGGCCATCGGACCGTCGCCACGGTAGGAATCCATGGACAGCGGGGCGACTCCGGGAATGCGGCCGTACGACGCTTTGAGTCCGACGGTGCCGGTGAAGCCTGCCGGGCCCCGCGTCGACCCACCGATATCGGATGCTGTTGCCAGAGTGGTAGTTCCGGCAGCGAGTGCAGCGCCCGCACCTCCGGATGACCCGCCGGGGCTGTAATCGAGATTCCAGGGATTGCGAGTCACGCCCCATAGTGGAGAGTGCGTGAACGCCGCAACACAGAACTCCGGCGTCGTGGTGCGTGCGTGAATCAAGCCGCCTGCTGCCAGAACTCGATCGATCACCGGCGCGTTCTCGCGGGCGATGTTTCCGCGCGCCGCCAGCGAACCTTCGGTCAGAGACTTTCCGGCAATAGCGTGTTTTTCCTTGGCAGCTACCGGAATTCCCTCGAGCGGCCGCGGATCGGGTCCGTGGCCGAGATATCGGCTCTCAGCTTCCCGAGCGCCGGTCAGTGCCTCCTCGAACATCTCTTCGGTGAAGGCATTGATGTGAGGTTCGAACTTCTGGGTTCGGTCGACGACTGCTTGTAGCAGCTCGACCGGAGACAATTCTCGCGTGCGAAAGTGTGCAATAGCTTCGGTGGCGCTGAGGTAATGCAGGTCGTCTGACATGGCGTTATCTCCCTGGAGAAGTATGTGTAGGAATCACGCGCTTCGCGCAAGGGCGCCCAGTGCGGCCGCAGTCATAGCCGTGACACCTTCGGGTAGTGCCGCGGCCGGATCCGGCGCGAAGCGCGGTGAGTGATTCGAGGGTGTGCCGGGAGGAATCCGTCCCTCGGCGAGTGCGGCGAGAGCTCTTTCGTCGAAACTCCGAAGCGCCGTCCCGCCGAAATGCCAGAATACGGAGGGGCATTGGGCAGCAGTGCCGAAGACTCCGAAGTCCTCGCTGCCTGAAAGTGGTTGCGGCAGGGTGTGCATTCCCAATCCGGCCCGGCGTAGGTCGGTCATCACCGTGGACGTTGCGTCCGGAGTGTTGACCGTGGCCGGAAAGCCGTTGTACGCATGAACGTCCGGCGCTTCGGTGGCGCCTGCTCCGTCCGCTTCTGCGCGAGCGATCCGGCCTACAGATTCGAGCATGTGTTCTCGCGACGATGCGCTGAAAGTTCGCAGACTGAGTAGTAGTTCGGCGTCGTCGGCAATGATGTTCGCAGCTGTGCCGGCGTGCAATGCTCCCACCGTGAGCACCGGTGCTGTCGGGGTTGCCGCTTCATGAGCGACCAGACTTTGAATGCGCAGCGCGAAAGATGCTGCCATCAACAAGGGGTCGATGCACGCGTACGGCGAGGACGCATGTCCACCACGGCCGTGAAAAACCACTCGAATCGTGTCGGATGCTGCCATCAAGATGTCGGGTTTGCTGACCAGCATCCCAGCCGGAGTCGGACCCACGTGTTGTCCCAGGCAGAGGTCCGGTCGCGGGAAACGGTCGAAGATTCCGTCGTCGACCATCGCACGAGCGCCGGACCCGGTCTCCTCGGCAGGCTGGAAGACCGCGACAACAGTGCCGGTGATCGACGTCGGATCCGCGGAAAGTGCTGCGCACGTGGCAAGTAGCGCGGTGACGTGGACGTCGTGGCCGCACGCATGCATGACGCCATCCGTCTTGGAGGCGTATGACAACCCGGTGTCTTCTGCGACCGGCAACGCGTCCATGTCGGCGCGTAGCAGGATCACCGGCCCGCTGCTCCCTTGGAGAACACCGACGACACCCGTGCCGCCGACTCCGATCGTGACGTCCCAGCCGCCGATCCGCCGAAGCTCTTCGGCAACAAGTGCGGCAGTGCGAGTTTCGTTGCCGGACAACTCGGGGTGTGCGTGCAGGTCCCGGTACAGATCGAACCAGTGCGGCTCGACGGTTCGCAACCGCGACGGGTCTCCGAATTCAAGATTCGAAAGCAGTTGATTCATGGTCGATCTTCTTTCGGTTGGTGATGATCAGTTGGCGGTTTTCAGTTGCACCAGGTTCAGCATCTTTTCTCGGGTCTGCGGCGCTGCCATTACCGCGATGATCGCCACGACGGGCCCGAGCGCGAGCGATACGAACGCCGCTGACCAGGAGAGATGGTCCACGATGAATCCGAACACCAGCGGCGCGACAATCCCGGCGACCATGCCGCCGAAAATGATCATCGACGAGGCGGCTCCGACCACCGAAGAAGGCAGGCTACGAAGTGGGAGTGCAAAACACGGCATGAAAGCGAAAGAGGCAGCGGCAGATCCGAGGGTGACGAGAACGACGAACAAGGCCGTGTTGGAGGCGAAAGGAACTGAAACGAGCATCACGATGCACGCGAGCATGGACGGCACTACGACGATGCGGCTGTTGCCTGCCAGTCGATCCGAGATTCGGCCGCCGATGACGGTGGTCACGGCGGCCACCACGGTTGCCGGGATGAGAAGGAGGCTCGCACTCGAGAGGGCGATTCCACGTTCGTCATGGAGGTAGGACGGAACCCAGGACGACATCCCCCAGATCACGAAGTCGTAGCCGAAGAACATCAAGGCGAAGAGCCACATCGCGCGGGAGCGAAGTACGGTGCGCATGTTGTCCCAGGAGGAATCCGGACCGTGGTCGATCTCCGCCTGAAGTGCGGGCGGGAGCCACAACTTGATGCTGACGAGCGAGAGTACGCCGAGCGCCGCGACGGCCAGAAACATCCCGCGCCAGCCGATCAACGGGAGAAGAGCTGCCGCAACGACAATGGCAAGAAGCGTACCGACGGCGTTGGAACTGTTCATCCATCCGGTTGCGGTGGCACGTTGCTCCGGGATGCTGCGTTCGGCAACCAGCTTTACTGCGGCTGCCGGAAACACGCCCTGTGCGAGACCGAAGAGAAAGCGAACAACCAGAAGCGTCCCGAACGACCACGCAAGGGCAGTGAGGCCGGTGAAGACACTCCACGCCACCAACCCGATCAGAGCCATCCGGACTGCGCCGTATCGATCGGCGAGCAGTCCACCAGGCAGTTGGGCCAGTGTGTATGCAATGAAGAACGTGGAGATGATCAACCCACGCTGGGAGTAGTCGAGATCGAACTCCTCACCGAGCAAAGGGAGGGCGAGGTTGATCGCCAGCCGGTCTATGTAGTCGATCGCGTAGGCGACGAACAGCAGCGCGACCGTGACTTTGGTGGAGCGAAGCACTGGGCCTCCAAGTGGTGAACCTGTGAAGTGATTCACATATCCTTGGCAAACAGGCAGGGATCACCGGCCAGAATGCAGTAATCCAGCAATACTTGGCAGATGAAGCCGGAATCCGACGCATTTGTGATCGCGGAATCTGATCTGGAGATCATCAATGCACTCCAACTCAACCCCCGCGCGTCGTGGACGCAGTTGTCTTCGGTGCTCGACATGGATTCGACGACGATCGCCCGCCGGTGGCGTCGACTCGTCTCGAACGGTCATTCGTGGGTCAACGCGGTCGCAATCGGTCGAACCCACATATTCGGCTATCTCCTGATCAGGACCACTCAGGATGCGGTTGCCGACGTGGGGGAGCGGTTACGTGAGCTGGCCTGCGCTTATCTGTTGGCCAGGACGGAAGGTGAGTACGAGTACTTCGTCGGAGTTGTGGCCGCCGACCAGAAGAGTTTGGACGCCTTGGTGTGTGAGCACCTTGCTGCCGATCCTGGAATCTTGTCGATCAGAAGCCGGGTCGGGGTGAAGGTGTACCGAGACGGCTTCAGTTGGGAGCCGGGCGCTCTGGGGCAAGCAGGTCGCGCTCAGCTGGCAACCGCTGCGGCGCCGGCAGATCCGACAGTGTTCCGTGAGTCCGACGGTGCCCTGTTGGAGGCGCTCGGCCGTGACGGACGTGCCAGCTATGCGCGTCTCGCCGCGATTTGTGGAACGAACGAGACTGCGATTCGACGGCGCTTGGCCCAGCTGACTGCATCGCGACAGTTGATTTTCCGCTGCGATGTCTCGCAACAGGCTGTCGGTTCACCGTTCGAAGTGATCTTCGATGTCGCTGTGGACGGTTCCACCGACGAACTCGGCAATCTTGTGTCGAGTTGGCCGGAGATCAGATTGTTGGTGGCGACTACCGGAACAGCGAACATGTTGATCAGCGTGTGGCTGAGCACCCTCGCGCAGAGTCTTGTCGTCGAGGATCGACTCCGCCGAATCGGTAGTGTGCGGATCCTCGATCGACGTGTCTCGCTGTACCCGATGAAGCGGTTCGGGCAGCTGCTCGGACCGAGCGGAGTGGCGGAAGGTCATGTCCCGGTCGCGATTTGGGGCGCCGGCGACGTTATTCGTTGAGCGTCAGTCGATCGGCGTCCGATTGTCGTCGACGAGGTGTGTATCGGAGTCGGTTGCACGGGAGCGCTTCCAGATCATCCGAGCCAGCGCACCCAGCACGGACACTGCCAGGACAACGCCACCGCCGATGATGCCGGCCGACGAGTCGGGGAAGATGCCCTCGAGCAGCAGCCAGACACCGAAGACGAAGAACAGCACCGCGGCGCCGATCTTGATGAATCCGTCCGGGAGGTGCTTGCCCAGTACCGAGCCGACGATGATGGCGAGAGCGTCGGCCGCCACCATGCCTACCGTCGACCCGATCCAGACGCCGATCCAGTCGTTGTCGGTCGCAAGGGTGATGGTGGCGAGCATGGTCTTGTCGCCGAGTTCTGCCAGGAAGAAGGCCGACGCGACGGCGATGAAGGCGGATCGCGTGACGCGACCGGCCTTGTTCTGCTCGTCGTCGGTGAGATCGTCACCGCGCAGGGTCCAGAGGCCGAAGATCAGGAACGCGATACCGCCGACGATGGAGATTGCCGCGGTGGGGAGTGCGACGCCCAGGTAGTGGCCGACGGCGACCGAGACAAGGTGAACAAGGGTGGTGGCGACGGTGATTCCGCCGAGGACGACCCACCAGCGATATCGCAAGGCGAACGTCATTGCCATCAGTTGCGACTTGTCGCCGAGTTCCGCGACGAAAATGACGCCGAAACTCAAAAGTATTGCGGCAAGCAAGGTTTACTCCTCCGGTCGGTGTAGGTCGGAGGAAAAATGCGAGCCTCCGGCCTGGGCAGGCGCATAGTGCGCTTGTCCGGCCGAAGGTCTCGCCCACCGAGGCCACAGGACCTTCGGTTCGCCAGGCCGGGTGCTTCGCGATCCGCACCAGGCGGAGCGCGTCGAACCAGTATGTCGACACAGGCGATTGGGGGCTACTCCCCTTCGTTGCTCCCCACGTTAGCGCGCCTGAAACGAATTGGCAAAGCGCACAGCAAGTTTGGGAGTCCGAACTTATCGCTTACCGCGGCCGTCACGAAGCGAGGAGCATGGCCAAAACAGCGGTGTCGGGATCGCTGATCAAATCGATGCCGACGCGGCTGATCATGGAGACGACCGTGCCGTCCGGCTCTGCCTCCACCCAGGCCGCACGATGCTCCAAGCCCAGGTAGGGAAGTCCTGGCAGTAGTACGCACCCCGACGCGCTTCCCTCGCATTCCGGCAGGCTGGGGGTAGTTTCCGACGGCGGGTGCAGCATGATCAGTGCCGGCGGCTGATGGTCGGAGAAACGGCCGGGTGTCAGTGCAAAATCGCCGAGCACCGGACCTTCGGCAACCACCAGACCGACGGTGCCGGGTTGCGGATCCTCGGGAACGTCCTCACGCACTCCGAAGACCGTCGTCGTCGGCAACAATCCCGGCATCGAGGCCACTCGGACAGCCAGGGCGAGAAGCTGCGCCCACTCCTGGGTGGTGTCCGGCCAACGGCCGGAAATGACGAAACCCTGCAAAGACCCAGCGGCTTGGAACGGAGAAATGCCTATTGCTTCGTTTCTGTTCATTTCTGTTCCTCCCTCGGTGCTGGGGCAAATCTCGGTCTGACGCGCATGCGTCGGTCCGGCACACCTCGTTGGGTAATCGAAATATGCACCTATTCGGTACTGGCACACAAGACAGGGAGAGTGCCAGCCAGGTTTGCGCTGGTGAGAGCGGTGGTATGCGCAGGCATGACTCTGTCGAAGAACCGTTCTCGGCTCGAAGACCTGGCAACGCAGGCGTGGATCTTCGGGTATCCCCTGTTGATTGCGGCGGTATCGCGTGACGTCATGACGGCGACGCCGACCCCGGTGGCGATGAAAGCCCCGCTCAACCAGTTCGCTTATGCGCGTACGACGCCCGACGCGAGCTTCACCGATGTCGTCTCGCCGAACGCGGACACTCTCTACTCGTCGGGGTGGCTGGACGTCTCGACGGAACCGCAGGTGCTCTCGCTGCCGGACTTCGGCACCCGGTACTGGTTGGTCCCCATCCTCGACGCGTGGAGCGACGTCTTCACGGTGCCGGGATCTCGGACGGTAGGACGCACCGGGGGGCCGTACCTGGTGGCCGGACCGAATTGGAAAGGCAACGTGCCCAAGGGTTTGACGCTGCTGCGGTCGCCGACGGCGATGAATTGGATAGTCGCCCGCTACGCGACGTCAGGGGGAACAGACCTGGCCGAAGTGCACAGCCTGCAGGACCGGACGCGACTCACACCACTGTCGGAATGGACGGGTGACCCGCAGGACTACACGCCCGGAGAAGTTCCGGTGAACTCTGCTGTCGACACGCGCACACCGCCGGTGGACCAGGTGGCCGCAATGGACGGCGAGGCCTTCTTCACCACGCTCGACGCACTTCTCGACGACAATCCTCCGCGTCCGGAGGATACCGAGATGATGAAACAGCTGTCCGACATCGGAATCGGCTCCTCGCTGCCCTGGAAGTCGCGCCCGCAAGAGGTGCGTGATGCCCTCGACCGGGCTGCGCGGACCGGAATGGACGTGCTGAGCGAGATCGCCAAGGAGGCGGAAGGCAATCCGAAGAACGGCTGGACGATGCACCGCGGCTTGGGGCATTACGGGACTCATTACGCTCAGCGGGCTCTGATCGTCTGGCTCGGTTTCGGGGCCAACCTCGACGCAGATGCCGTGTACCCGCACGCCACCACCGACGTCGCCGGTAAGCCTCTGACCGGTGAGAAGAAGTACGTACTTCATTTCGAGAAGGACGAGCTCCCGCCGGTCGAGGGATTTTGGTCGCTCACGATGATGAACGAGCGACAGTACTTCGTGGACAACCCGATCGATCGATATGCCATCGGCGATCGAAGTGATCTGGTGTTCGCCGACGACGGCTCGCTGGACATCTATCTCCAGCACGAGTCGCCTGGTGGCGAGAAGGAGCGGAACTGGCTGCCGGCTCCGTCCGGTGAATTCAACGTCTTTCTGCGCCTGTACTGGCCGAAGGCTGCAGTGCTTTCGGGATCGTGGACTGCGCCCGGTATTCGGGAAGCAAGTATTCGGGAAGCAAGTATTCGGGAAGCGGGCTGAAAGTCCCCTCGCTTCGCACCCGAAGAGCACAACTCGGTATCAGCCGCGCGTTTCGATGGGCGGAAAGGTCACGATAGCCATACGATCTGTCGGTATTGCCCTGTTTGAAAAGCTGTTGAATCGGTCAGAGACACCCGCTTGCTTCGGAGGCTACTGATGGTCACGCAGAATCCGTTCGTGCAGTACGGCAAAGAGATCTGGTGGATGATCCTGATCCGCGGAATCTTCGGCGTGATCTTCGGAATCATCGCGCTCGTGTGGCCGGGAATTACCGTGGTGGCCTTGGTTTTCCTGTTCGGTATCTACTCCATTGTCGACGGCTTGATCACGCTCGTTCGAGCCATCCGGGACCGCGAACACCTGAGTTCGTGGGGATGGTGGGTGTTCACCGGCGTCGTTTCGGTGGGAGCCGGTATCGTCGCGCTGGTCTGGCCAGGCATCACGGCGCTGGTACTTCTGTACATAATTGCCTTCTACGCCATCATGTTCGGAATCTTCGGAATTGTCGGCGCCTTCAAGATGAAAGCGCTGCCAGGATCCAGTTGGGGATGGCTGCTCGCCGCATCGGTGCTCGCGGTCATCTTCGGCATCATCCTTCTGATCGCACCAGGCGAAGGCATCATCAGCCTCATCTGGCTGTTGGGTTGGTACGCAATCTTGTTCGGCCTCTTCATGATCGTGGGCGCATTCCAGATCAGAAGCCGGGCAAAGGAAGCCGGTGTTCTCTAAGAAGGGCAAGCCGGCCGCCGCGGCTCCCGCTCCGATCCCCACGCTTTCCGGTAGTGCGAACTGGTCGATCCCGCGCGGTCTGATCGTCCTGCTCGGTCTCGCGGCCACCGTGGTTGCCGTCGGCGGAATGAAGGTGTTCGGCGGCATCCTCGGACCGGTATTCCTGGCGCTCGTGCTGACGATTGCCGTTCAGCCCATTCAGGATTGGTCACAGCGACGAGGATGGCCCAAGTGGGTCGGGATGCTCGGCTCACTGGTCACCGTGTACCTGATTCTGCTCGGGTTGGCGGCGTCGTTGATCGTGTCGACGGCCCAGTTGGCGACAATCCTGCCTCAATACTCCGAGGAGATGACCAACCTCCTCAACGAGGGCCGCGACAAGTTGGCCGACTTCGGAGTCAGCACCGAACAGATCCAAAGCACACTCAGCAGTATCGATCTCACGAAGGTCGTGGGCGTACTCGAAAGTGGGCTGGAGGGTCTGCTCGGCATTCTGTCGGATCTGGTGTTCATCCTCGCGCTGTTGCTGTTCATGGCTTTCGACGGCATGAGTATCCGCTCACGGTTGAATGTGCTGTCCGAGCAACGTCCCGAAATCTCCTACGCGCTCTCCACCTTTGCCGCCGGCACTCGCAAATATCTGGTCGTCTCGACGGTCTTCGGCCTCATCGTGGCGGTACTCGACGGTGGCGCGCTGTGGCTGATGGGCATTCAGCTGCCCGTCCTGTGGGCGCTACTGTCCTTCATCACCAACTACATCCCCAACATCGGGTTTGTCATCGGCGTCATCCCACCGGCGCTCCTGGGACTCCTTCAGGGCGGGCCGTGGCTGATGCTGTGGGTGATCGTCGTCTACTCCGTCATCAACTTCGTGATCCAGTCCATCATCCAACCCAAGTTCGTCGGCGACGCAGTCGGGTTGTCGGTGACGATGACCTTCCTCTCGCTTGTCTTCTGGGCGTGGGTTCTCGGAGCACTCGGAGCATTGCTGGCGATTCCGCTCTCGTTGCTGGTGAAGGCCGTCCTGCTCGACATCGACCCGGCCACACGCTGGGCGGACATCCTGATCAGTGGTCCTCGAACCGAACCGGATGAAGACCCGAAAGAAGAAGCGAAACCGACCCCGGCGCCCACCTAGAACTTCTCAGTGTTTCTACAAGTTGTTGCTTTATCGTCTCGCCCATGAGCGCCGAGAACACCACCGAGAACTCCCACCGCCAGCCGTCACGCCTCGGTCGACGGCTGGCAGTGGGTGGTGTGGCCGCGATTGTCGCGGCTGCGGTGGCGGGGATCGGGTTCGTGATCTTCGCGGGCGGTGCCGATTCCTCGAACACCGTCGCGATCGTGAACGCCGACGCGGGAACCACGCTCGACGGCAAGGAACTTCGGGCCGGCGACACCCTGGTGGACACGTTGGGCAAGAACGAAGACTTCGACTTCCAGGTGGTCGACAATCCCGGCGGGAACTACTTCGCGACGTTGACGGTGCCGGAAGACTTCAGCGAAACCGTCGCGTCGATGTTCGGCACTGATCCCCGCCAAGCCAGTGTCGAACTGGCGGTGAATGGCTCGGACTCGGAGAAGTCCGCCGAGTTGACTCGGGCCGTATCGGCGCAGGTCGGCGCGGACGGAATCAAGGGTTTGCTGGCTCAGACTTCGGCCGCGCGGCGCTCGATCGATCAAAACCTCACCACCGCACAGATTCTGGTCGCCGGCACCAATGAGGCCGGAAAGTCCATCGATCAGGTGAAGGCAGGCGCAGGCACTCTGCTGCCGTATCTCGAGACCGCACGCTCGGGAGCGTTGGAGTTGATGAGCGTGGCGGACCAGGTATCCGGCGTGGTCGATCAGGCGTCGGGGTCGGCGGAAGAGCTGGCCACGCGCGCTGACTCACTGGGCCTGACGCTGGGGGAGGCGTCGTCGTCGACCGTGGAATTGAAGACACGGATCGACACGTTGCAAACTGCGTTGAACGGCCTTCCGATCCCGCCCGACGTGACAGCGCAACTGGCCGGTGTGAGTTCGGATCTCGGTGCGCTGAATGCGCAATTGGGCAGCGTTCCGGCACTGTTGGGTGGCTCGGTCGGACCCGATACGGAGCTCGGTGATCTAGTCCGCACCGCTGTCGGGCAGCTGCAAGGCGCAAGCGATCAACTGAGCAGTGCTGCCGGACAATTGAACGACGGACTCATCCCCATCGCCGATCAGGCACCGCAGATGCTCGGCGACGTGACCGATCAGATCACCCAGGGATTCACGACGCTGCAAGGGATCGCCAAGTCATTGGTCACGGGCCTCGACGGCGCAAAATCCGGTATTCCGGCGATGACCACTCCGCAGCAGGTTCAGTTGACCTCGGTGCTGTCGGATCCGGTGGCCGTGAATCAGACCAGCGCGAACAGTGGTGACTCCGGAACTCGCACACTGGCATTGGTCTTCGGAGCCACGACGGTCCTGCTCGGTGGCGCTCTGCTGACGCGAACGGCGGCGCCCCTGGTGAGGCGCCGCCGTTCGCAAGAAGAGCTGTGACTAGACGATCAGACCTGCGGTCTGGGTACGTGCACGGTCGAAGCGAGCCGAAACGTCGTTCCAGTTGACGATGTTCCAGAATGCCTTGACGTAGTCGCCCTTGACGTTCTGGTAGTCGAGGTAGAAAGCGTGCTCCCACATGTCGAGGAGCAGCAGCGGCGTGAGGCCGATGGAGATGTTGCCCTGCTGGTCGTAGAGCTGGACGATGATCAGACGCTGTCCGATCGAGTCCCACGCGAGGATGGACCAGCCGGAGCCCTGGATGGCGTTGGCGTTCGCGGAGAAGTGAGCGCGGAAGAGATCGAACGAACCGAAGTTGTCGTCGATCGCTGCGGCGAGCTCGCCTTCGGGCTTGTCGCCACCGTCAGCGCTGAGGTTGTTCCAGAAAACGGTGTGGTTGGTGTGGCCACCGAGGTGGAACGCCAGGTTCTTCTCGAGCAGGTTGGCCTGCGCTGCGATGGTGTCGTTCTCACGAGCCTCGGCCAGCTTCTCGAGTGCAGCGTTGGCGCCGGCAACGTAAGCCGCGTGGTGCTTGTCGTGATGCAGCTCCATGATCTTGCCCGAGATGTGCGGCTCGAGGGCTGCGTAGTCGTAGGGGAGTTCCGGCAGCGTGTAAACAGACACGAGGGTCCCTTCTTTGCGGGCTGGTGAGCCCTGGTGCTTTAGAGTGCGTCGATCACCGGTCACGGCGTGACGTCACTCGCGTATGTGCAAATCATTCTTCGGGTTTCCACCCAATAACATTCGTACACCGTCCGCAACAGTCCGGCTCAGGTAGTAATCACCAAAGAATAAAGTTTGGTTAACCGAACTTAGTCGGATCTAAGGGTAAGCTAATATGCGCAAATTCGTCGTAAAGGTGAACGGAACCTTAAACTTGCGCGATGCCCGCACCAGTTTTCCTCCCGGAATCACCAGAGGCGGCCGCGCCTCGGGTGAATCTTCCGGGCGCTGACCTGCTGCGAGCACTGGCGGTTGCCGCCGTGATCTACTCCCACATCTCTTTTTACGTCATCGACGATCTCGGCTCGGGTTGGTGGGTGATCGACGTCGTTTACGGCGTTCTGATCGAGCCCGCCGAACTCAACCAGCATCTCTCTTTTGTCGGCGTCGCGGTATTCATGATGCTGACCGGCGCTCTGGTGACGCGGTCCGCGATTCGTGACGGTCCCGGAAAGTTCTTGACCAACCGATTCAGCCGCCTGCTGCCCGCATTCTGGGTGGCAACCGCGATTGCCATTCTTCTGGTCCGCCTCGGAATCAACGGAATGTTCAGCGGTCAGGAAGGTATTTCCGATACCGAAGCGTTGATGAGCTTTTTTCTCGGCGGATTCTTTCTCAAACCCGAGGTAGCGGTTCTCGGAGTGACCTGGACGCTCACCGTCCAATTCCTCTTCTATCTCGCTTGCGTCGCGGCTCGACCGATACTGCGTCTGCGTCCAATCGTCATGCCGCTCGCCGGCGGAGCACTGTGCTCACTGGTGCTGCTCTACAACGTCTACGCGCCGTTGCCGTACACCGTGCCGATGCTGTCCAAGATCGCCGCGACGCTGCCGGCTGTCTTCCTCGGTCAGATCATGTACCTCGCGTGGGCCAAGCTCGCTCCCGGCCGCTGGCTGATCGTTGCCGTCCTCGTTCAGATGCACGTCATCATCGTGGCGACCCAGTTCCGCGTCTACTGGGCCGGCGAGCACTACCTGTGGACCATTTCGGTAGTCGCCGCAGCGGTAGTTCTCATCGGCCGCTACGACGGTGTCCCGACGCGCTGGTCGGTCGTGAAATGGCTTTCGACGCGCAGTTACATCATCTATCTCGTCCACACCCTGATCCTGTACCGCGTTGTCGAGAACACCGTTTTGTACGTCGGACCGACGCTGGCGTTCGCGCTGTTCCTTCTGGCAACGGCCGCGGTAGCAGAAATCGGCTACCGGTGGGTGGAGCTGCCCGGCGCCCGCGCGGTGACGGCGTGGCGAAACAGCCGCTCGCGCGTAGCATCGAAGCATGAGCTGGTACGACGACATTCTGGGACGAGCGTCCGCAAAATCCACGCTGATCGCGCCTGAGGACGCCCTGCCCGGGCGAGAGCAGAAAATGCCGGTACCTACCGCGCACTACGTCAACGGGCATCCGTTGACGCCGCCGTTTCCGGCCGAACTGCAGACCGTCGTCGTCGGGATGGGTTGTTTCTGGGGCGCCGAGAAGGAGTTCTGGCAGCTTCCCGGTGTGTACACAACCGCTGCGGGTTATGCGGGAGGCTTCACCCCCAACCCGACGTACGAAGAGACGTGCTCCGGACGCACGGGTCACACCGAAGTGGTGCTGGTGGTCTTCGATCCCGCAGTGATCTCCTACGAGCAGATCCTGGCGCACTTCTGGGAGAACCACGATCCGACGCAGGGGATGCGTCAGGGTAACGACCAGGGCTCGCAGTACCGTTCGGCGATCTTCACGACGTCCGCCGAGCAGGAAGAAATCGCTCATGCGTCGGCCGTCGCTTTCGGTGAACGACTTGCCGAAGCCGGATACGGCGCGATCACCACCGAAATCGGTCCGCTGCGCGACTTCTTCTACGCGGAGGATTACCACCAGCAGTATTTGGCGAAGAACCCCGGCGGCTACTGCCCGGTGCATGCCACCGGCGTCAGTTGCCCGGTCGGATTGCTCCGTCAGGATCAGGTTCCGGCGCAGACGGACATCCTTCCGCCGAGCGAATAACTGGACAGGTGTTGGAGGACACATGTGATTCAGCTCGTTAACACTTGCAACTAGATCGAAACAAAGGGAATCTCGATGTAAGAGTGTGTCGTCGAGAGAACTGAGCTAATAATGTCAGGTAGTACGCGAGGAACTGCGTCGCTGCTCCGACGCACCATTCATGTAGGCCACGATCCGATGGTTCGCCGCAGTGATCGGATCGAAGGATTCATGTCCTTCGGTCTGATCATTTTCGCGATTCTTCTGCTGCCTCTCGCGGTATGGGCAGGGGCTGCGACGGCTTCGAGCCAGAACGCACTGATCGCCAAACAATCCGCCGAATTACACAGCATTTCGGCGACGACGACTGCAGATTCGACGCAGACCACCGCCTCGACAGCCGATTACATTGCGCCGACCACCGAAATGGCCAGCGCGCAATGGAACTGGAACGGTGAGGTTCACACGGGTGATGTCACTGTCGACTCGGCGACGCCCGTCGGCACCGAGGTCCCCATCTACGTCAACGATCACGGCGACAAGACCGTAGCTCCGATCACGCAGAGTGCTGCCGACGTCGCAGCCGTGGTCACCGGGGTTTTCACCTGGTTCAGCGTGATGTCCCTGTTGGTCATCGCGTTCATGCTGGTGCGGGTCTTTCTCGATCGTTCCCGCTCGGCCCAGTGGGACCGAGACCTACGCGCGTTCCTCGACGCGAACGCGCTGTAGATCCCGGACCTTTCCTCACTGCAGTTGGGGCATGACCTCGCTTGCGACGAGTTCGAGATGATCCAGATCGGCCAGATCGAGAGTCTGCAGATACACGCGCTGTGAACCGGCCTCGGCGAAAGTGCCGATCTTGTCGACCAGCTCCGAAGGTGTTCCGGCCAGACCGTTCTCACGTAGCTCGTCCACGTCGCGTCCGATCGCTTCGGCGCGCTTCTTGATCTCCGCCTCGTCGCGGCCGCAGCACAGGACGAGAGCGTTGGAGTACACCAATTCGTTCGGATCGCGCTCGTGCTCGACGCAAGCCTGACGAACCCGCGCAAAGATGTCCTTTGTTTCCGCGAGGGACTTGAACGGGATGTTGAACTCGTTCGCGAACCGAGCGGCGAGTGCCGGAGTCTTCTTCTTGCCCGTGCCACCGATCAGGATCGGCGGACCGTCGACCTGGTGCGGTTTGGGAAGCGCGGGAGAGTTCTTGATCTGCACGTGCTTACCGTCGTAGTCGAACGTGTCGCCGACCGGCGTACGCCACAGGCCGGTCACTACGTCGAGAGTTTCCTCGAGTAGTTCGAAGCGATCCTTGAGCGCCGGGAACGGGATGCCGTACGCCTGGTGCTCTTCCTCGTACCAGCCGGCACCGATGCCGAGGTCTACGCGGCCACCACTCATCTGATCGACCTGTGCGACCGAGATGGCCAGCGGTCCGGCGTGACGGAACGTAGCCGACGTCACCAGAGTGCCGAGGCGGATGGTGGATGTTTCGCGGGCGATTCCGGCGAGCGTGATCCACGCGTCGGTGGGCCCGGGAAGGCCGTCGGAATTCATGGCGAGATAGTGGTCCGAGCGGAAAAATGCGCCGTAGCCGAGTTTTTCGGCGGTCTGGGCAACAGTCAGTAGTTGTTCGTAGGTAGCGCCCTGCTGGGGTTCGGTGAATATACGCAGCTCCATGACTTCTACTCTGCCACTATTTTGCGGAGGTCGGGACGACGGCACCGACTTGTCCGGCGCCGAAACACAGCGTCAGTCCCGGCGTTGTCGGCGTGATCTTCACACTGTTTCCGTGGCCGACCAGGCGCACGAATGCCGAGTGCAAACCCTGCGTCACGGGTACCGATACTGCGTCGCCGGACTCCAACGCAACATCGATCGTTCCGTCGGTGCTCGCGAGGTAATTGAGCTGCACCGTCCATTCCCAGCCGGCCAGGGGGCCGTCGAGGGGGAGTTCGGTCGGGCCTTCGGCACGGGTGCCGCAGTTCGGTGCTGCTCCTTCGGGAATCCTTCTCGTCCAGGTCACTTCGGCATCGACAATCCGTCCGCTGTCGTCGATGGTGCGCAGAATCGGAGTGCTGGAAGAGAATTCGGGGCGATCAGGCAGTGGCGCGAGAACATTGCTTGCCAAATTGTTCGGAAAGGCGACGGGAAGGAGCACTTCGATCGCGACGGGTTGCTCGAGCAGTGGAGCATCCTGATTCTGTGACAACGACATTCGCGCGTTGGCGAGGTAGTCGCGAGTCGGGTTCTCGCGCCAGATGTCGACGAACGTGACGGTCGAGACGAGCGAACTGACCACAAAGAGCGCCGACAGGCCGGCGGCGACTGCGACGGGTATCCGGGCCGGACGCCGCCGAGGTGCACCGAGAATCAGAGCGGCGGCGAGGGCGAACACCGTCGCCGAATCCGTGAAGTACCGCAAGGTCTGCGCCAACTCGTACGTGGTGTCGGCGTCGGATCGGGTAGCGGTCATCGCCACGACAGAGGCCAGGAAGTACAGCGCAGCGGCGGCCCAGATCCAGGCAGCGCCGCGTCGGGCACGCACGGTCATCACGACCGTCGTCAGCAGCGCGGCCCAGGCCGCGGCCACCAAGACCGTCGGCGGATCGGCCCAGGCGGGGCTGGGGATCCACCGCTCCCAGCGCCAGGGGCCGCCGAGAAGGGCGGGAAGCATCCCCAAAGACGTGCCGTGATGCAGCAGTTCGGTGGACATGGAACGGCCGTTGCCGGTGATCGGAGATTCGACAGTTGTCAGATACACCGGAATCCAGATCGCGAGCACGGCGGCGCAGGCCGTCCACAGGCGTCGGCACTTCGTGACCGCACTTCGTATCGGCGTTCCTTCACCTTGTGTGCGCAAGTACAGCACCAGAAAAGCGAGTGCCACGAACGGAACGAGCACTGCCTTCTCGAAGAACAGCAGAGAGACGACAAAAACCGCGGTGCCCGAGAACACGTAGCGCACATGTCCGGTGCGGTACAGCTTGATCGCGTCGCCGCATGCCCAGGCAAGCGCGATCTGAAGCGGCAAGGCGTTGAGTGCGGCCGCCCACCACGAGAACGACGGAAGGGTCAGCGGGACGAAGAGATACAGGATCAGCGGAATCAACAGCGCCGGTCGCCAACCAAGGACCAACCGAAGAGTGCGCAGAAGCGCCAACGACGCCGCGGCCTGGCCGATGACGAGCAGCGTTGCCGACAGCGCCCAGTGGTACGGCGCGATGCGGGTGATCAACCCGGTGAAGAAGAAGGCCGCGGGCATGAAGTGACCGTCGTGGTCGTAGAGCAGGAGTTCGCTCGAGAAGAGAGGGAAGCGTCCTCCGCGGCCCATCAGGATGAGGTCGTCCCAGTAGAAGTAATTGCTCGCGGCAACCCAGGCGCGAATGACGAGCTGACATCCGATCAACACGAACGCGAGCTGCGCGACCCGTTTCGGGGTGAACGTCAGAGTTGGCTCGGGCTGTGGAGAAGTCATCGACGGTCATGCTTCCAGGTGTGTCAAAAACCGACTTCCCGCAAAAAAGGGATAACGGTCTTTTCTGTCTTTTCGGGAGCAATTTCTGAATGGATTGTGAACTTTGCCGGGATAAATGACGCCGACGCCCAAAAGTTCACTGACCTGCGGTGTCAAATTCATCCTCGAGCCTGTGCATCGTTCGCTAACACCTGTCAGCAAATTCTCAGGGTCTTGCCCGTGACCTGTGGATAAAGCCCGATTCATTCATCCAGAACTGTGGATGAACCTGTGGAAACTGTGGATAACTCGAGTTTTTAAGTGGCGGAGGTCACATTATTCGAACAATGCAGGTGAACGCGGTGGAGGTTCGATCACAAATCGGGAGTGAATCCATTTGCTGCCGTTACCGATACGGCGTGACAGAATCGAAGTTGTGAGTGTCGTTCAGGTCTGCGCCCGGTGCGCCGCACGATGGCCTGTCGTCGGCGGCCCAACGCAGTGGTGCCCGCGCTGCAGCGGCGTCCTGCTGATCCCCACCCGCACCGAGATCTACCAACCACCCAACCGTCGAGGCTTCCGCTGGATCGCGCGCTCACCGTCCGACCCACGCGGCGTGGGGGACGCACCAGTGCGTCGTAGCCTCACCACCCCGCGCTACGACGCCGTCCCGCAGTGGGGGCTCCAGGACATCGTCGACACCTCACCGGTGCCGCCCTCGCGAGCGGACCGGATGGCCGACAGAGTCGGGCCGTTGCTGACACTCGCGACGATTCTCTACGGACTCGCTGTGTTCGCCGAACTGGGCAGATACGCGATCCTGGTGCGTAACCGCACCACGCTGATCCCGCAGTGGCTTCTCACGGTCTCCGACGCCGCCGTGTACTTCACTCAGTTGGGTGGACTGCTGATCTCGGTCTTCGCGGCTGTCGCCGGTGTGTGCTGGCTGCTTCGTCGGCGTCATGAACACTTCGCAGGTGCCGGGGAATCCGATCCGCGCACAGCGTCGGAAGTTGTCGTCGGCTGCGCTGTGCCGATCCTCAACCTCGTGATGCCGGCGGTTTATCTCTTCGAGTTGGTCCGCCGCGATCCGCGCGGAACTCTGCTGGTGAAGATCTGGTGGGGCTTCTGGGGATTCAGCGCTCTGCTGCTGGTGGTCAACGCGTACTGGCGATCACGCCCGGGGATTCAGGCAATGGCCGACGGGGTTCTGCTGAACGCCTTCATCGCATTGGTCGCAGCAGTCACCGCGTCGTTGACGCTCGTCGTGATCCGACGGATCGAGCGCAAGAGCTGGCGCGGCGAACCCGAATCGGAAACTCGATGGGTGCCAGTGCCGCGCTCGGTGCTGGAAGAGAAGGAGACCGCTGCCCTGTGAGCCCAGATCGTCGAGGTCCACTCGTCGTTGCGCACCGAGGTGCGTCGGCTGCGCGGCCGGAGCACACCCTCGCCGCCTACGAACTGGCCCTCGAGGAGGGTGCCGACGGGCTCGAATGCGACGTCCGGCTCACCCGCGACGGGCACCTGGTCTGCGTTCACGACCGCAAGGTCGACCGCACCTCCAGCGGCACCGGGATCGTCAGCGAGATGACGCTCGATTCGCTGAACGCTCTGGACTACGGGTCGACGAGCGAACCGGCCGAACTGCTGACTCTCTCCGACCTCATCACCCTCGCCCTGGATTTCGCGCGCCCGGTGAAGCTGTTCATCGAAACCAAACACCCAGTGCGGTTCGGCGGCCTGGTCGAAGCAAAACTTCTCGCGGAACTGCACCGCTTCGGGATCGCGTCACCGCCGTCGGCCGATCACTCTCGCGCTGTGGTCATGTCTTTCTCGGCTACTGCGGTCTGGCGAGTGCGCCGTTCGGCACCGCTGCTGCCGACGGTCCTGCTCGGTGACGCGTCGCGATACCTCGGCGGTGGTGCGTCGACGGCTGTCGGCGCCACGGCCATCGGGCCGTCGATCAAGGCGCTGCGCGAACATCCGGATCTGGTCGATCGGGCTGCCGCTGCGGGTCGCGCGACGTACTGCTGGACCGTCGACGACAAGGCGGATGTGGACCTGTGTCGTGAGCTCGGGGTCAGTTGGGTGGCCACCAACCATCCCGGGCGCACGAAGCAATGGCTGGGCAGCGTGTAGATTTTGCCCTCGTGGCCAAGAAGAGCAAAAGAAACAGTGGACCGAAGCAGGGCAGCGCACGCGCAGAGAAGCTGGCGGCGCGCCAAGCAGAGCGTGAAGCCGCTGCCGGCGCAGTGAACCGCCCGTTCGAGGGCCTTGCCGCCGAGTGCGATCTGGTCGCGCTGCGCGAATTCGTTCCGTCCGCCACGGCTCCGTTGCCGGTCATCGGCTCCGACCGACCCGTCACGTTGGCGACGGTCCTCCCCGGCGCTGTTGCCGCCCTCGTCCGCGACGAGGGCGAGACGGCCACCGGATTTGTCGGTGTCCAGGTTCAAGCGCACTCTGCCGACCTCGGCGCAGACCTCGCCGTTTCGGTGAACTGGATCAAGGACGCGGCCCCCGGCGACGCGCTTTCTGCCGCGAACCCCGATTCCGAGACACCCGCCGTCACCGAGGTTGTCGATCCCTCGGCTCTGCTCGACATCACCGTGCACCAGAACTTCAACTGGTGGATTCCGGAAGGCGTCGAAACCGATCCTGAGGTTGCCGCCACCGTGCAGCACGCCAACTCGGCGATCATGCCCTCTGCGCGCCTCGAAGGAGACGGCCTCGTTGCCGCGTGGTGGGTCGACGCCGGCGAGAAGGCGCACCTGCGTTGGGTCCGCCCCGAGAGCGAAGACGACCTGATGCTCGCGTTGGCGCGCGTGCACGCGACCGGTGGACTGCACCTGGGTGAGGGCTCGCGCTACGCAGGCTCGTTCCGCACCCACGGCCTGTTGGTCCCCGTCTTCGACCTCGACCGCGAAAAGCATGCAAACGAGTGGGTAGCGGCAACCGTCGAGCTCGGTGAGCGTCTTGCCGAGGCTCTGGCCGTCGACGCTCCACTGACCTCGGCCGAGCTGCGCTCGCGCGACGGCCTGCGCGGACGCCAGGTCACGCTGCGCTGATTTTTTCGCCAGAACTATAGGCGTTACGCAAAGTTACGGTTAATGTTGGCGGCATGACTTTGTCGCACGACATCTCCGGTAGCGGTCCCACGCTTGTGCTCGTCCATGGCATCGTCCATCGACGGCAGGCGTGGGATTCGCTTTTGGACCAGCTGACGCCGTATCGCCGTGTGGTCACGGTCGACCTGCCAGGTCACGGAGAGTCCGTGCTGCCCGAACTCGGTCCGGACGTCATGGGACAGCTGATCGACGACGTCAGTGAGTTCGTCAAGGAAGTGACTCCGGCGGGGGAGCGCGCCCACGTCGCCGGAAACTCACTCGGCGGATGGATTGCACTCTCGCTGGCAGCGCGCGGAGACGTCGCGTCGGCGACAGCTCTGTCGCCGGCCGGGTTCTTTGTCAATCACCTCGATCAGGTGCGGGCGATCAACACGTTCCGTGCACTGCGCGGCACGGCCAAGCTCATGGGTGATGGTCTGCCACGTGCATTGCGGTACAAGCTGATTCGCTATCCGGCGCTCGCCGCGTTCTTCGCTCATCCGAGTCATGTCGGTTATGCGGCAGCGTTGGCAGACTGCCGTTCGCTCGTGTCCAACGAACTCGTCGATCTCGGTCTCGAGATGGACTTCGTGTTGCCGCCCATCGTGGATCCCACTGTGCCGGTGACGGTTGCGTGGGGTCGACGCGATCTCATTCTGCCCGTGTACCAAGCGCAGCGCGTGAAAAAGCCGTTCCCGCAGGCGAAGTTGATGGTTTTGCCCGGACTGGGGCACGTACCGATGACAGATGCCCCCGAGCTGATCAGTTCGATCCTGCTGGCGGGAAGCGAACCGTTCGGCTCGAGGGCAAAATCCGTGAGTGCTGCAGGCTAGATGGTTCCGCCTGCTGCGTTCGGCGCACCGGTGGTGTCACCGACGGTGCTCATCTCGCGGGACACGAAGTCTTCGAGGTCGAACAGGTTGGCGCCTGCGCGGTCCGCGATGGTGAGAAGTGTTGTCATGCTGGCAACTTCCTCGACCTGCTCCTTGAGGAACCACTGCATGAACTGCTCGCCGAGGTAGTCGCCTTCTTCGCGGGCAGTGCTCGCGAGCTGGACGATCTGCTCGGTGACCGTCTTCTCCTGCGTCAGCGCGAGAGCGATGGGCTCACGGGCATCCTTGAAGTCGGCCTTCGCGGCGTCGACGCCGGTGAGTTCGACGTTGATGTCGCGATCGAGGAAATACTGAACGATCATCATGGCGTGGTTACGCTCTTCCACAGCCTGCTTGTAGAAGTGCTTTGCCAGCTGTGGCAGGTCCGCATTGTCGAAGTAAACCGCTGTCGCGATGTACTGATGCGAAGCGTTGAACTCGTTGCGAATCTGGTCTCGGAGTAGTGCGTGGAATTTGGTCATGTGAGTCTCCCCAGAAGTCATGAATTCCAAGATAGTGCAGGTCAGAGGCCCTGTCATCCCAGTCTGACCTTATTGTGGTAAGCGTTCCCAAACTAAAGAAGACCTAATTTCTTTTCGAATTCGGTGCGGTTATCCATTGGCCCGAAAGCGAATGTTTCATTTAGGAATGTCCTTTTCACCAGGCGAGTTCCGTGCATTTACCGTCACTTCCCTGGAGTTCCACCTGCACGGTGGCGTGCTCCAGTTCGAATACCTCGGCCAGCAAGGTTTGGGTGGCCGCGAGCACCGTAGTGGGATCGGCGTCACTGGCCGCGGTGACGTGAACGGAAGCAACTTCCATCCCCGAGGTGAGTGTCCAGACGTGCAGATCGTGCGCGTCGACGACTCCCGGGAGTGTGTTGATCTTCTCGAGTATCGAGGTGACGTCGATGCGATCGGGAGCCTGCTGGAGCAAGATGCGGACGGCATGGCGGCCCAGGTTGAAGGCGCGCGGCAAGACGAAAAGGCCGATGGCGACGCCGATGACGGGGTCGGCGTAGCGCCAACCGAAAGCGAGCGTGACCAAGCCGCTGACGAGGACGCCGATGGACCCGATCATGTCCGCCATGACTTCGAGGTAGGCGCCGCGGATGTTGATGCTTTCCTTCGCGCCACTGCGGAGCATCAGGAAGGCGATGACGTTCATCGCCAAACCGACGACGGCGACTATCGCGACGGGGAGGCCTGGAACCTCGGGCGGATCCGAGAATCGGCTGGCAGCCTCGTAGAGCACCCACCCGGCGACTGCGAAGAGCAGGATCGCATTGGCCAGTGCCGCAAACACTTCCGTGCGGTACATACCGAAAGTGCGATCCGGACGCCGAGCTGCACGCTGTGCGACGAGGATCGCGGCGAGCGCCATGAAGATGCCGAAGATGTCGGTGAACACGTGCGCCGAGTCCGAAAGCAGCGCCAGCGACGAGGTGAAGAAGCCGACCGTCACCTGCAGCGCGAACGTCACCAACCCGAGGCCGGCGGCGATCCATAGTTTGTTGACATGCTTGCCGCTGTTGCTGGTCGCAGCCTCGGCGGGAGAGATTCCGTGCCCGTGTCCGTGTGACATCGAAGGTCCTTTCGTCGACGTCAGCCTAGACACATATGCATATATGCGCAATAGTGCATGTCTTAAAAACTATGCAACATAGTTGTAAGGTGGCGGCGTAGACCTTCATTTGTCATCGACGCGAGGACCGAGAAGTGGGAAGACATCGAAAATCCGAGCCGACCAGACCCGGCGGGCGCATGGCAGCGGTTTCCGTGGTGACGGGCGCAATCCTGGCGTCCGGCACTTCCATCGGGCACGCATCGCCGCTTCCAGTTGCAGCGGAAGGTCCAGCGCTGGTGTCGGTGCCGGAGATACTCGACCTTGTTCGGACGACGGATCTTGCCGGGATAGCCGAACAACTCGGTAAAACGAGGCAACTCGAAGCCGAACGGGCGGCGTTGGCGTACGAGGCAGAAAAGCCGCGGGTGATGGCCCCCGTCAGCGGGACGATGACGTCCAACTTCGGTCCACGCTGGGGAACAACCCATTACGGTCTCGACATCGCAAACTCGATCGGTACGCCCATCGTCTCGGCGACCGACGGTGTTGTGATCGAATCCGGTCCCGCCGCGGGATTCGGGCTCTGGGTCCGCATCCAGCAGGACGACGGGACCGTCGGCGTCTACGGGCACATCAACGAGGCGCTCGTGGTTGCCGGTCAGAAGGTGCGGGCGGGTGAACTGATCGCGACCGTCGGCAATCGTGGACAATCGACGGGACCGCACCTGCACTACGAGGTGTGGCAATCTGACGGGCAGAAGACTGATCCGCTCGCGTATCTGAATTCCCGGGGCGTGTCGTTCGGGGAGAAGGCCGCGAGCGGCTGAAGTTCTGTCACGACGCGATGGAGGAGCAATGCAGGGGCTGGGCGGACTCGAAGCCGAGGTCATGGATGTGCTCTGGCAGTCCGACGACGCGCTCTCGGTCAAGGATCTGGTTGAGATCTTGGGTGAGCGTCGACAACTCGCGTACACCACCATCCTGACCGTCGTGACTCATCTCTACGACAAGGGCTGGGTGAGTCGTGAGAAGAAGAGTCGCGCCTACTTCTATCGGCCGAGTCGCAGCCGTGAAGAGGCCACATCCAGGGCACTGCGCGAATTGTTGGACAGCAGTTCCGATTCCGCTGCCGTGCTGTTGCACTTCGCGAAGACAATGACGGACGCTGAGAACGAGGCCCTGCGCCGAGGACTTTCCGGGGAAGGTGCGCAATGACACTGGCCTTGCCGATGCTTCTCGGTGCGGTATTCGTCGGATTTTTGGTTCCGAGAGCGTTACGGGCCGTTTCCTCGACGTTGTCACCGACGGTGCTGCTCGCGGCGTGGCTCGGCAGTATGGCGTCGGCTCTGTATCTCGCTCTCTCCGCGGTCTTGGTTCTGGTGTGGCCGAGCCACGCGCCGGTCGACGGTATCGCTCGGTGTTTCAGCGCCTTCGCGCACGGCACGAGTTCATGGGTGGGTGAACTGATCACCGGTACAGCCGTTGGTGTGGTGGGTTTGATCGCTGTTCGGATCGTGCTGGCCGGCCGCAAACAGGCACGTGAGCACGCGAGAGTCCGAGATTTCCATCGTGATGTTCTCTCGATCGTCGCGCGCCGCGACAACTCGGAGTCCGACGTGTTGTGGTTGGATCATCCGCTGCCGATGGCCTACAGTGTCGCCGGAAAGCCTGGATTTGTTGTTGCGACACAAGGCTTGTCATCCGCTCTTACCGGGGGCGAGCGTGACGCGGTCCTCGCGCACGAGCGTGCGCACCTGAGCGGCGGTCATCACCGAATCGTCGGTGCCTGTGAAGTCTTGGCCGCTGTTCTGCCGGGAGTGCCGTTGTTCGCGGCGGCACCTGCTGCCGTCGGCGCGATCGTGGAACTGTCGGCGGACCGGCACGCCGCTCGCGTCACCAGCCCGGCTGCAGTGCGTTCCGCCCTTGCCGTGGTGTCGAAATCGCCGCTTCCTCAGCCGGACTGGAGTTTGGGCGATCGCGGCGGCGCGACCGCAGTGCGATTGCGTTCCCTGGTCGACGGCGACGTGGCGTCGCCTCGGCGACTGACCTGCGCGGTCGCGGCGTGCGTGCCGGCGGCCGTCACGACGGCCGTTGCCGCAGCCGTGACGGTGGCCGTCTCCGCCGGTATCTGCGCTGTTCTGACCTGATCATTGCTCCAAGGCTGAGTCGATCTGGGCTTTCAGATCTTCGTAGCTCGGCATCTGGGCCAGCTTCACGTCGTTGAGGAACAGCGTCGGGGTGCCCTGGACGCCAAGGCGTTTGCCCTCGTTGAAGTCGCGCTCGACCCGCTCGCGGACGCCGCGGCTGCTGAGGTCGGATTCGAATCGGGTCATGTCCAGGCCGAGATCTTGTGCGTAGGAGCGGAACAGTGCCTCCTGCGATTCGGCGGATTCACCCCACTGCGACTGAGTCTCGTACATCCATTGATACATCTCGACGAACTTGCCCTGGCGAGATGCGGATTCGACGACCTGCGCCGCGAGAGTGCTGTTGGTGTGACTCGGAATCGGAAAGTATCTGATGCCGAATGTGATTCGATCCTCGTACTCGGCTCTGATTCGCTCCATCGTCGGGTACAGCGCGAGGCAGGCCTCACATTCGAAGTCGAGGAACTCGACAAGATTCACTTTGTCGTCAGCGGCCGAGGTCAATCGGTACGCGTCGTCGGTCAGGACGGCGGTGGATTGTGCTGCCCGATCGGTGCTCTCGTTGTCCGCCCTGATCGGATCGACGGTGATGAACGTGATCAGTGCTACCGCGAACAACGCGATCAGGGCGGCGGATATCTTCATGCTTCTGGACACTGCTGTGTACCTTGACCTTCCGTCGAATACTTAAATACTATCCAACATAGTATTTAGGTGTAGAGTCGACGGTACCCGAAAGGATTCGAAGGAGGGTTCGCCCGTGAATCGGAGGTGAACGGTCTGGCGCCGCCGTCGATCGGACAGATGTTGACCTGGGACTCCTCGTCCCTGTCACCTCTTGTTCTACTGGGAGCTGTTCTGGCACTTTGGTATTGGTGGTCAATGTACCGTGTGCGTGCGTGGGGACGGCTATGGCCCTGGTATCGAACTGCATGTTTTCTGGCCGGATGCTTGCTGTTGATCGCCGTGACCGGTTCGAAGGTCGAAAGTTACGGGAACGAACTCTTCAGTGTCTGGATGTTCCAGCATTTGACGCTCTCGATGGCGATCCCGCCGCTGTGGGTGCTGGGCTCGCCAGGACTGCTGCTACTGCGTTCGACGTCGCATCGAGGTCCCGGGAGAAATGTTCTGGCGCTTGCACTGTCGGCATTGCGCAGCCGTCCGGCGGCCGGACACGTCCTTCTCGAAATCTTCTTTCTCACCAGCGGTCTGCTCTTCATCATGCCCGTGCTCGCCACCGGACCACTGCCGGTGCGGCAAAGCTATCTCGGCCGGTGTTTCGACCTTTTCGTGGAGATGCCGCTGCACGTGTTCATCGGAGTCGTTCTCATGATGGCGACAAAGCCGCTGCTGACCACGTTCGTGAATCCGCCTCCCGAGTGGGGCGTGGACGTGATGCAGGACCAGCAGTTGGCCGGTGCCCGTGCGTGGTCGTACGGAGAGCCCGTCGCGCTGGTGGTGGTCGTGATCTTCGCGATGCGCTGGAACCGGGACGACAAACGGATGAATGCCGCCCAGGACCGCCGCGCCGAGATCGACGGCGACAGTGATCTGGAGGCATACAACAACTTCCTCAGATCACTGAGCGCCGCCGAGCGGCCGGAGACTCGGTAGGCCGGTGGCCCTCAGACGCCGCCGCCGGCGGGCGTCGGCGCCATTGCGTCGGCAGCTGCCGGTGTGTTCATCTCGCGTGCGACAAACGTTTCGAGGTGGAAGAGGTTGTCGCCGGCGCGGTCGACGATGGTGAGAAGTGTTGTCATGCTTGCAACTTCCTCGACCTGCTCCTTGAGGAACCACTGCATGAACTGCTCGCCCAGGTAGTCGCCGGTATCGCGCGCGGTGCGCGCCAACTGCGTGATCTGCTCGGTGACCGTCTTCTCCTGCTCGAGTGCCAATTCGACCGGGGCACGGACACTGTCGAACTTCGTCACGACGTCGTCGACACCCGGTACGTCCACGTCGAGGTCGTTGTCGAGCAGGTACTGGATCATCATCATCGCGTGACCGCGTTCCTCGGTGGCCTGGCTGTAGAAGCGCGCGGCCATCTGCGGAAGATCGTGTGCATCGAAGTACACCGCTACCGCGATGTACTGCTGCGATGCAGTGAACTCGTTACGGATCTGCTGACGCAGCAGAGTGGTGAATTCGCTCGAGTTCTTCGCCTGTGTCATCCCAACAGATTACTGGGTCGGCGGCACGGACAGGGAGCTACTTGTTGTCGAGCTGATCGATGATGAAGTCGAGAGTTTCCGGCCGGTATCCGTAGACGAACGAGTCCTTTTCGCCGACGTACCAGTCGCCGCACTGGAAAGAACTGCCCTTCTCGACCCCCGTCGGCCACCACTGTGCGGACAGCGATGCCGGACGAGTTTCGACGGTAGGTTGTGCGATGCAGCTGTTGTGATCTATCTCCGTGATGTTCGCAGTCATGCGCAGGATGCGTTCGTTGCCGGTGGTGCGGATGACCTCGTCGATACCCGTCGCGCCGGCGGGAACCCAACTCGGCAGTGTGTCGATTCCGTTGGATGCTTGTGCAAAAGAGAAGGTTTCGGTTTTCTTGTATGCCTTCGACTCGTCGAACTTGTCGAAGGTGCCCGAGCAGGACGTGGCCAGTAAAGCCGCTCCGGCCGAGGCGGCGATGACGGCGGCGGTGCGGAATCGGCGGTGTGCTGTGTTCATACCTTCACGGTATTTTTCCGCCGGCCGTTCCGCGTCCTGCCGGAAAGCGATTTGTTCGCTCGGCCTGTCCTCCCGGGGTACTACCGAAACTCAGGGCAATCACCCCGTGGTGATCAGATCCTGCGGAATCTGCTGATCGTTGGCCAGGGCGTCGAAGAACTGCGAAGCGCGTGCCTTGTCCCACAACAACACGTTGCCCGACCCGTCCACGTCCTCGAAACCGGCGACGGGAACCGTCGTGGTGGTCATCCCGCCGCGAAGCGCCCAGGCGAGTGAGGCCAGATTCCAGATGTGATCGCCCTCGTCGACCTGCAAAGACTTGGCCGTATCGGAGACGAGCGGCCACAACCGGAACGGATTGAGGAACGTACTCGGACTCGTCGCCTTCGACAGCAACGCCGACATGAACTGGCGCTGGTTGTTCATGCGGTCGAGGTCGGCGAGCGCGGTTGCTCGGGTCCGTACGAACCCGAGTGCATCCGAACCCTTCAAGTCTTGGCATCCGGCGGGGAGGTTGATTCCGGCCAGCGGATCGTCGATCGCCTGCGTCAGGCATACATTGACGCCACCGACGGCGTCGACGATGCCGGCGAACCCGCTGAATCCGATCTCGGCATAGTGGTCGATGCGAAGTCCGGTTGCCTCCTCGACGGTCTGCACCAGCAAGGGGGCACCACCGAAAGCGAAGGCGGCGTTGATCTTGTCCGAGCCGTAGCCGGGAATCGGAACGTACGAATCGCGGGGGATGCTGACCATCGTCGTCTTCCCGCTCTTGGGAACGTGGACCAAGATGACCGTGTCAGTGCGCTTGGGGCCGGTGTCACCACCTGTCGCAAGCGCTTGCTCCTGCTCGGGTGTGAGCCCCTCACGACTGTCGGAGCCGACGATCAGCCAGTTCGTGCCCGGAGTATCGGCGACGCGTCCCGCGTAGTCGGGCAGCGCGTCGATTCGATTGAGCGAACTGTCGACGTAATAGACCGCGCCGGCCAGCGCGAGCAGCAAGACCAACAACGTGATGCCGATACGTTTACCCCAGCTACGACGCTTGCGTGGGCGTCGCTGCTTCGGGGGTTCAGGAGGGCGCGGCGGGGCGTTCGGCGGGGTTCGGCGCGGCGGCGCGGGTGCGTACTTCGCCTGACGCGGCGGCCCCTGCCTGCGGGGGTCGTCCTGGAACGGCTGCGGGCGTTGGGTCGGCGCCCAGTCCTCACGCCTGGGTTGCTGCGGCGCTTCTGGTGGGACCTGTGACCAGGCCTGATTGGCCGGATTCTGCTGCGGTGGACGTCCGTCGCGGCGAATGACCGTCGGCCCTTCCGGCGGCATCGGTGGGCGCCGCTGCGGGGGTGGGCCCTGACGGGGTGGCATCGGTCCACGCGGGGGCGGCTGGCGCCGCGGAGGTGGCCCTGGCGGCTGGCGCCGCGGAGGGCGCTGAGGGTATTCGGAGTCGCCGGTCACCAGTTCACGGTACCGGTCACGGCAGCCAGGAGACGTGATCGCGCAGGAGGGCGTAACCGATGAACGCCACCATGTCGATGAGCGCGTGGGCGATGATCAGCGGCCACAGCTTGCCGGTGCGCTGCCAGTATCGACCGAACACGAGCCCCATGATCACGTTTCCCACACCGCCGCCGAACCCTTGGTAGAGGTGATAACTACCGCGCAGGAGCGAGGACGCGAGCAGAGATTTGTTCTCGCTCCAGCCGAGTGTTCGGAGGCGAGTGATCAGGTAGGCGACGACCAGTACCTCTTCGGCGCCCGAGTTTGCGATTGCGGACAGTACGAGGATCGGAACCCGCCACCAGTGGTCGTCGAGCGCGCTGGCTTGGACGGTGAGGTTGATGCTCAGTGCCTGAGCGACTAGGTAGAACAAGAGTCCGGGGAGGCCGATCACAGCGGCGAGGCCGAATCCCGGAGCTATGTCGCGACCGAATCGAGGTTTGGGAGTCAGGCCCGCAGCACGTGGACCGATCCCCGAACGCCACAGTAGATAGAGTCCCAGCGCTGCCCACGCGAGAAGCTTTGCAACGCCCAGTAATTGGCGCGCCAGGTCGATCCAGTCGATGGCAGCTCGCGACGGGTTGAGTGCAACCGTCTGATCCGAGAGCGCAACCGGCGTCGCCAAGGATTCGGCGAGCGAAAGGATCCCGGACAATCCGCTGAGCCCGAAGGTGACCAGCAGAACGATAGTGATCTCGATCCGGATTCCGCGTCTGGCGGCGGGATCTAGTTCCGGGTCCGTTCGAACGGGAGACGGCGGCCGTAACCAGGTGCGGACGGTTTCGCGGGCATTCACCCGCGCAACGCTAGCCGTTTGCAGCGCCACCCGATCGGAGGCCGTTGAGGAAAGGGCACCCGACCAGCATTCGGATGGCGCGGCTCAGTGCGGGAGCGTCGTCGACGGGGTTGGCGAACGGCATCCACACGTCGCGGTCACCGGTGTGATCCTCGACCCGCAGGCGCAGTCCGTAGCGGTCGATGCCGAGTGGGCGAACGCGTCCGGTGCGCATGTACGGGGGAAGCTTGCGCACGAGCAGGTCCACGAGATCGCGGTGGTCTTCGTCGAGATGCTGCAGCCACGCCGTCTCCATTTCCCAGAAGGGATCGGGGCTGGCGTTCAGCAGTTCGTCCACGGCGACGGGCTCTGCCCCCGTCGAGTCGGCGACAACGGCCGAGGCCAGGCTCAGGCGAAGGAGGACCGAGGTGTGGCCGATGTCGAGGAGCCCCGGGTGGGGATGTTCGGATGCGACGTCGTCGGCGAGAACGCGTGCCTCGTAGTCGGGCACGGCGTGCAACGAGCCGCGAAGCCACACGAGGGAGCGCACGGGCTCACGCAGCCGCAGTGGTGCGTGATCGGTGATCTCGAGGACGGCAGGCAGGCCGCCGCCGCCGGAGTTCCAGGCCAGGGCCGCAGCTGCGGAGGCATGTGGGACTGCAACGACGACGTCACCGTTCGAACGCAGGTGATGCACCGACGTGACGGTGGGATCGCTGCCTTCGATGGCGAGAACTGCGTCCTGTGCGCGCACACAGGCGCTGCGGACGCGTTCGGCGGTGGACGGGCCGGTGCTGGTCTTCGTTGCCATGCTGCCCCCTTGGCGGGTGTTCTCTCGAACTCCATCGGATGATGAGGTAACCCTAACCTAAGGCGCTTCGGTGTGAATCGCAAGACTTTTGCGCAACTCGCGTGGAATCCGCCGCCTGCGCCGGGGTTACGGTTTGTCTGTGGCCATTCCTCTTTCACTCGGGCTGCCCGCCCCGAGAAACTCGCGCGGACTTCTCGAAGCACTCTTTCTCCCGGTCGTTCCGGCGTCGGCGCTGATCGGTGGCGAAGCAGCAGGCCGGGTTGTCGTCCGCCTCGATATCGATCCGGAAGAACTGCGCGCGGACACGGATGCGTCGTACGAGGCCGTCCGTTTCGACGTCGACGTCACCACCGACCAGATCGACGACGCGATCGCGCTACGTCTGCCCGCTCCGCTCGCGGTGTACGTCGACGGCGGCGAAGAGGATCTGACACCCGCCGAAGCGGCGCTGCGCCTGTGCGAAGGTGGACGGATCCCCGGACTCGCCGCCGGTCGCACGCCCACCGAAGTGGCTGATTTCCTGGCGGTACTCGCGCACGAGTCCGTCGGTTTCGTAGCCCGCGCAGCCGACGGCGACGAGGTGATCGCCCTACTGTGTGGCACCGTCGCTGCACTGCGCGGCGACGACGTGCGCGCCGCGATAGTCGATCCGAAGCCCGAAAAACTCGCCGCGCTGATCCCGGAAGCCGCATCCGCGATGCGCGAGGTGCTGCTCACGATCGAGGTTGCAGATCTGCCTGCGGTGGAAACGGCTCTGCGTGCCGCGGGTTTGCAGTGACCGGCGTGGGTCGATGCGTAATCTTTTAGGCGTGCCAAGAATCGCGTATTTCGGTCCGTCGGGAACCTTCACGGAGATAGCTCTCGCCCAGTTGGAGGCTGAGGGCGCGTTCGGCGAAACCGTCGAGCGAGTACCGGCCGGCAGTCCGCCGGCGACTCTCGACATGGTTCGCGACGGTTCCGTGGACGGGGCCGTAGTTCCCTTCGAGAACTCGGTGGAAGGCGGCGTAGCGCCGACGCTCGATTCACTCGCTCTCGGTTCGCCCCTGCAGATCGTTGCCGAAACCGATCTGGACGTGAGTTTCTCCATCCTGGTTCGGGCCGGGACGACCGCCGACCAGGTCCGCACGATCGGGGCCTATCCGCATGCGGGCGCACAGGTCCGCGGATGGATCGCCGAGAACCTGCCCCAGGCCGAGGTGGTGTTGGCCTCGTCCAACGCCGGTGCGGCGCTGGACGTGCAGGCTGGAACGGTCGACGCCGGTGTGTCCACGGCTTTGGCCGGTCAGATGCTCGGACTCGACAGCCTGGCGGACAACGTCGCCGATGTGGGCGGCGCCCGTACACGTTTCGTGCTGGTCACCAAGCCGGCTCCGGTTCCCGAACGGACCGGTGCCGATCGCACCGCGCTGGTGCTTCACCTCGACAACGCTCCAGGCTCCCTGGTGCGCGCACTCTCCGAATTCGCCGCTCGCGGTATCGATCTGACTCGGATCGAATCGCGTCCGATGCGAACGGAATTGGGTACGTACCGGTTCTTCGTGGACTGCGTCGGACACGTCGAGGACTCGCTGGTGGCCGAGGCGATGCGTGCACTGCATCGGAAATCCGGAGTCCGCTTCCTGGGGTCGTGGGTGACAGCGAATTCGACCGGGCCACAACCTCCTTCGGACGAAGAAGCGATTCGGTGGATCGACGAACTCAAGCATGGAGGGGGAGAACGATGACCGGAAGGCTCATCCTCGTTCGGCACGGTCAGACGGAGGCGAATGTCGCCAAACGTCTCGACACCGCTCTGCCCGGAGCAAAGCTCACGCCGGAAGGGTTGGCGCAGGCCGAGACGTTGGGCATCGGCCTGGCTTCGGCTCCTCCTCTGGCGCTCGTATCGTCCTTGGCTTTGCGTGCCCGGCAGACAGCAGGTTTTGTGGAGCAGGCCGCCGGTGTATCCCTGGATGTGCGGGACGGACTGCACGAGGTCCAGGCCGGTGACCTCGAGGATCGCACCGACGAGGCCGCGCACCGACTGTTCATGGAGACGTTCCATCACTGGCACACCGGCAACCTCGGCGCTCGCATTCCCGGCGGTGAAACGGGATACGACGTCCTGGAACGGTACGTCCCCGTCGTCAATGCGCTGCGCGAAGAATTTCTGGAAGGCTCACGAGACGGCGGCGACATCGTCGTGGTGAGTCATGGTGCTGCGATTCGTCTTGTCGCCGCCCAGCTTGCCGGTGTCCCCGGACTGTTCGCAGCCAACAACCACTTGGCCAACACCGAGACCGTCGAACTGTTGCCCTCAGCTGATGGCGGCTGGGAATGCCTACGCTGGGGAGCCGTCAACCCGCCGTTCGAGCACCGACTCATCCCCGGCGCCGACGACGTGATGGGCTGACAGCCGGTTTCACCACCAACCGGTCTGGACGCTCAGTTGGCGCCCCAGTTCAGCCGACAGTGTGCTCACGTAGCTGGCTGTCAGGTGGTGGGAATCGTGATACACCAACACATTTCCCTCTACGACGCGGCACAACTCCGGTCCGCACACACCGTCGCTGAGATCGAGTAGGCGGACGTTGGTCAGATCGGCAATTGCCGACGGCGCCGGATTGACGTCGCTGAGCATTTCGGACCGTGGCATCGCGCAGTGATCGGGTGACGTGGTTGTCGCCAGACAGTCGATCGCGCGGTAGGCGACGCCGTCGTGGTGCAGCCAGGGGGTATCGCGAATGGCGAGGACGTCGATACCGTCGCGCCCCAGTTCCTCCCATACGTGAACGTACGATTCGGGCGTCACGTCACCAGGGCCGTCGGAACTCGGCCTGGTTGCCGTCGTGAACACGAAATCGGGTGAGGCGTCGGCCAACTCGGTCAGCACTCCACGCGACCAGTCGACACAATCCGGATAGTCGTTGTCCGACAACGTCTGCATGGAGTCGACGGTGAGCGGGCAGCCCATCTTCAGATACGTGTCGACGCGGAACCCGTGACTCTTGCCGAGTTCGTCGAGCGCAGTGAGCCAGTGCTCGGAGTGCGAACCACCCGCGAGCGCGATGGTTCTGTCTGCATCGGCGTCGCCATAGGTGCAGTGGACGACGTCCCGCTCGAGAAAATCGGCGATACAGCCGTCGAGCGTGCTGGCCGGAAGGTCCAGTGGCGCATCGAAGATCGAGGGAACCATCGACGCCTTGGGTACTTCGGCACCGTCGGTGAGCGCGAGTGCGCCGGGATGGGTCGGGAGGTCGAGGGTGTCGACCGCCCGCTGGCCCGTCGTCTGGCTGCTCGCGTACGACTGCCAGGCGACCGAAGCGGCGAGGACCGCGGCAGCGGTGACGACGCATGCCAGGACGGTATACCGGCGCGAGCGGCCTCCGCGCTCCACCGGAACCTCGACCAGGCGCCGGAGTGCAAGCGCCCCCGCGACGGAGAGGGCGATGATCAGTGCCCCGCCGAGCAGGCCGGCTTCGGGGCGTCCGGAGATCACGAGTGCAAACACCAGAATCGGCCAGTGAATCAGGTACAGCGCGAATGCGAACGAGCCGAGCCACGTCAGTGCCGGATGGGCGAGCGTCTTCGACGTCCAAGGTGTGTCGTCGCCGACTCCGGACAGTATCAACGCAAGAGTGGCCAGCACCGGTACCAGCGCCCACGGGCCGGGGAACTGCTGGGCGCCGTCGAGCACTATGCCGCACAACAGGATCGACGAAAGCCCCGCCCAGCCGATCGTCGCTCTGGCCGAGAACGGCAGGGATGCGATCTGCCGACTGCGCGTGCTGGTCATCAGAACGGCCAGCAGACCACCGAGGGCCAATTCCCACAACCTGGCGCCGGAGTCGTAGTACGCCCAGGCTTGGTGACGCGAAGATTTGGCGAGTGCGTAGAGAAAAGATCCTGCGGTCAGAACCAGAAGGGTGACCGCGAGTGACGGGCGGAAATAGTTGGGATTCACGCGTGAAGCCACATAAGCGATCACGGAGACGAGTGCGATGGCCAGGAGATAGAACTGACCTTGCACGGCCATCGACCACAGGTGCTGCAGGGGAGTGACCGAGCCGTCAGCGGCCAGGTAGTCGCTTGCGGTGCTGGCGAGCTGCCAGTTCTGGAAGAACCCGAGCACCGCGATCAGTTGATCACCCAGATCGGCCCAGCGTGTGCGTGGCAGCAGCAACGCGGTCCCCAGTGCGGTCAAAATGCTGACCACCGCGATCAGGGGGAACAGCCGCAGAAACACCCGCCGCAGTGCCGGGACCGGGTTGAGTGAACCCCCGGCTTCGGCGCGTCGAACCAGTGAGCCGACGAAGAAGTATCCGGACAGAACCAGGAAGACGTCCACCCCGCCAGATACCCGTCCGAACCACACGTGGAACACGACCACCAAACCGATGGCGAGGCCACGCAGTCCGTTCAGGTCTTGTCGGTGCGGTGTTGTTGCCCGTTCTTCGTTCGGCCGGTCGATCGTGGCGACCGAGCCTTGTTCGCCCGGTGACGACGGTTGACGCGAG
This sequence comes from Rhodococcus sp. UFZ-B548, assembly GCF_903819475.1. Classification (NCBI taxonomy): domain Bacteria; kingdom Bacillati; phylum Actinomycetota; class Actinomycetes; order Mycobacteriales; family Nocardiaceae; genus Rhodococcus; species Rhodococcus sp. UFZ-B548. Next base: position 73,768 of record NZ_CAIJDS010000031.1, read on the forward strand.
AACTGCATGCTGAAGTAAGGCTCCGGGCGTTGAAGGGACGCCCCGAGGTTACCCGGAAGTCTCCGGCGTCGATTCCTCGAGTTCGGTTACCAGCGCGTTCACGGCTTGTCGCAGGCGATGGAGTGTTCCGGAACTGATGGACGTCCACTCGGTGCCGTCGGCAGCCCGAGTAGTCGAACCCACGAGCCGGCCGGCCAAGGTGTCGTACACAGTCACTGCGCCGGTCATGAGCGTCGTCGCTCCCAAACTGTGTGGTATTCCAACCAATTCGGCGAAGGCGGTGCATGTGACGATTGCGCTACCCAATTGGAGCGCGTCGTCTTCGGGTATCCCGGCGTTGATCAAGGCCGAGGTCACGCTGTCTGCATCCGGGCCGGCGCCGAATGCCAGGCTGAGCATCTCGGTCGGTGCGTTGATCACGGCAATCGGCATTGCTTCGGTGCTGCCGAGCGCGGTGACAACGGGTGCAGCTGGTTCGGCGGTGACGCTGCACAATGCGAACGAAGAATCGGTTGAAGTTGCTTCGACACAAAGGAATTCGCCCTGTGCGACGCAGAGGCGTGAAATCCTTCCACCGACATGCCGACGCAGCGCCAACTCCCACTTGGGGTGGGTCAGGACGCGCAGGCGGGCACTGAGTTCGTGATGGATCTCCCCGCCGGGGAGGAGATCGCGCTCGGAGAGCGAATCTGCCGCGGACTGCATCGCCGTATGGTGAGCGCTCGCACTGGCGTGAACCGTCGCGCCACCGAGAACCACGGGAAGCGCGTCGAGCCCGAGTCGCTCACGTACATAGTCGATTTCGTCCTGTGAGAGGGCGACGACAGGCAAATTCCACCCATCAGGTGAGGTGCCGAGGTCCACCATCAACGCTCTGCAGTTTCGAGTGCGCCACCGATCACGGACGGGATGACTGTTCGGCCGTCGGCGAAGTGCTCGAAGTGCTTCAGATAATCAGGTGTGTCGTGCTCGGTCTCGTCTTCAGATTGGGCCGCATGACGGCCGCCGGCGATCGGCGCAGATCCGCCTGCGGTTCGGGCCGGATCCACTTTGACGGTATCGACGGTGCCCTGAACCGGCGAGGTCACGGGGTTCGGGCGCGCGGCGCTCTGGCCGGTGGAGGTATCCGGAAGAGCGTGCCGGCCGGTGCTGCTGCTCGACGACGAGCCCGCGAATGCTCCGGCTCCGGTAGTCGCGGAAGCTGCGCTGACCTGTGCCGTTGCCCGACCTGCCGAGGGGGTGCCGAACAGTGATGGTGTGGAAGCGCCGAGTCTCGCGCCGCCGAGCCCTGCGCCGCCCAGTCCGGTGAGTCCTGCTCCGGCCGTCGCGAGAGTTGATGCGGCAGTGGTGGCGCCCGTGACGGCGGTGGTCGCGGCACTGACGGCGGCCGACGCTCCACCGGAGATGGCACCGGCCTGTGAGGCAGCGGCGGCAAATACCGGGTTGGAAGCTACGGATGCGACAGCAGCGGTTGCGGCGCGCACGGGATCCGCGATTACGTCAGCGAGCGTTGATGCCGCTTGCACGACGGACTGTCGTGCGGCGTTGCCTGGGCTTTCGGCCGAAGCGGATGCCCCAGCTGTGGGTTCCGCGATGGACGGTGGTGAGTCGAAGTTCTGCTGCACGGCCAGATGCGTCGTTGCGGCGTCGTACGTTTCCATCGTCACCGCCGCTCGAATTTTGAGAGCTTCTTCGGCAGCCTCGGCGGCAGCAGCCCCGCCGACCAGGGCCCCGCCGATGGAGTACGCGGCGACCTTGGCCGCTTGAACCGCCGCGATCTCCGCCAGGGACGGCATGGCCAGGGTGGCGACGGTGTAGGAACCGGACTGCACTTGGGCTTTACCAGCGGTTTCTCCCGCGAGCAGCGCGGCCGAGGCAGCCCATTCCTGGAACGGTGCGAACTTGCTCAACGCGGCATCCGCGGCTTCTCCTGACCACCCGGTGCGAAGGTCCGCCATCACGCGAGAGATGGACGCAGCGGTGTCGGTCAGTCCGGACGACACGGTGGACCAGGCCCCGGCCGCCACACCGAGAGGGACCGGCCCGGCCCCGGCGACCAGTGCTGCAGAGTTGGGTGCTGCGCCCCGTGGATACCAGATGACACCGGTGATGCCGACCATTGTTCTTCCCCCCAGGAAGTGTGACTGTGTTGCCGAGTTACCGAGTTCGATTTCTGTCGATCAGATCGGTGCGGCTGCCAGGCTGGACTTGGTGAGCTGGTCTTCGAGCTCGTAGGCAGCTGCATTCTTGCGCAGAGCTGCCGCAGCCGCGGTGAGCTCCTCGATTGCCCGATCGGTGGACGAGGCAAGGCTGCCCGAGATGGTGTTGAAGTAATTTGCCGCGCTACCGGACACTTCTTCGGATCCGGCTGGGAGAACGCGTAGCGTCGGCTGCGCAGTAGAGACGATTCCGCGCAATCGCGTCGCCGCAGACTCGAGTTCCATTGCGGCGGCAACTAGGGCTTGAGGGTCGACGTACATAGTGCCGAACTCCTTCCTGACCAGGGCGGATAAGTGGCCGGGAGGTCGTGCACACAGCCGTAGAAATCCCCCCGCACATAGTTTGATGCATACCGGCCGCTTTTGGTTCCCCCGAAATCGGACGACTTTGCCCTCAGCCCCAGCCGAGTTCGTGCAATCTGTCTTCTTCGATGCCGAAGTAGTGCGCGATCTCGTGGATGACGGTCACGGCAACCTCGTGAACAACCTCGTCCTCGGATGCACAGATGTCGAGTATCGAATCGCGGAAAATAGTGACCGTGTCCGGCAGGTACCCACCGTAATGAGAATCCCGCTCGGTCAGAGCGACGCCCTGATACAAACCGAGCAGCCCCGGTTCTTCCTCGTCACGTGCTTCGACAAGCACCACGACGTTGTCGATGGCCTTGGCAAGTTCGGGCGGAATCAGATCGAGCGCCTCGCCGACCAGTTCCTCGAACCGGTCGGGCGTCATAGTCACCGTCATGGCTTACGACGGCGGAGCTGCGCCGGGCAACGGCGTCGGCAGCGACCGACCTTCCGGTGCAGCGGGTGGCGGGACCGGAGCGGCGCCGTTGATCAGGATTTCGCCCTTGGCGCTTCCGGTGATCGCGGCAAACCCGCCGGTTTCGACCTCTTTGCCGATCGAACAATTGACTCGGCGGCTACCGGCCAACCAGCTTTCCAGTGAAATGTTGTCCCAGAACAGCGTCAGCGTCTTGTCGCGAAGCGCGTCTGCGGAACCAAGGTACTCGTTGGACGCCTGAGTGCAGACGCCCTCGAGGTAACGGTCCTGATCTTCGACCGACGGCATTGCGCCCGGGAATTGAGTGCCGAGGTCGATCACCGAAATAACCTCGTATGCATGCGGTTTCGCGCAATCGACCGGATCGGTCGGGAGGTTCTGGTTGATGCCGATGCACGTGCCGACGTCCCACACGTTCGACTGGTCCTGGTCCGCCACGCGGCCCACGAACGGTTGTAGTTCGCCGGTCGTGGTCGAGAACTGCAAGCCGCAACGCAGTGCGCGCTCGCCCGAAGTCCAACCCGATTCGCTCGGGAACATCAGGCCGACGCTGAACTTGCCCTTGGGATCGAACTTCGAATCGAGGTAGGACATGACGATGGGTGTGCAGTGCTCGTCGCGGAGTTCGGCGAATCGAAGGGCGCCCGGGTACCGGGAACCGGGGCCGAACTCGGCGCCGGGGAACACCGAGAGGTCGAGTGGTCCGGCAACCTCGAAGCGGTGTTCAGTTCCGCACTGAACCTTTGACATGTCCGTGCGGTCCCCGCCCGACTCGGTCGCAGGCGTCCAGTTGAGGCAGTCGCCGGCCGCAGCCGCGGTGAAGGCGTCGTCGCGAGTAGATCCCGTTGCTGCTGGACCGCCACCACTGACACTGACCGAGGACGAGTCGTCCTTGTTCAATCCACCGGAAATCGCGATCGTTGCGATCGCGGCGACCACCGCACCTACCGCCACGGCAGCCAGGACCCGACGGGTGCGACTCGCTGAGACAGTTTTCTTCGCCGGCGTCCCCTGGGGATCTACCGGATCTGGCGACTTCTCGATCTTGTCTTCGGACATCGATTCCATCATGCCTGTTGCCGTGGCGATATCGAACCTTCACTACAAAACTCACAAACGCGTCTGTGAGTATTTTGTAGTCATGAGCGAAAACACCCCACTCGATCCCGAGGCTGTCGAGCTGGCGGGCCGGCTCTTCGACATGGCACGAACCGGCGACGCGGCCGGGCTGGCGTCGTATGTCGATGCTGGAGTTCCCGTCAATCTGACCAACGAGAGTGGCGACACGCTCGTCATGTTGGCGGCGTATCACGGTCACGCTGACGCCGTCGTTGCCTTGATCGAGCGCGGCGCCGACGTCAACCGGCCCAACGACAAGAACCAGACACCCCTCGCCGGAGCCGTCTTCAAGGGCGAGGATGCGGTGGTGAAAGCGCTGGTGAGCGGGGGAGCCGACCCGAAAGGCGGACACCCGACGGCCGTCGACGCGGCTCGGATGTTCGGACGCGAGGACTACCTGAGTCTGCTCGAATCGTGATCTCCCCCTCTCCGACGTGGACGTGACCGTCGGCGAGCTGCGGTGAGTGGGTAAAGTTCGAAGTCGTGATTGACCTCAAGTTTCTCCGTGAGAACCCCGAAATCGTCCGCGAGTCGCAGCGCACCCGTGGAGAAGATCCAGGACTGGTCGACGCTCTGCTCGAAGCCGACGCGTCCCGACGCGCTGCCGTTCTGACCGGAGACAACCTCCGCGCAGAGCAGAAGGCCTTCGGCAAGAAGGTCGGACAGGCATCTCCGGAGGAGCGTCCCGCGCTGCTCGAGGGTTCCAAGGAACTGGCGGCCAAGGTCAAGGAAGCCGAGGCCGCGCAGCACGAGGCGCAGGCCGCGCTCGACTCCGCACACCGCGCGATTTCCAACGTCGTGCAAGAAGGTGCGCCGGCCGGCGGCGAGGACGATTACATCGTGCTCGAACACGTCGGTGAGATTCCGAAGTTCGACTTCGAGCCGAAGGATCACCTCGAGCTGGGTGAGTCGCTCGGCCTGATCGACATGGAACGCGGCGCCAAGGTTTCGGGTTCGCGCTTCTACTTCATGACCGGCTACGGAGCCATGCTCCAGCTCGGACTGCTGCAGTTGGCTGCGCAGAAGGCGATCGCCAACGGATTCACGATGATGATTCCGCCGGTGCTCGTACGCCCGGAAATCATGGCGGGTACCGGCTTCCTCGGTGCTCACTCGGACGAGATCTACCACTTGCAGGATGACGACCTGTACCTTGTCGGAACTTCCGAGGTACCCATGGCCGGCTACCACTCGGGCGAGATCCTCGAACTGAACGAAGGCCCGAAGCGTTACGCCGGTTGGTCCTCGTGCTTCCGCCGTGAGGCCGGAAGCTACGGCAAGGACACCCGCGGCATCATCCGTGTCCATCAGTTCGACAAGGTAGAGATGTTCACGTACTGCCGTCCAGAGGATGCCGACGCCGAACACCAGCGTCTCCTCGGCTGGGAGCGAGACATGTTGGCCGCCATCGACGTTCCTTACCGCGTGATCGACGTCGCCGGCGGAGATCTCGGTTCTTCGGCTGCGCGTAAATTCGACTGCGAGGCATGGGTTCCGACGCAGGGCACCTACCGCGAGCTGACATCGACGTCCAACTGCACGACTTTCCAGGCCCGCCGCCTCGGAGTTCGGTACCGCGACGAGAACGGCAAGCCGCAGACGGCCGCCACTCTCAACGGCACCCTGGCAACGACGCGCTGGATCGTGTCGATTCTCGAGAATCATCAGCAGGCCGACGGCTCGGTGCGAGTGCCCGAGGCATTGGTGCCGTTCGTCGGCACGGATGTGCTTCGCTGACACACTGAACAAACACAATCAGGGCCGCGACGGACTCCGTCGCGGCCCTGATTCGTACTTTCGTACTGGTAGGTTTGGAACTTTTTCTGAACTGACGGAAAATCATCTTTTTCCCGCCGATGGGCGCGGTGGCCACCAAAAGCGTTGTCGATAGGCCGCTTTGGCGGTAGTTTTGCGTTCAATCGGGTTTCCATACCCTGCTTTTCCATCCCCCGTCAGGTGATGTGAGGGTGAGTCCGGGGTGAATTGGACAAGTGTCTTGCCAAAAGTAGTACACGTACTAGTTTTTTCGTTATGTTGTGACGGCGCGCACACGTTTTGTCCGAATCCACTGCTTATGTTTGCCCTTCCGAAGGAAGTGCCCATGCCCCAAATCTCTCAGTTGCGGCGATTCGCCGTGCCCATAACCGGAACCGCCATGGTCGCGGGGATGCTGCTGATCGGCACGCCCGCATCCGCCGCGATCTCGACCACCGGTTTCAAAACAGCGTGTGTCGCAGGCTCCATCATCGGAGACGTCCACAAGGTCACCGACAACCTCATCACGGTCGACGCACCCGCTTCTGTCCAACCCGGCGAGACTTTCACCTACCGAATTCAGCCGAGCGGAACGTCGTATCCGGACAAGGATTCCGGCGCGACGACTACGAACCTGTCACGTCTCAAGGTCGACTACGCAATCCCGGCCAACGCGACGTTCGTTTCCGCGGCCGTCGTCGCGGGCACCTCGGTCGGACTCGACAGCGTCGCACCGAACGTTCTCAGGGTCAACGACTCTGGCAACGTCGACGGTAGCGGCGGGATCCTTCGGCTGTCCGGAAACAACCAGGTGATCGGCAACAGTCCGACGACGAGTACCAACTCGGAGGGAGGTATTCGAGTACCGAAGTCCAAGAAGAACCTCGATGGCTCGACAAACGGCAACGGAGACACCTGGTTCCGGCTTCCCGCAGTCGACGTAACAATGGTCGCTGGTGCGACGGGAGTGATCCAACCGAAGGTGAGGACCGCGGGTACGGCCGGCAACCTCGGTGCCAGCGAAAACTTCAGCACTCAGCTCGCAAAGGCGAGTTTCCTTGGTACACAGTGGGCGCCGACCCGTTGCTCGCCCCGCGAGAACAAGGACACCACACCGCTCAATGCCGGCGCGGGTCCGCTCGCGACAATCAGCATTGCTTCGGCTCCGGTCGATGTCGAGACGACGACGTCGTTGTCGGTTCCGGCGACGGCGATCACGGGTACGGCGGTTGATCTGACTGCGACGGTTGCTCCGAACAGCGCGGTCGGTACGGTGCAGTTCAAGTCGAATGGCACGGCGATCGGTTCACCTGTCACGGTGACTGGCGGTGTTGCGACTCTGTCGCACGCGTTCGATGCTACTGGTGCACAAAGTGTTACGGCTGACTTCACCGCTGGTGCTGGCTTCGTCAGTTCGTCGGCGTCGGCTCAGACGGTGACGGTCTCTGATCCGGCTCCGGTGGATGTCGAGACCACGACGTCGCTCTCGGTTCCGGCGACGGCGATCACGGGTACGGCTGTTGATCTGACCGCGACGGTTGCTCCGAACAATGCTGTGGGTACGGTGCAGT
>NZ_CAIJDS010000032.1:0-77317 GCF_903819475.1 Rhodococcus sp. UFZ-B548
GCAGAACCAGACACCACATCCGATAACAAGACACTCATTGAATCCCCCGATCCCCTCCCCAAACAATACTCGAACACTCGTTCGAGTCAAGGGTATTTTTTCAGACTGGGGAATTGACCCGCGGCAGGGCAGTCGAGGCCAATCCGATGCCGAGCGCAATTGCTGCGATGATCGCGAGCACGCGGCGTTGGGCTTCGAGAAACGCTTCGCCGGCCGCCGCGCGAGTAGATGCGTACGCGGCATCAACTGCCACTTGAACGGATTGGCCCCCGGCGCCGGCAGTTCCTTCGCGGCGACATTCCGGCGCCACCTCCATCGGTGTTCCGGATGCCAATTGACTTGTCGCGCAATCGACAAATGCCTTTTCGGCGATGTCGACCAGGCCGGGATTCACGCCGGCAGCTTCAAGATTCGCAACGTACTCGGGCCGCTCCCCCTGCACTGCTTGCGGAGCTTGCCCCGCGACGAGCGAGAAGAACACCACTCCGATCAAGGCCAGTCCGATCGAGCTGCCAACCTGCTGAACGGTCGGTAGCAGCCCTGACACCGAACCCGCGTGCGCGGGTTCGACCGTCGCGAGGATCGCGGTCTGCAGTGGCGCCACGAACAGTCCGAGCCCTGCGCCCCCGAGGAGGAGAGGACCGGCGAGCGCGAGCCAGCGTGGATCAGTTCCTTCGTGTTCGAGGATGACCGACAACGCGATCAGCGAGCCGGCAAAGACGACCATCCCCAAGATCAGAACGCGGTTTCCAAGCATCCGGTACACCGCGGATGAGAGAACCGCAGCCACGCCCATGCCGACGGCCCACGGGAGCGTCATCACGCCCGCTCGCAATGCGGAGAACCCGAACCCGAACTGAAGCGTGAGACTGATGGTGAAGATCAACGAAGTCAGGGTTCCGAAGAATACGAACGCAAGAACCGCGCCGATCGCGAAGGCTCGGTCGCGGAAAAGCTCCAGACGAAGGACCGGATCGCCGCCTCGTTTCGCCAGACGCGATTCGTAGAGCACAAACGCCAATGCCACCGGCACCGACATCGCGAGCATGACAACAAGACCTGTGGGCCATCCACGCGCCCTTCCCTCGGCCAGGGGAAGGATCAGCAGGAACAGCGCCAGCGATGACAGTGCGGCGCCGATGAGGTCCAGTGAGCGCACATGCTCAGCGCGAGCATCGACGAGATGGAAATACCCGAGAATCAAGGCGGCGATGCCGATCGGAATGTTGACGAAGAAGATCAGGCGCCAGCCCCAGTCGAAGAGATTCCACTCGATCAGCAGCCCGCCGATCAGAGGCCCACTGACCGTTGCGAGCCCGATGGTCGCACCGTAGATCCCGAACACTCGCGGATGCCTGGCCTTCGGAAACAGACCCGAGATGATGGCAAACGTCTGGGCGGACATCGAACCGGCCGCCAACCCTTGCAAACCCCGGAAGACGATCAACATCGTCGCGCTCTGAGCGAGCCCGCACAGCAACGAGGCCGCGACGAATACGAACAGGGCGGTCAGAAAAACAACCCTACGACCGAACAGGTCCCCCAACCTGGCCGCGGTGATCAACGAACACGCAAAAGCCAGGATGTACACGCTGACCATGAGCAACTGCGCCGATACGCCTGCTTGAAGATCGACGGCGATACTCGGAAGCGCGACGTTGACGATCGTCGCGTCGAGCAACTGCATGAACGCCGCCGCCAGACTCGTCGCCAACCCGAGCCAGGGCGTCAGAGAACCAGCTCGCCGTCCGCCCTTGTGGTCGGCGCCGACAGCGTCACCTAAAGGGTCCGGAAGCACCGAATTATCCTAATCGAACAGGACGCTTCTAGAACCTGTTCTTGTTTAGATTGTAGTATTTCGGACAATTCAGTCCCCCAGATGGGATAGTTCGTCGTCTGCCCATTTTCAGAGCAGGCTTCTCGACGACACACGCAGGAGTTCTACTCGATGGATCTGAACTTGATCACCCATTGGCACCCGCTTCCTGGACGGGTAATCGAATGGGGCGTCACGCATGCTTCCGCTCAACGAGCCGCCGAAGCCGAGATCGACCGAGAACTACCCCCGACCACGATGCAGGATCGCCACCTGCGACGCGCCCGCGTCACCGCAGAGAAAGGCGATCCGCAGTCTCCGTGGATCGGTATCGCCTTCGATTTCGCAGGAACACTCGACCGCGACGCCATGACGCGAGCCCTGCAGCGCTACGTCCGTCGCCACGACACGCTGCACAGCTGGTTCTCCTTCGACGAAGCAACCACCGACGCTGCGGACACCGCGTTCGAGGTCCGTCGACACGTGGTGCCGGTCGAGAGCATCGAACTCGAGTACCGCGTCGGCGACGACGTCTCCGAATCCGAGGCGATCCGCGCACTCGTCGCAACCAAGTTCGCAACGGAAACCAGTGCCCTTCAGTGGCCGGCCTTCGTGTTCGGTGCCGTCGAGCACCACCATGCCGACCTCGAAGCCGATCCGAGCTTCACCCTGTTCCACGCAGTCGACCACGCCCATTCGGACATGAACTCGATGGTGCTGATGTACGCGGAATTGCGTCAGCTCTACGCCGCGGAAACGACCGGGTCACATCCCGAACTAGGCCCCGCGGGAAGTTACGCACAGTTCGGTCGCGTCGAACGCGAGCGAACAACCGAACTGACTATGCAGTCCCCCGAAGTGCACCAGTGGCTCGGTTACCTCATGCGCAGCGGCGGCTCGTTCCCCGGATTTCCGCTCCCGCTCGGGGCGGAAGACGCGCCCAAACCGGCTATCGGTTCACGCTTCGACCTGGCCGACGACAATGAGTGCGAAAGGTTCGGTGCGGTCTGTAAAGCCAACGGCGCCAACTTCATCGGTGGAATATTCACCGCCCTCGCGATTGCGGAATTCGAACTGGCCGGACGCGACAAGTACATCGCCCTCTCGCCGGTCAGCACACGAACCGAGGCCGACTCGTTTGCACAGGGCTGGTACATCAACCTGATCCCGGTCGGCATCGACGTCGACGACAAGCGACGCTTCACCGAGTTGGCAAAGCTCGGGCAGCAGGGGTACCACGACGGCAAGGCACTCCTCGATGTCTCTGTGCAGCAAGTCATCGATCTGGTTCTGTCGAGCTTGGCCGAGTCGGATTCCGCACCCGGCGGATTGTCGAAGACGCTCACCCCACCGCCGATCGTCTCGTACATCGACGGCCGCCGCATGCCGGATCCATACAGTTACGCCGAGACGAAGGCAACGGGAATCGTCGGCGGCAAAGAGACTCAGATCGCGTCGATGTGGATCAACCGGATGCACACCGGCACCTGGATCGCCGTGTCCCACCCTGACACCCCCATTGCCCACGAATCGGCCACCCGCTTCGCCGAGCACGTCTCCAAGATCATCAAAACTGTTGCAGCTCAGGGCGACTACTCGTTCTCGGCACCAGAGGGAGCGTCCTGATGCATGTCACCTCGATCGATCGATACGGACTCGAGCCCGGAATCGTCACCGAATGGTCGCTCCAGCCCGCGGACGGCGCCGTCACCGAGTCGGAAGTACCACCGTCTTACAACCAGCATTTCCATCTCGAGACTGCGCGAACACACGGCATGGGCCGGAGTGTGTGGATGGCAGCCGCATTCGACCTTCCCGGAGAACTGAATCGGCCCGCACTCGATCTCGCGCTGCGCCTGTTCATCAGTCGCCATGACACTCTGCACACAGGATTCGAGGTGGGCGAGTTCACCACCACCCGAATGGGACTCGATCCCGACGGCACACACATCGAGACTTCGGAACCTGTGAAGTTCGATTCGACCGAAGACCTCCGAGCGCACCTCAAGAAGCGATTCACGACGGTATGCGATCCACTGACCTTCCCCGCCTACACGTTTGCCACGGTCGAACGCGAAGAGCACTACACGGTCCTGAGCGCCTTCGATCACACCCTCGTCGACGGCTACTCGTTGGTCATCGCTCTCGGGGAACTGCGACAGATCTACGAGGGACTGATCGCCATACCCGAGCTGACCGACCACGAGGCCGTCGACGCAGTGATGAGCCGACTGGGTGACCCGGGAAGTTTCGTGCGGTACTGCGAACTGGAGGCCGACGCTCTGCTTCCCGTCGACAACGACCCTCGAATCCGAGAGTGGGCAAGGTTCTACGAGATTTGTGGTGGCACATCGCCGAGTTTCCCCTTGGATCTCGGCGTCGAGGCAGGAAAGCCCGCGCCTCAGGGCGCCGATGTGCGCGTGCTGCTCGACGAGGAACTGACCGCGACTTTCGACGAGATCTGCCTATCCGCCGGCGGTAGCGTGTTCACCGGAATCCTCACTGCGATGGGACTTTCCGTCCACTCGTTCACCGGACAGGCGACGCTTCCACTGCAATTCCCGCTGCACATCCGCAAAGATCCACGCTGGGCCGACGCCATCGGCTGGCTCACCACGAGCGCGCCGATCACGGTCCAGATCACTCCCGATGCGGATTTCGGTGCATCCCTTGCACATACGCACGCGTCGTTCCGAGTTGCGTTGACGCTCGAGGGCGTCACCATGGCCCAGGTTCGAGATGCTTTGGGCGACAAGATTCGACGCACGCGCACCGACGTCTTCATGGTGTCGTACATCGATTACCGCAAACTACCCGGCACCGACGATCATGATCTCCTCAACGCTCATCACATCAGCAATGTGACGGTCGCCGACGATGCCCAGTTCTGGATTTCGCGAACGAACCGTGGTCTCTCGCTGCGTTCGCGCTTCCCGGACACCGACACGGCAAACGAAACCATGGTGAATTTCCTCACCGATCTCGACCGGATTCTGAGGGAAGTCTGCGCCCGGGGCGTGACGCCGATCGGAAGTGTCACCGAACAATTGAGAGATTCGAGCGTCGGGGCAGGAACACCGAGGATTTAGTGTCGGCAACGGGTACGAGCAGGCAGAACCTGCTTCCGGGCGTCTCCCCTTGCGCGCAGCGCATAGAATCGATCAAGTCCGTGTTCGAACCGAACGATTCGTCTTCAGGAGTACGCCCGTGCCCGTTGCCCCCGATCCCTCAACCGCGTTTGCCGAGTTCGCGCATCCCGACCGTTTGGTCTCGACGGAATGGCTCTCGGCGAATCTCGGTACGCCGGGCCTCAAGGTCGTCGAATCCGATGAAGACGTGTTGTTGTACGACGTCGGCCACATTCCCGGCGCAGTGAAGATCGACTGGCATCTCGACCTCAACGATCCGGTCACCCGCGATTACATCGACGGTGCGAAGTTCGCAGAGTTGATGAACCGCAAGGGCATCAGCCGCGACGACACCGTCGTCATCTACGGCGACAAGAGCAACTGGTGGGCCGCCTACGCACTCTGGGTCTTCACTCTGTTCGGCCACGAGGACGTCCGTCTTCTCGACGGTGGCCGCGATGCGTGGATCGCCGAGAACCGTGACACCGCATTCGACGTTCCCGACATCACGTCAACGGATTACCCGGTCGTCAAGCGCAACGACGCTCCCATCCGCGCATTCAAGGACGACGTACTCGCGCACTTGGGCGACGGGCCGCTCATCGACGTGCGATCTCCGCAGGAGTACACCGGCGAGCGCACCCACATGCCCGACTACCCCGAAGAGGGTGCGTTGCGCGGTGGACACATTCCCAGCGCTCTCAGCATCCCGTGGGCGAAGGCAGCGGCACCGGACAGCCGCTTCCGCACCCGCACCGAACTCGGCGAGATCTACGGCGGTCTGTCGGCCGACGACAACATCGTCGCGTACTGCCGCATCGGTGAGCGTTCCAGCCACACCTGGTTCGTGTTGACCCATCTCCTCGGCTACCCGAACGTTCGTAACTACGACGGTTCCTGGACCGAGTGGGGCAATGCAGTGCGCGTCCCGATCGTCCAGGGCGAAGAGCCCGGCGCAGTTCCTTCCTCCGTATCGGCGTCATGAGCACTCTTCCTTCGGCTCTGGCCGAGATCGTCGACGACTTCGCAGCCGTCGGCGCCTCGGACAAGCTCACTCTTCTTCTCGAGTTCAGCCGAGAGCTACCGCCGTTGCCGGCGGAGCTCGAGCAGAGCGCGATGGAGCCGGTCCCCGAATGTCAGTCGCCGCTGTTCCTCTCGGTCGACGATTCGGATCGCGACAACGTCCGTCTGTACTTCAGCGCGCCCCCCGAGGCTCCCACGACGCGTGGTTTCGCATCGATCCTCGCGCAGGGGCTCGACGGTCACAGCGCGGACGAGATCCTCGGTGTACCCGACGACTTCTATTCGGCGCTCGGTCTCGCAGAAGCTGTGAGCCCGCTCCGTCTGCGCGGAATGTCGGCCATGCTCGCGCGCATCAAGCGGCACTTGCGGGGCTGAAAACATGGAGTTCACCGAACTGGCCGACTATGCGATTCCGGCCGGCGCACTCGTCGAATGGTTGCCGTGCGCAACCGGGCCTTGGGTTCCGGATCCGCGGCCCGTCTCCTACATTCACGAGGCACATCTCAACCGTTCCGCTGCAGGCGCGGGCGACAAGTCTTGGCTGGGAACAGCTTTCGAGATTTCCGGCCCGCTCGACGTCGATGCGTTCCGAGTCGCCCTCGGCCGCTGGATCGACCGTCATGAAGTTCTGCGCTCGCATACCGTCCTCGAGCCCTCGAGTGGCGAGATCACCCGGCACACCGTCCCGATCGGCGGAATCGACATCGGGGTCGTCAGCCACGGCTACGACGCGTCCAGCCAGGACAACTTCGACCACCTTCACCGCCTGTTCGACGATTACGCGTCCCCTCACAGTTGGCCGTCGTACGTCTTCGCGACGTTGACGCCCCGCGGTGGCGACGGTCCGTTCACCGTGTTCTTCGCGGCGGACCACTCGATCATCGACGGTTTCTCGATCGTGCTGGTCGCTCACGAGATCGCAGCGCTGTACCGCGAGGCCTCGACCGGCAGCGCTGCAAATCTGTTTCCGGTCGGCAGCTACGTCGATTTCGGTGCCGTCGAACGCGAGCAGATGGCCGACATGGAAGCCGAGAAGGCTGCGGTGGAGATCTGGCGTAAGGCTCTCGGAACGGACGGGTTACCCCAGTTCCCGCTACCGATCGGTGAACGCGGAACCGATTCTCAGAACGGCCTGTCGACCTGGCTGCTCGACGCCGAGCAGTCCAAGGCCTTCAGTTCGACGTGTGCAGCCGCCGGCGTGGGTTATTTCGCCGGACTACTCGGCGGACTTGCGGCCGTGGGTCGCGAAGTCGCGGGATCCGATCAATTCGAGGTCGTGACGCCGGTTCACACCCGCAGCGCTCAGGAGTGGGCGGGTGCGCTCGGCTGGTTCGTCGGACTGTGCCCGGTCGAGTTCGCCGTTGGATCGGACTGTTCGTTCGGCGACCTCGCGACACGCGCCGCCGAATCGATCGCTTCGGTCAAGCCTGCCGCCGCTGTCCCGTTCGATCGGATCGGTGAGCACCTCGAAACCCCGATTCGACCGCGATTCGTGGTGTCCTACATGGACGTTCGCTTTGTACCCGAGGCCGCACAGTGGCCCGAATGGAACGCCAGAGCACTTCGAAGCAAGGCATACACGCACGACGTCTACATCTGGATCAACCGCACACCCCAAGGCCTCAATCTCGCAGTCAGGTATCCAGGCAACGAGACGGCGAACGCCGCGGTTCACGCCTACGTGGCCGCACTGCGCCGGACCGTCGAAGAAATCGTCGCCGAACCGGACACCGGCACCTCCGGCAGCTACTCATCGGTAGTTTTCGAAACCGTTTCCTAAGCCGGAGTGGGCTTTAGCGATCCGGTTACAGCCAGCGCCGAAGCGATGCATACACTCCGAAGTGATGCCAATCCCCCGATGGTGAAATCCCAGAGGAATACACCGCGGAGACAGACTATGCGAACCACAGGAGGCTCAGTGCCCAGTCATGCCAGCGCGCACATTACGAAGGTGCTTGTCGCGAACCGCGGTGAAATCGCGGTACGGGTCATCCGGGCGGCCAAGGATGCCGGCTACGGCAGCGTTGCCGTTTACGCCGAGCCCGACGCAGAAGCGCAGTTCGTGAAGCTCGCAGACGAGGCATTTGCCCTCGGCGGACAGACGTCCGCCGAGTCCTACCTCGTGTTCGACAAGATCCTCGATGCCGCCAAGAAGTCCGGCGCCGACGCCATCCACCCCGGCTACGGCTTCCTCTCCGAGAACGCCGACTTCGCCCAGGCCGTCATCGACGCGAACCTCATCTGGATCGGTCCGTCACCGCAGTCCATCCGCGACCTCGGCGACAAGGTCACGGCACGCCACATCGCAGAACGCGCGAAGGCTCCGATGGCTGCCGGCACCAAGGACCCCGTCAAGGGCGCAGACGAGGTCGTCGCATTCGCCAAGGAATACGGCGTACCGGTTGCGATCAAGGCTGCCTTCGGCGGCGGTGGACGCGGCATGAAGGTCGCCCAGACCATCGAGGAAATCCCCGAGCTGTTCGAGTCGGCCACCCGTGAGGCCATCGCAGCCTTCGGTCGCGGCGAGTGCTTCGTCGAGCAGTACCTGGACAAGGCCCGCCACGTCGAGGCTCAGGTCATCGCCGACCAGCACGGCAACGTCGTCGTCGCCGGTACCCGCGACTGCTCACTGCAGCGTCGCTTCCAGAAGCTCGTCGAAGAGGCTCCGGCTCCGTTCCTGACGGACGACCAGCGCGCACGCATCCACGCGTCCGCCAAGGCCATCTGCAAGGAAGCCGGCTACTACGGCGCCGGAACGGTCGAGTACCTGGTTCAGGGCGACACCATCTCCTTCCTCGAGGTCAACACCCGCCTGCAGGTCGAGCACCCCGTCACGGAAGAGACCGCGGGCATCGACCTGGTGCGTCAGCAGTTCCTCATCGCCAACGGCGAAGAACTCTCCATCAAGGAAGATCCCACCCCGCGTGGACACTCCTTCGAGTTCCGCATCAACGGTGAAGACGCCGGCCGCGGCTTCATGCCCGCCCCCGGCCCGGTCTCTGTCTACCGTGAGCCCACGGGCCCCGGCGTCCGCGTCGATTCCGGTGTCGTCGCCGGCGACGTCATCGGCGGACAGTTCGACTCCATGCTCGCCAAGCTCATCGTCACCGGCGCCACCCGCGAAGAAGCCCTCCAGCGGGCATCGCGCGCTCTGGCCGAGTTCGAGATCGACGGCCTCGCGACCGTCCTCCCGTTCCACCGCCACATCGTCGAGAACCCGGCGTTCGTCGGTGACGGCGAGAAGTTCGACATCTACACCAAGTGGATCGAAACCGACTGGGAAAACACCATCGAGCCGTACGCCGGTTCCGGTGCACCGGTCGACGACGAGGACGAGGCTCTGCCGCGTCAGAACGTCGTCGTCGAGGTCGGTGGACGTCGCGTCGAGGTTTCCCTCCCGGGCCAGTTCTCGCTCGGCAACGGCGGCGGCGCAGCATCCGGTGCCATCCGCAAGAAGCCGAAGGCACGCAAGCGCGGCGGCGCCGGCGGCGGCGCAGCATCCGGTGACGCCGTCACCGCTCCGATGCAGGGCACCGTCGTCAAGGTCGCAGTGACCGAAGGCCAGGAAGTCGCCGAAGGCGACCTGATCGCGGTTCTCGAAGCCATGAAGATGGAAAACCCCGTCAACGCGCACAAGGCCGGTGTCGTCACCGGACTGTCCGTCGAGCCGGGTGCAGCAATCACGCAGGGAACGGTTCTCGCAGAACTGAAGTAAGGCCTCCGGCCCCGTGCGCCTTTCCGGTAGTCCCCACTACCGGAAAGGCGCACAGTCGTTTGAGTAGGCTGTAACGATGGCTGACGTCCCCGACATTCGCATCGGCACTGCAGAACGCGAGCAGGCACTCGATCTCCTGAGCGAGCACTTCGCCGCAGGCCGCCTCACCGTCACGGAGTTCGACGAGAGAAGCGGAATCGTCAGTGCCGCAACAACTCGCAGTGAACTCGTTCCGGTGTTCGCCGATCTACCGGGCAACTATCAAGCTCCAGGCACCGCTCCCCTGTCGATGGTGACACCTCCCGCCGCACCGGCGGAGCGACGATTCAACCCCGACTGGTCCGGTCGCGTCATGGCCGTCATCCCGATTCTCGCGGTGATCCTGTTCTTCGTCACCGGTACCTGGTTGTGGTTCCTCGCGATTCCCCTCGCCGGTGCACTGCTGTTCGGTACCGACAGGGAACGCAAAGCCAAGCGTCGCCGCGAGCGGGACTCCGACTGATGGAGCCGATCGAGATCAACGCAGGCGGATGGTATCTGCGAGCACTGCGCGCAGACGAGCGTGTGGACGACCGCCCTGCCCTTGCCGACGGCGGTATCACCGACCCCGATTACGTGAGTCAGCGGAGCGCTCAGTGGCACGAAAACAGCGTCTACTCCTGGGCCGTGTGCCAGCCCAACACCGGTGAGCTTCTCGCCGAGGTCGTTCTGACGCCTCTCGACTCCACCGCCCTGCTGACCGGCTGGGCCCGCGACGGGCACACCGAGGCGCTCACGACAGCCGCCGACGCCGTCACCAGATTCGCCGAAGGTGCACTCGGACTCGTCGTCGTCGAGGGGCAGACGAATTGAAGAACAACCGATACTGGCCGCTGGCGATCGCCGTGGTCATTGCCCTGATCATGCTCTTCTCCCCGGGCTCCACCGTCCCGTCGAGCCCGGAGAACACCGACAAGATCACTCACACGTTGATGTTCGCGGTGCTGGCGATCACCTCGTTGCACGCCCGGATCCCGGCGTGGATCACCGCGGTCTGGCTCGTGATTTTTGCTGCGACGTCCGAGGTTCTTCAAGCAGCGCTGCCCATTTCGCGTTCCGGTTCGATCTGGGACGGCACCGCCGACCTGCTCGGCATCGCCATCGGGATCGGTATCGTCAGCCTCGTGATGCGGCGTCGAACGGCCCGCGACGACGAGCCGAGCAGGTCCTGATCAGCTGAGCAGGTTGCTCCGCAATTGTTCCTGGGTCGACGCGTCGATCTTCAGGCCGTCGGTGAAGTAGGCCTCGATCGATCCGTGGACCTGCGCAAGCTCTGCCATCGACGCCTCCAGGTACTCGCGCCTGACACCGAGGACACCTTCGAGCAGGGTCGGATCGATACCCTTGGCCTCGAATCGCTCGAGGAGCGGCGCGAACATCGGCAACAGAACCTTGTTGGTTTCGAGGTAGTCCGCGAAGACCGCGTCCTCGGAGGCACCCAGGAACAGCAGTAGCGCGGCTGCGGCCCAGCCCGTGCGGTCCTTGCCCGTGGTGCAGTGAATGAGTGCCGGCGAGCTGGGCGGCTGCGCCAAGTCGACGAACAGTTGCCGGTACGACGTGACCGCACTCGGCAAGGTCACGAAATCGCGGTAACTTCCCTGAAAGTACTCGAGCGCCTGGCCGCCGCCCAACGCTTCGGCAGCAAACGCCGGGTCGGCGATCATCTGCTGCATTTGAGCCGGAATGGCGCGATACTGCTTGTCCGCCAATACGTCCAGGCCGAGTTCTCGGATTCCGTCCGGCGTCAGATCCGGCGCCGTCTCGCGTTCGGACTCGGTGCGCAGATCGTAGATCGTGACGATGCCCAGATCGGCGAGGGTCTGTGCGCCCTCCGCACTGAGCGATGCCAGATCGGTGGAACGAAACACACTCCCGGTGCGGATGGTGCCACCGAAGCTCGATTCGGGGCCTCCGATGTCTCGGAGGTTCGCCAGGGACGGTACGACGGAAGACAGCTTGGGAGTATCGGTCATACCTAAGAATGTATCTGTCACCGGAAAAGGACCGCCGGAGAAATAAGATCGAGACACATCATCTCCCGTAATTGCTGCGCTACAGATCCGTAACATGCTCAAGTAATCCTGTGGACATGCCTACAACGAATTCCAGTGGTCTCGGAGCCTTCGATACGCTCGGTGACCACCAGGCAGTCGCGGCGCTGCTCGAGTGTTGCCATTCCGCCGTGTGGGCACAGGAAATCGCCTCGTCTCGCCCGTTCACCGATCTGGAAGCTCTGTTCGACAAAGCAGATGCGGTGCTGGCCGAGCTTCCCGAGTCCGAGATCGACGACGCTCTGTCCGGCCACCCACGAATCGGTGAGCGAAGCGAAAGCGCGGCCTCGACCCGTGAACAGTCGGAAGTCTCGTCCGCGACAGAAGACGTCCTCGCGGAACTTCGACAGAAGAACGCCGAGTACGAAGAGACATTCGGCCATGTTTACCTGGTCTGCGCGTCGGGGAAATCTGGAACGGAGCTCCTCGACATCCTTCGAGGCCGTCTCCGAAACGACCCGGCGACCGAGCGTTCCGTGCTTCGAACCGAATTGGCCGCCATCAATCGAATCAGACTTGCCCGTCTGATCGATTCACTCGCCGGAGGCGCAGCATGAGCAAGACCCTGAGCACGCACGTTCTCGACGCGACGACGGGCATTCCCGCGGCGGGGATTCGCGTCGAACTTCGTGATCGAGACGGCGTCACGATCACCAGCGCCGAGACCGACTCCGACGGCCGCATCCCCGAACTTGCTCCTGGTGGTCTGGTCACCGGTCACTACACCCTGACTTTCGACACGGGAACGTATTTCGAGACCAACGGACAAGAGAACTTCTACCCGGAAGTGACAGTGACCTTCCGGGTGGACGACACGGCGCGGGGCTATCACGTCCCACTGTTGCTGTCGCCCTTTGCTTATTCCACCTATCGCGGGAGCTGAACACGTGACTACCGAAAACATCACGACCGGCAACATCACGACCGGTGTTACAAGCACCGACCGGTTGAGCGGATCCATCGAACTTACCGGTCACCAGTACGGCAAAGCTGAGAACAGGGTAGTCCGAATCTACCGCGACACTCCTCGTCACGAGATCCACGACATCAACGTCTCCACCTGCCTGCGTGGAGATTTCGCCGACGCGTACCTCACCGGCGATCAGTCGAAGGTTCTGCCGACCGACACGCAGAAACAAACGGCCTATTCCTACGCCAAGGAAAAGGGTCTGATCTCGATCGAGACGTACGGACTCGAACTCGCCCGTCATTTCGTCGACGACATCGAACCGGTCAGTGGCGCGCGGATCGAGATCGAGGAATACGCTTGGGAGCGTGCGATTGTCGACGGCAGCGAGCACGACTACACCTGGATTCGGAAGGGTCAGGAAGTTCGGACGGCGTCGATCACAATCTCCGATACTGGGACAGCCGATGCCGGGACGTGGGTGATCGGCGGCTTGAAGGACCTGGTGATCCTCAAATCGACCGGTAGTGAGTTCTCGGGTTTCCTCGAAGACCCGTACACGATCCTCGAGCCGACAGACGACCGCGTCATGGCGACGACGTTGGTCGCCCAGTGGCGATTCGTCACCACCGACGTCGACTGGGAATCGGTCTACGTGGGTATCAAGGCACAAATCGTCAAACAGTTCGCGCAGGTGCATTCACTTGCCTTGCAGCAGACGCTCTTCCACATCGGCAAAGCAATTCTCGAAGAGTTTCCGATCATTGCCGAGGTTCGACTGTCGGCACCCAACAAGCATCATTTCGAATATGCACTCGGCCGCTTCGGAGTCGAGAACGACAACGAGGTGTTCCACGCCGCCGATCGTCCGTACGGGCTGATCCAAGCTGCGGTCAGCCGATCCGACGCACCAGACGCGGGGCCGTCGTGGACACCCTATTCAGGTTGGTTGTCGTGACCGACCCGGCCCTCGGGACCACTCTCGTCGTCGCCAATGCCCATGTGGTCACGATGGACAGCGAGCGTTCCGAGTACCCCGACGGCTACGTCGTGATCTCGGGCAACAAGATTGTCGACGTGGGGGCCGGAAAGGCTCCCGTGTACCCCAATGCGCACGTGATCGACGGCAACGGTTGCCTGATCACGCCCGGTCTGGTGAACACACATCATCATCTCTACCAATGGATCACCCGTGGCCTGGCAGCAGACTCGACGCTCTTCGAGTGGCTGACCACGCTGTACCCCGTCTGGGCGGGTATCGACGCCGACGCCGTCCACGTGGCGGCCACCGGCGGACTCACCTGGTTGGCAAAAACCGGATGTACGACCACCACCGACCACCACTACGTCGTTCCCCGCGACGCCGGCGACGTTTTCGAAGCCGAGATCACCGCCGCTGCGCAGGTTGGCCTTCGATTCCACCCGTGTCGTGGGTCGATGGACCTCGGTCAGAGTTCCGGCGGACTGCCACCGGATCACGTCGTGGAAAAACTCGACGACATCCTGACCGGCACGCAGTCGGTGATCGACCGCTGGCACGATCCGAACGCGGGGTCGATGCTGCAGATCGCGGTAGCTCCCTGCTCACCCTTCTCGGTGACGGAGTCACTGCTCCGAGAGTCCGCGACGCTGGCCCGCGAAAACGGCGTGCGAATGCACACGCATCTCGCCGAGACCCTGGACGAGGAGAGCTTCTGCCGAGAGCTTTTCGGTTGCACGCCGGTCGAATACATGGAGCGCGTCGGCTGGGTGGGCCCGGACGTCTGGTACGCCCACGCAGTCCATCTCGACGACGCCGGTATCGAGACGATGGCGCGATCCGGAACTGCGGCGGCGCACTGTCCGACCTCCAATGCGCGCCTGGGGGCCGGTATCGCCCGTGCCGCCGATCTGGTGAAGGGCGGGGTCACCGTGGGGCTCGGTGTGGACGGCGCGGCGAGCAACGAAGCATGCAGTCTGATCGAGGAGTCTCGTCATGCGCTTCTGTTTGCTCGTGCCAAGGGCGGTCCGCAGACGATGACGGTGCGAAAAGCATTGGAATTGGGAACGATCGGCGGCGCACGAGTTCTGGGCCGCGAGGGCGAGATCGGATCGATCGAGGTCGGAAAACTTGCCGACCTGGCGGTGTGGAAACTCGACACCGTCGCGCATGCCGGCATCACCGATCCGGTGGCGGCGCTCGTACTCGGCTCGACGCCCCCGCTGAAGTTACTACTCGTCAACGGGCGAATCGTAGTTGCCGACGGACGAGTCACCACCGTCGACGAGGACGTCGTGGCCTCGGATGTCGCACGCGCACACCGCGACCTACTCGGAAAGGCTTGAGGCAGCGATGGATCTGCACAGCGTCGACGAAGTTCTGGTGCCGCGGACCCGCGCCGAGCTCCCCTGTGCCTCACCCGGTATCGGGTTCATCGGCGGCGGCACCTGGCTGTACTCGGAACCGCAGCCGCACCTGACCACTCTTGTCGACCTTGCGGGCTTCGACTGGAAAGCTGTCGCGGTCGGCGATCTCGGTCTCGAAATCGCGGCCACCTGCACCATCGAGGAACTGTGCCGTGCCGATCTTCCCACCTCATGGTCCGCCGCAGCGCTGTTCCAACACTGCGCTGACGCACTGCTCGCATCGTGGAAGGTGTTGCGATACGCGACAGTCGGCGGCAACATCGCGCTCTCCTTCCCGGCCGGAGCGATGACGACTCTGTGCACCGCTCTCGATGCCGAACTGACGATCTGGCGTCCGGACGGTACCGAATACTCAGTCCCCGTAGTCGATTTCGTCATCGACGATTCTCGCAACGTGCTCGGCCCCGGCGAGATCATCCGCAGTATCCGGATTCCCGTGCATGCACTGACCGCACGTACCGCGATGCGAAAGCTGGCACAGACGTCACTCGGGCGATCGGCCGTAGCCGTTGCCGGACGCTGCGGTGCCGACGGTTTCACACTGGCGATCACCGCCGCGACCCGCCGTCCGTACGCTCTGAAATTCGACGAACTCCCCGACGCCGCTGCACTTGCGGATGCGTTGCACAGCAGGATTCCGGAAGACGCCTACTTCACCGATGTCCATGGAACTGCGCCGTGGCGGAAGGCGATGACTGACCTTCTCGCCGAAGAAATCCGAGGTGAACTGGAATGAAGTACTCGGTGGACGGAGTTCCCCGCGACGACCAGCCCCGCCCAGGACAGTGCCTGCGAACCTTCCTCCGCGAGCACGGAGCGAACTCCGTCAAGAAGGGGTGCGATGCCGGAGACTGCGGCGCCTGCTCGGTTCTGGTCGACGGACACCCCACCCATTCGTGCATATTTCCCGCCCACCGCCTCGGCGGCCGCGACGTCGTCACCGCCGCCGGCCTCGGAACACCGGAGAAACTTCACCCCATTCAACAGGCATTCGTGGACGCCGGTGGATTCCAATGTGGTTTCTGTACAGCGGGAATGGTAGTCACCGCATCAGCGCTGTCGGTCGAACAAAAATCCGATCTCGCGTGCTCGATGAAAGGTAACCTGTGCCGTTGCACCGGTTATCGGTCCATTCGTGACGCCCTCGCGGGTACATCCAATACCGAGACCGCCAAAACAGGCGGGGCACAAGGGCGTTCCATCGCAGCCCCGGCGTCCGCACGCATCGCCACGGGGACCGAGCAGTACACCATGGACTTCTCCCCGGGTGAGAAGCCGATCGGCCTGCTTCACGTCGCAGTACTCGGCAGTCCGCACGCACATGCACACATAACCCGGATAGACACGGCAGCAGCGGAAGCGGCGCCGGGCGTCGCCGCGGTCCTCACCTTTCAGGACAGTCCGGACGTGCTGTTCTCGACCGCCCGGCACGAGGACCGCAACGACGATCCGGACGATACGCGGGTGTTCGACAGGACCGTCCGTTTCCGCGGCCAGCGCGTCGCCGCGGTCATCGCCGAAACCCCGACGCAAGCGGAACGTGCGCTCTCGCTGATCGAAGTCGACTACGAGGTACTCGACGCGGTATTCGAACCAGATCTGGCGCGTTCCCCCGGCGCTCCGCTCCTGCACGGCGACAAAGACGAGAGCTCGCGGATCGCAGAAGTCCCTCGCAACGTGGTTGCCGCGCTTCACGATGGTGTCGGCGATCTGGACCGTGCGCTCGCGGATGCCACTGCAGTCGTCGAAGGTACGTGGAAAACTGCGCGAGTCCAGCACGTGGCCTTGGAAACTCACGGCGCAGTGGGGTGGCTCGACGAGGACGGCCGTCTCGTCATCAGAAGCAGCACACAGGTGCCGTTTCTGGTTCGGGACGAATTGGCGCACATCTTCGATCTCGATCGCAGCCGAATCCGGGTGTTCGCCAAGCGGGTAGGTGGAGGCTTCGGCGGGAAGCAGGAACTACTCACCGAAGATCTGGTCGCACTCGCCGTCCTGCGAACGGGTAGGCCCGTTGCTTACGAGTTCAGCCGCAGCGATCAGTTCACCATCGCACCGTCACGGCACCCGATGCGAGTTTCGGTTCGCGCCGGCGCCGATGCCGACGGAACTCTCACTGCACTGGCCATCGACGTCCTTTCCGACGCCGGGGCGTACGGGAACCATTCGATCGGAGTCATGTTCCACGGTTGCGCCGAATCCATGGCAGTCTATCGCGCTGCAACCAAACGCGTCGACGCCGAAGCGGTCTACACGAACAACGTTCCGTCCGGCGCCTTCCGTGGTTACGGGCTCGGCCAGATCATCTTCGCCGTCGAGTCGGCCATGGATCAGCTCGCTGATCGTCTCGGCATGGACCCCTTCGAGTTTCGGCGGCGAAACGTCGTCGTACCCGGAGACGATTTTGTCGACTGGCACGTCGAGGACGGTGATCTCGAATTCGGCAGCTACGGACTGGACCAGTGCATCGACCTCGTCGACAGTGCACTGTCGAGCGGACGCGGGGAGGCTGCACCGGCAGGGTCGCGTTGGCAGATCGGTCGGGGCATGGCAATTGCCATGATCGCGACGATCCCGCCGCGTGGTCACTTCTCCGACACCACCGTCGCACTCGAGGCCGACGGTCGGTACGTCGTGAACATCGGCACCGCTGAGTTCGGCAACGGAACCACCACGATTCACCAACAGATCGCGGCCACCGAATTGCGGACGACAGTCGATCGCATCACGATTGTTCAATCCGACACCGATGCCGGCGGATACGACACCGGAGCATTCGGGTCGACGGGAACGGTGGTCGCCGGCAAGGCGCTCCTGATCGCCTGCGAGCGCCTTCGCGAGCGGATACTGACCCGTGCGGTGCGATTGAGTGGCCGCGGCGCGCAGATCGACGATCTTTCGCCGGACGGGGTCGAAACGTCCCACGGTTGCCTCGATTTCGCGACGTTACTCGAAGGTGGCCCGCTCGCCGCTGACGGTCGCCACGACGGAACACCGCGCTCGGTCTCGTTCAACGTTCACGGTCTTCGCGTTGCCGTCGACACGGATACCGGCCGGGTGAAGATCCTGCAGTCGGTTCAGGCCGCCGATGCCGGCACCGTCATGAACCCGGCACAACTGCGAGGGCAGGTGGAAGGCGGTGTGGGACAGGCCCTCGGCGCTGCACTGTCGGAGGAAATCGTCATCGAAGAAGGCCGAGTGATCAATCCTCAGCTACGCAATTACCACGTTCCACAGATCGGAGATTTGCCGATCACCGAAGTACTGTTTGCCGACACGTACGACAAACTCGGGCCTTTCGGCGCAAAATCGATGAGTGAGGCCCCCTTCAATCCGGTAGCACCGGCGTTGGCAAACGCGATAGCCAACGCGTGTGGAGTGCGTATGTACTCCACACCGATGACACCGGATCGAGTGTGGAGCGAACTCCAGGCCAGAGCCTAGACTTCGCGCTCGAGCACTCGCTCGACTGCGTCGACCGCGTCGTCCAACTCACCGGTGGTCACCGTCAGCGCGGGACGGAATCTGATTCCTCTCTTCCCGGTTGGCAGTATCATCACATGCTCGTCTTCTCGCAGTCGCTGGACGACGCGATCACGAAGGTCCCTGTCCGCCAAGGTAATCGCGCACATCAGACCACGACCGCGCGGCTCGGTCGCCGCCGCGTAGCGCCCGCAGACTTCGGTCAACCGGGCAAGGAGATGCGCACCCGTGAATCGCGCGCGGTCGATCAGTCGGTCCTGCTCGATGACTTCGAGTATCCGCCGGGCGCGCACCATGTCGGTGAGGTTGCCACCCCACGTCGAATTGATCCGGGAACTGACGTGAAACACATTGTCGTGCACTTCATCCACTCGACCGCCGGCCATGATGCCGCACACCTGCGTTTTCTTACCGAAGGCCACCACATCCGGATGCAATCCCAATTGCTGATAGGCCCAAGCGGTTCCGGTGATTCCGCATCCCGTTTGCACCTCGTCGAGAATGA
The DNA here is from genome assembly GCF_903819475.1 of Rhodococcus sp. UFZ-B548. Taxonomy (NCBI): domain Bacteria; kingdom Bacillati; phylum Actinomycetota; class Actinomycetes; order Mycobacteriales; family Nocardiaceae; genus Rhodococcus; species Rhodococcus sp. UFZ-B548. The sequence goes on from NZ_CAIJDS010000032.1 coordinate 19,074, forward strand.
AGAGGGCGTCATTCTCACGACACAGCTCTTGCATCGCCTGCAGGAATTCCGGCCTGAGGTGATGGTCACCGCCTTCGCCTTGGATCGGCTCGGCGATGAAACAGGCTATATCGTCGGGGTTGTCGGAAAACGCTCGGCGCGCTTGGTCGAGAGCTTTCCTCTCCGCAGCTTCGACATCGCGACCGTCTGCGAGATACGGCGAGTCGATCCGGGGCCAGTCGAACTTGGGGAATCTCGCGACCTTGCCCGGTTCGGTATTGGTGAGCGACATCGTGTATCCGCTCCGACCGTGGAAGGCCTCGGTCAAATGCAGGACCTTCGTCCCCAGATCGCTTGACAATCCACGGCTTTCGTTCAACCGACTCTTCCAGTCGAAGGCAACCTTGAGCGCATTTTCCACCGCAAGTGCCCCACCGTCCACGAAGAACAAGTGAGGGAGCGCCGAATCCCCCAGGACCCGAGCGAAAGCCGCGACGAAGCGCGCCATAGGCTCGGTGTAGATGTCGGAATTACTCGGCTTGTTGGAGGCTACAACGGCCAATTCCTGCTGAAATTCCTCGTCGTCGGTGATCGCCGGGTGATTCATCCCCAGGGAGGAAGAGCCGAAGAAACCGAACATGTCCAGAAACTCGGTGCCGTCTCGCAGGTCGCGGAGATACGAACCTTGCGACCTTTGCACATCGAGAATCAGATCGAATCCGTCGACGAGAATGCTGGCCTTCAGCACCTCGTAGACCGGAAAGAGCGCACTGTCACCGAAGTCTCGCATCGCAGTACTCATACTGCGAAGATTATGTCAATTTTACGAAAGTGTCGATAGGAGGCCGTAAAAGTTACGGAACACTCGTCATTCGTCGTAAAAAGTTTGTAGGATGATGGTGCTTCGCGTGTTGACGTTGGCTGCCGTACGGATCTCCTGCAGCAATCGCTCCAACGCGCGAGGTGACGCCACTCGGACCAGGAGGACGTAGCTTTCGCTCCCGGCCACGGAGTGACACGAGACTACGGCCGGTAGATGACGCAAGCGAGCAGGCGCATCGTCGGGCTGCGAAGGATCGAGAGGAGTGATGGCGACAAATGCGGACAGATTATGACCGAGTGCCTCCGGATCGATCTTCGCCGAGTAGCCACGGATCACCTTGCGAGACTCCAATCGACGCACTCTCGACTGGACTGCAGAGATCGAGAGTCCTGCCTTCTCAGCAAGACTCGCGAGAGTGGCACGGCCGTCCAAGACCAATTCACGCATCAAAAGTCGATCGGTTTCGTCGACCGGAACCCCGGCAGCGTCACTGGTTTCTGTTTCTCGCACCTGCGCAGGCTAACGCAATCGGACATTCGTATGGTTGAAACCTGGGAGCTACGTGCACGGTTCGCAGCGGCCCTCGCCAAGATGTATGGCGACGAGGTCCCTGCTTACAACACCTTGGTAGATGTAACGATGCAGGTGAACCGTGATTTTGCCGCCGAACATCCGGATTCGGCGGAGCGCCTGGGCAGCCTGGCGAGAGTCAGCGCCGAGCGTCACGGCGCCATCAGACTGGGGACTCTCGACGAACTACGTGACGTAGCCACCGTCTTCGGCGGATTCGGTATGTTTCCGGTCGGCTACTACGACCTCCGGCTCACCGACTCCCCCATTCCCGTTGTCTCGACGGCGTTTCGCCCCACCGAACCTGCCGAACTCGCCCGGAACCCGTTCCGTGTTTTCACTTCGGTACTGACCGGCTCCGATTCCAGGTTCTTCGACACCGACCTCGCGCGTCGGATCACCGGGTTCCTGCGTCGCCGCACCCTGTTCTCTCCAGAACTTCTGCAGTGGGCACGGCAAGCGAACCGCGAGCGCGGCCTACCTGAGCCCGAGGCGACACAATTCGTCGAAGCGGCGACCTCGGCGTTTCGGCTCGGCACCGATCCCATCGACGCCGGTTGGTATCGCGAACTTGCCGCGATCTCACCTGTTGCCGCAGACATCGCCGGCCAGGGCTCGACACATGTCAACCACCTCACCCCGCGAGTGCTCGACATCGACGAGTTGTACCGCCGAATGACCGAGCGCGGCATCATCATGATCGACCGCATCCAAGGCCCACCGAGATGGAATGGACCGCCACTGCTTCTGCGGCAGACGTCGTTTCGCGCACTCGCCGAAGACAGACGTTTTCGGCGGCCGGACGGATCGGTCACCACAGAACCTGTCCGCGTCAGATTCGGCGAGGTCGAGGCACGCGGAATCGCGTTGACCCCCAGCGGGCGTGCGATCTACGACCGACTGATCGCAAAGCCCGCGGACGCCGACTGGGACAGCGAATTTCCGCACACCGAGGACGGACTCGACGACGCGGGGTTGGCGTACTTCACGTTCCGAAACGAAGGAACTGTTGTCGTCCGCGACCCGATCGTCTACGAGGACTTCCTACCGGCGTCCGCGGCCGGGATCTTCGCGTCCAATCTCGATTCCGTGACCGGATTCGTTTCCGATGCGCCCGGCGCCGAATACGGGCAGGATCGATTGGAGGGCGCCCTCGACCGCACCATCGAAGATCCGTTCGAGCTGTACCGCGCACAACAAGAGGCATCACGTGCCCTGCTTTCTCCCGCCAACAACCACTCCCGCCTACAAACACTCCCGCCTTCAAACACAGAGGACTCCCCGTGAACCTGCCTGATCCTTCGAGCCTCGCCGATCGCGCCGAGAGAGCCCTCGCTGCCTGTGGCGTCGAGTGGCCCGCCGGTGATCTGAGCGCACACACGCCGATCACCGGCACACAGCTGCGTACGGTCCGGCAGCACTCCGGCCGAGAGGTCGACGACGCCGTCGAGGCGGCTCATCGAGCGTTCCTCACCTGGCGCACCGTCCCCGCTCCGGCGCGCGGCGCGGTGGTGCGGCGGCTGGGCAGCCTACTTACCGAGCACAAGGAGGATCTCGCGGAGATCGTGACGCTGGAGGCAGGCAAGGTCACCTCGGAAGCTCTAGGCGAGGTACAGGAGATGATCGACATCTGCGAGTTCGCGGTCGGTCTCTCCAGGCAGCTCTACGGGCGCACCATGCCGTCCGAACGTCCCGGCCACCGGTTGTCGGAAACGTGGCACCCGCTCGGCGTTGTCGGGGTCATCTCTGCGTTCAACTTTCCGGTAGCGGTGTGGTCGTGGAATACCGCCATTGCTCTGGTCTGCGGCGACTCCGTCGTCTGGAAGCCTTCGGAAACCACTCCGTTGACCGCTCTGGCATGTCATGCGCTCCTGCGGCGTGCGCTCGCGGATTGTGAAGCACCGATCGACGTGCACCAGTTGGTCGTCGGCGGACGTGACGTCGGTGAGGCGCTGGTGGACAACCCACTCGTGGCCTTGGTCAGCGCCACGGGTTCTGTGCGGATGGGCCGCGCCGTGGCTCCGCGGGTCGCCGCGCGCTTCGGACGAAGTCTTCTGGAGTTGGGTGGGAACAACGCCGCAGTCGTCACGCCGTCGGCGGATCTCGAGCTTGCCGTGCGCGGAATTGTCTTCTCCGCCGCGGGAACTGCCGGGCAGCGCTGCACCTCACTGCGCCGACTCATCGTTCACGAGTCGATCGCCGACAACGTCGTCGATCGCATTGCGTCCGCGTACGCGCAACTCCAGGTCGGTAGTCCCTTCGATTCCGGTGTTCTGGTCGGACCGCTGATCAACGAAGCCGCGTACGAGGCAATGCAGAAGTCCCTCTCGGCCGCGCGCGGCGACGGCGGAACCGTGGTGTGTGGCGGTGATCGCGTCGGCGAATCCGGGTTCTACGTGACACCTGCTCTCGTTCGCATGCCCGCACAGACCGAGGTGGTACGGGCGGAAACATTTGCACCCATCCTCTATGTCTTGACCTACACCGACTTCGACGACGCTATTGCGCTGCACAACGGTGTACCTCAAGGACTTTCATCCTCGATCTTCACACTCGATCAGCGAGAAGCAGAGCGCTTCCTCGCCGCCGACGGCTCCGATTGCGGCATCGCGAACGTGAACATCGGAACGTCCGGTGCGGAGATCGGCGGCGCATTCGGCGGCGAGAAGGAGACGGGCGGCGGACGCGAATCGGGTTCGGATTCATGGAAGGCCTACATGCGCCGAGCCACCAATACCGTCAACTACTCGGACCAGTTGCCGCTGGCTCAAGGCGTCGAGTTCGGCTGAACGCGTTCTGGGCAAAATCGGCGATCGCTTCGATCAACTCCGGGAGCGTCGACAACTGCGGGGCGTGGTCGGTGTCCAGGCTGACCACCTGGGCACCGGGAACAAGTTTTTGCATGGCACGTTGAGCTTCGATCGGCACGGTTCGATCGAGCGTGCATTCGACATACAAACGCGGGACGGTTCCGAATCGTTCTTCCGTCCAGACGGGTGCCATCAGGCGGGCCGACTCCAGTTGTGGAACGAGCATGCGGGCGGCGAAGATCGCATCAGCCACCGGCGCTTCGTGGAAGAACACAGCGGCACCGGCTTCGGGCGGAACCACCGTCGCATTCCCGTCGTCCACGGGGACCAACCAACGTGAGATCCCGACCGGACTTGCCAGACCGACTTCGATGCAGAGCATCCCGAAGTCCATCTGCGATGGAAGCATCATCCCCGCGACGTAAACAAGACCCGCTACCCGCGAAGGCAGTAACTCAGCCACCTGCGAGGCCACGATGCCTCCGCCGGAGTGACCGACGAGGGTGCACTGCCCGTCCAGGGACTCGACGACTGCCACAACATGTTCGGCAACTACGTCGAGATCGATCACGTCGTCGGGGTTCCAACTTCCCGAGCCTGGAAGCTCCACCACAACGGGATTGAAGCCGGCCGATGTCAGTGGGCCACACACACGATCCCAGACCCAACCGCCGGCCCACGCTCCGTGGATGAGGACGATGTTCCGTGCACTCACTGCTTGATCTCGAGCTCTGCAGCCGAAAGTACCCGAGCCGCCTCACGACCTGCGGCGGCGTTGGACTTTCCCTGCCTCGACCCGGCCAATTTGGCCTTGATGTGATCGCGAACGGTAATGGATTCGTACTCCAAGCCGGAGTCGTCCTGAAAACTCGGCAGAGTCGCAATCACCGCGTCGACGTTTCCGTCGTGGAAGAAGGCCGCCGATCGCCGACGCTTGATGGTGCCGTTCACCACCGGAGGCGCAACTCGGTGCAGCGTGGACATCCACCTGTCGTTGGTCAGTCGCGCGGTGAGATCCCCGAGATTGACCAGTAGCGCGCCGTCGACCGGCCAGACATCGTGCCAGCGTCGGTCGCTCCCGAGTACTTGCAAACCTTCGACCTGATCCGCCCACAGCACGGTGACCAGCCCGAAATCGGTATGTTCGCCCATACCCTTCAACTCACCGTCCAATGTCACCGTCCCTTCGGGTAATGCGTAGTTGTTCATCCGCAGTACGTCGATGGAATGATCGGTGATCGACTCGAAGAATCCTGGGGTCAGACCGAGCGCATCTTCGAAAATGGTGGTCAGTGTGCGTGCCACCCGCTCGCCATGGGCATAGTAATTCTCCACTCGTTCCGTGAAACCTGGCACTGCGGGCCACAGATTGATTCCGTAATCATCCTCCGACAGTTCGAGTTCGGTGAATGATCTGGCTTCGGTTCCGACGTTGAAGGCCTCGAAGAAGTCATTCATCCGAGTCGCGGATTCGACGCCGAGGCTCAAGCTCAGCGACTCGCTCTTGGGCGGGCTGTACCCACGATTCGCGCCCTCGATTCGGTAGCCCGACTTCGTCTCCATCGGCAGTCCGAAGAAGTCGTCCATGGCTTCGGCGAGGCCGGAAGAAACATCGGTCGGAACACCGTGGCCCCGAATCTGGATGAAACCGACAGTCCGACAGGCATGGTCGACTTCGGCGGCCACTCGCGCCTTGTCCTGGTCGGCACCACCGAGCACGTAGGGCGAGATGTCGATGACGGGAACTTCGAAGGGATCAGACTGGGACGATGACACTGGCGTCTCCTGCAGAGCTGGTAGCGGGTTCAGGAAGGCTCTCTCGCGATCGCCTCGCGAGTTCACCGAGTCGGGTGTGATTGAACAGCAGATTGAGTGAAAAGGCAGAGGCCGCAGCCAAGGTGATGCCGCTACCGAGGAGGATCTGAGCCGAGGAGGGGAATCGCTCGAACATCCCCTCCGCAAATTCCGGCAGAATACCGATTCCGACGGATACAGCAGCGATCGTGGTGTTGATCGGGTCACTGAGATCGACCTTGCGCAGTGTGTTGATTCCGACCACGGCGACAGTGGAGAACAAGATGATTCCGACGCCGCCGACCACCGGATCAGGCAGGGCTGCAACTACTTCACCCATTCGCGGGATGAGGCCGAGGACGATCAGAATGGCACCGCTGGTAGCGGTCACGTACCGGCTGTACACCCGGGTCGTGGCAACGGCGCCGACATTCTGCGAGAAAACGGTGTCGACAAAGGCATTGAAGATTCCGCCCAGAACTCCCGACATGCCGTCGGCCACCAGCCCGCGTGCGAGATCTGCTTTTTTCAAAGGCTTTCCGGTGATCTCGCTGACCGCCAGCATGCTCGCCGTCGATTCTGCGAAGACGACTGCCATGACGATACTCATCGCCACCACGGCGGTGACGGGAAACTCCGGAGCGCCGAAGTGGAACGGCATCGGGAAGCCCACCCAGGCCGAGCCGCCGACGCCACTCAGATCGATCAGACCCATCGGGATGGCGATCACGGTACCGATCACCAGTGCCATCAGTACACCGAGTTGCGTCCACATCCCGCGACCGAGGCAGATGAACGCCACCGCGACCACAACGACTGCGGCAGCCAGCGCCAGATTCTTCGGATCGGCGAACGACGGGGAGGTCGGGTCGTTTCCGACGATCAGTCCTCCCGCGACACCGATCAACGAGATGCCGATGACTGTGAGGACGACGCCGGTGACCAGGGGTGGGAAGTATCGGACGATTTTGGCGAACGGGACGGCCAACGCTATGCCGACCACGCCACCGACCAGCATGGACCCGTACACGGCCTGCAGGCCGTACTCCTTGGCGATCAGAATCATCGGCGTCAGCCCGGCGAACGTCGCACCGCAGACGATCGGCAGGCGGACACCGGCAACCTTGCCGACGCCCAGGCTCTGAATGATCGTGATGATGCCTGCAACGAGCAAGTCCGCACTGATCAGCATCGCGACCGTGCTGCGGTCCAGCCCGACTGCGGCACCGAATACCAGCGGAACCGTGATGCAACCGGTGTACATGATGAGGACGTGCTGAAGAGCAAAAGCAGACTGGCGGGCAATGGGGAGCCGCTGGTCGACTGGATGGATGGCCATGCGCCGATCTCCGTCCGAAGCTGGAAGTGTTTCGTGTACGGGACTATTCAGCACGTCGATAATTTCTTACCGTGGTCGAATTTGTTTCGTCTGTGTAATCAAAACTTTCACCAGAGCACTGCTATCTTCGGCACATGGACGACGACCAGAGAGCGATAGCGACCGCAATCGGGGCAGCCGTGCGGACAGCGAGAAAAGAAGCCGGTTTGACGTTGCGTGAGGTTGCCGTGAAGTCAGGGTTGTCGCAGCCATTCCTGAGCCAAACCGAAAACGGGCACGCAGTACCCAGCGTCATGAACCTTCATCGCCTCGCGCAATCTCTCGGCACCACGGCGCACTCACTCTTGGCACAGGGCGAGCGAACCCCGTCCAGCCTCGTCCGCGCCGGCGAGGGGCGAACCTTCGAACTGGCACACGATTCGGTGATCCGATTCTGCTCGACCGGTTCACGGACCATGGAACCCAACGAGATCACGGCAGCACCTCACTCCGAGGCAGGTGAGCACACCGAGCATGCCGGCGAAGAATTCATTCATGTTCTCGAAGGATCTGTCGAGGTCGAGGTCGGGCTGGACGAGCATCACGTTCTTCATGTCGGCGATACCCTCCTCTACACCTCGACCATCCCGCATCGGTGGTTCAATCGCACCGCTGCAGTTGCGAGATTCCTCATCGTGAGTTCACCGCCGTCCTTCTAGATACGCCACCGTTTCAGTTCCACACCACAACCCCGGCTCACGGCTTACCCTGACAGCGTGACCAAGTGGCCGGAACTTGCGCGTGAGATCGCCGATACCGTTCTGTTTCCCGTCGCCGACAGCGTCGACGCCGACGGAGAAATCCCCAGCAGCCATTTCGACGCGCTCGCCGCCGACGGCTTCTACGGCATCGCCGCCCTCGGTGACGGTGGCCCCAGCAGCGAAGAACTGGTCGAGGTCCTCGAAACCTTGTGCGGCGGTTGCCTCGCGACGACGTTCACCTGGATGCAGCATCACGGCGTCGTCGGGGCCCTGGCAGCGAGTACCAATACGTCTCTGCGCGAACAATACTGGGACGGTCTGGTTTCCGGCACGATTCGCGGTGGGGTTGCCTATGCCGGCGCTATCCCCCGCCCACCGCTCCTGTGGGCCAAGCGGGTGAACGACGGCTACGTCCTCGACGGGATCGCACCCTTCGTCACCGGTTGGGGCATCGTCGATGTTCTCTTGGTGTCGGCGCGCGACGAGTTCGACAATTCTATCGTTCATTCCGTCGTACCGGTGGGCGAGGCCCCGGGTCTGACGATCGAGGAGCTTCCACTGATCGCGGCGCGCGGGAGCAACACCGTCCGAATCGTGTTCGACGCTTTCGAAATTCCCGATACCGACGTCTGTGCTGTCGTCAGCGACGAACAATTCCAGAGCACCCAGCTCCCCGGCTTGTGGCTCAACGGCGCGATGGCCATGGGCATCACCCGCCGTGCTGTCACCGAACTCGCGGATCTGGGAGTCGACACCGACGCGTTCGAGGAACAAGCCACCCGGGCGCGCGCCGATCTCGATGCAGCACTGCGCGACGGCGGCGACATGTCGGCCGCCCGCGCCCGAGCGTCGGAACTTGCGATACGCGCGTCGGCCGCACTCGTGACTGCGACCGGAAGCCGCGCTCTGGTCGGCAGCAACACCCCCGAGCGGCTCATGCGTGAAGCCACCTTCACTCTTGTCGCGGCTGGTCGCCCGGAGATCAAAACAGCTCTCGTGGAACGACTCAGCGGATACTGAGTACGCACGGTTGTACTCGATTACGCTGGGGCTCATGACCAGTGGAGAACCAGTACTCATCCCGGCCGGAACCGTGTTCACGCCGGAGGACCTGACGTTCTATGCCGATCGCGACTCCCGCAGTCTCGACGACGCCATCGCCGAAGCCGACCTTCTTGTCAGTTGCCCACACTCGGGTTCCGCGATTCCAGCAGAACTCTCACGTTTTCTCGCACCCGAGTTCACACAGCGGCTGCAGTTCGACTTCACCGACATGTCCACCAGTCCCATCGTGCGCCGTTGGGCCGAAATCGATTCGCGCATCGTGTACGTGGAGAATCCGCACCCTCGCATGATTCGCGATCCCAACCGTGCGAAGCCCGAAAACCTGGAAGCGTCACTGCGCGAAGCATTCGCCCGCGTCCACGAGGCCGGTGCCGGCAACAAAGCGGACCTCGCCGGTGTCGACGCAGTTCGCCCTGTCACCTTCTCGTTCTACCCCCTGCTGCTCGAGCCGACCGACGACGCGGGTTGGAAGGACCTCGCCGAGACCTTCACCGAGACAGCTGAACACGGTTTGGGCGTCTACGAGAGAACTCGCGACGCACTGATCGAAGCCATGGTGGCGAAGAGCTTCGAACTCGGTCGATCGTTCACGACCTTGTCGTTCCACGACACGATGAACCACACCACCCGGCAGGACGGCGCCGTCAATGTCGAACGGCCGGAAGCAGATCGGCTCCCCGACGTCGTCGCGCTCTCCAATCGTGGCGACCACGACGGCAATCGACGCGGCGACAATCCCGTGACGATGGATCCGGAGCTCATTCGCACACTTGCGATCTCACATCGCAAGGGATTTCAGGTCGACGATCCGGATGCCGTCGCTCTCAATCAGCCGTACCTCGGCAGTTTCGAAATCATTCGAGCCGGAGCCAGATTCGCCGAATTGAGCGCCCGCGCCGCCGAAGCCGGGATCGCGTTGAGCGCGGTTCAGGCCGAATTCAAACGAGAATTCCTACTGGGAGACGAACTGGCCGCCTACATCATGGAACCCGGCGTCGACTGGCCTACACCCGACGCCGAACGGGTGGACCAGCTCGCCCACGCGTGCAAGGCGAGCTGGGACCACTACCGCAACAGCTGACTCAGCGCTGTCACTCAGGGCTGACTCAGCCGCAATACTCAACCGAGCACCACTCCGAACAACGCGCCGGCCGCAATCGTCGTGACGGCCAAGATGATGGTCGGCAGGAAGAACGAGTGGTCGACGAGCTTGGAACCGAGCTTCGTGCTGCCCGAGAGGTCGAAGTTCGCAGCCGCGATCTGCGAACCGTTTGTCGGCAACAGATAGACGCCGGCAAACGCTCCGGCCCACATTCCGCTCACCAGACCGGGTGCAATCCCGGCAGCGAGACCGATCGGCACGATGGTCCTCGTAGCGGTCGACTGACTGGTCGTCAGTACACAGACCAGGAAGACACCGAGCGCGAAGATCCACGGCGCGGCGTTGACCCAGTCGCCGACGGTGCTCGTGATCAGCTCGGAATGGGCGCTGATGAACGTGTCCGTCAGCCATGCCAGACCGAACAGCGCGATGGCCGAGACCATACCGGCACGGAACACCGTCGACGACGGCACGTCGGCGACATTCGGGCGGCACACCAGCAGGATCAACGTACCCACGACGAACATCAGCATTTCGATGATCGGTGTCATCCCCATCGGAGTACCGTCGGCAGCTTCGGGACGAATCCCCTTGAACAGGCCGAAGATCACGATAGCCAGGACGCCGGCCAGGAAGATCAGTGCCGCGTTTCGTCCGGTCTTCGTCGAGACGAGTTCGGTCTTGGAGGCTGCACCAGGTCCGGCCAATTCGCCCGACTTCATCTTTGCCTGTATCTCCGGGTCGTCGTCGAGATCTTTGCCGAGTCGGTTGACAGCGATGGAGGAAAGGACGATGCCGACAACAGCAGCCGGGAAGGTGATCTTGATGATGTCGATGAGTTCGAAATCGTAAGGCGGCACGTCGGTCAGCGTGACCATTGCCGCCATTGCCGCGGACACCGGACTACACGCCAGCGCCACACCGGTCGAGACAACTGACAGCGACAGCGGTCGTGACGGCCGCACACCGTTCTTGTACGAGACGTCGTAGATGACGGGGAGCAGTGGGTAGAGGATGTTGGACGTGCCGGCACCGACCGAGAACAGGAATGACACCAACGGCGCGATCAGCGTGATCTGTTTCGGGCGAGATTCGATCAACTTGGCCGCGATGGTGACCATCCAGTCGATACCACCGGCCGCCTGCATCATCGACGACGCGAGGACGACGGACAGGACGATGAGGAGAGCGTCGACCGGCGGACTGCCGACGTCCTCTCCGAAGACGAACACGAGGACGGCAACACCTGCGCCGCCCCACAGACCGAGAGCGACACCGCTCGATCTGGTACCCATGACAATCGCCCCGAGCACTACCGCCAGCTCGAGGACAATCTTGACTGCTTCCATCAGGCACTCGCCTTCTCGATAACAAGAGAATCGCTATAACAGGGCAAATAGTATGCTCTGCGCTTCGGCTGCAGGCACGAACACGCTGTCGGTGGGAAGGGGCAATATGGTGGTCGTGACCAACGTCCTCGGTAGGTTCTCGCCCGCCACACGCGAGTGGTTCGGCGGCGCTTTCAGCGCTCCGACTGCTGCGCAGCTCGGCGCCTGGGAATCCATCGCGAGTGGCTCTCACACACTTGTCGTCGCGCCCACCGGCTCCGGCAAGACATTGTCGGCGTTCCTGTGGGCCCTCGATCAACTCGCCGCCAAGGACGAAGGCGAACGCGCCACCAAAGTCCTCTACATTTCGCCGCTCAAAGCGCTGGGTGTGGACGTCGAGCGGAACCTTCGCGCGCCGCTGGTCGGCATCACGCAGACGGCGAAGCGTCTAGGCCTCACTCCGCCCGAGATCACCGTCGGTGTCCGTTCCGGTGATACGTCCCAGGCCGATCGGCGCTCGTTGATCAAACGACCCCCGGACATCCTGATCACGACGCCGGAGTCGTTGTTCCTCATGCTCACCTCCGCTGCCCGGGAAACACTGGTCGGCGTCGACACCGTGATCGTCGACGAGGTTCACGCGGTGGCGGGTACCAAGCGCGGCTCGCACCTTGCGCTCTCTCTGGAACGTCTGGACGGCTTGCTCGAGCGTCCGGCGCAACGCATCGGATTGTCGGCCACTGTCCGTCCCCACGAGGAGATCGGGCGGTTCCTCGCCGGTTCGGCACCGATCCGAATCGTGGCACCGCCTGCCGCCAAGACCTTCGATCTCACGGTCCGTGTCCCCGTCGAGGACATGACCGAATTGGGTATCGCGACGCCCGCCGACGGTTCCGAATCCCCCACCCCGCAAGCCGGTTCGATCTGGCCCCACGTCGAGGAACAGATCGTCGACCTCGTGCTCGATCACCGATCGTCCATCGTGTTCGCCAACTCTCGGCGCCTCGCCGAACGATTGACGGCCAGGCTCAACGAGATTCATGCAGAACGCATCGGTCTGGCCGTCGAGAAAACACCTCGCCCGCCCGCGCAGATCGGAGCTCCCACCGAGGTCAACTACGGCGCAGAACCCCTCCTTGCTCGCGCCCACCACGGATCGGTCAGCAAAGACCAGCGAGCCCTCATCGAAGACGACCTCAAATCGGGTCGATTGCGATGCGTCGTCGCCACCAGCAGTCTCGAACTCGGAATCGACATGGGCGCCGTCGACTTGGTCATCCAGGTGGAGGCGCCGCCTTCGGTTGCCAGCGGCCTGCAACGTGTCGGTCGCGCCGGCCACCAGGTCGGCGAGATCTCACGAGGCGTCGTCTTCCCCAAACATCGCACCGACCTGATTCACTGCGCGGTGACCGTCGAGCGCATGGTCGAAGGCAAGATCGAGGCGATGGCCGTTCCCGCCAATCCCCTCGACATCCTTGCCCAGCAAACTGTTGCGGCCACCGCTCTGGAACCGATCGACGTCGACGACTGGTTCGAGACGGTGCGCCGAAGCGGTTCCTTTGCAACGCTTCCCCGTTCGGCCTACGAGTCGACTCTGGATCTGCTCGCCGGGCGGTACCCCTCGGACGAGTTCGCCGAATTACGTCCGCGCCTGGTCTGGGATCGCGAGTCCAACACTCTGACGGGCCGCCCGGGTTCGCAGCGCTTGGCAGTCACTTCCGGCGGCGCCATCCCCGACCGCGGCCTCTTCACGGTCTACATGGTCGGTGAGAAAGCATCAAGAGTCGGCGAACTCGACGAAGAAATGGTCTACGAATCCCGGGTCGGTGACGTCTTTGCGCTCGGCGCCACCAGTTGGCGGATCGAGGAGATCACCTTCGATCGGGTTCTGGTCAGCCCCGCCTACGGCATGCCCGGTCGTTTGCCCTTCTGGCATGGCGACGGACTCGGTCGCCCTGCCGAACTCGGACAGGCGTTGGGACAATTCGTTCGAGAGACCGCGCTGGGTAACGAAGCCGACGTCGTCGAGCGTTGTCGCGTGGGCGGGCTCGATCACAACGCCACAACCAATCTGATCCAACTCGTCGGTGAGCAGAAGAATGCCACCGGGCAGGTCCCGTCGGATCGAACATTGGTTGTCGAGCGCTTCCGCGACGAACTCGGCGATTGGCGTCTGGTGCTGCATTCCCCGTACGGCCAACGGGTTCACGCACCGTGGGCCCTCGCCATCGGGGCCCGCTTGCAGGAACGATACGGCGTCGATTCCAGTCCGACGGCCTCCGACGACGGCATCATCATCCGTCTCCCCGACACCGAGAACGAACCTCCCGGCGCCGAACTGTTCACCTTCGACGTCGAGGACATCGAAGATCTGGTCACCCAGGAGGTGGGTGGCTCGGCATTGTTCGCCTCCCGATTCCGCGAATGTGCCGCCCGCGCACTGCTTCTCCCACGCCGCAATCCCGGCAAGCGTGCTCCACTGTGGCAGCAACGTCAGCGGTCGGCGCAACTGCTGGACGTCGCTCGCAAGTTCCCGACATTCCCGATCCTGCTCGAGACCGTGCGTGAGTGCTTGCAGGACGTCTACGACCTGCCGGCACTGAAGGAATTGTTCGGCAAGATCGAACGGCGCCAGATTCGAATAGTCGAAGTGGAGACGCCCTCGCCTTCACCGTTCGCAAGTGCGCTCCTGTTCAACTACGTGGGCGCGTTCATGTACGAGGGCGACAGCCCCCTGGCCGAGCGACGCGCCGCCGCACTGTCGTTGGACTCCACGCTGTTGGCCGAACTCCTCGGCCGCGTCGAACTGCGCGAGCTGCTCGACGCCGGAGTGATCGAGCAGGCAGAACGTGAACTGCAACGGCTCGCTCCGGACCGCAAGGCCAAGGACCTCGAGGGCGTCGCCGACCTCCTCCGTATGCTCGGCCCGCTGACCACCGAAGAAGTCACCGAACGCTGTCTCGAAGATCCGGTCTCGTGGCTCGACAAGTTGGTCGCAGACAAACGTGCCCTCCACGTCTCCTATGCGGGCGAGAGCTGGTGGACCGTCGTCGAAGATGCAGCGCGCCTTCGCGATGGACTCGGCGTTCCCCTACCCATCGGGGTTCCGGCCGCGTTCATCGAGCCGGTCGATCAGCCACTCGACGACCTCCTGAGCCGATACGCACGCACTCACGGACCATTCACTCTCACGGATGCGGCTGCACGCTTCGGTATCGGAGTATCCGTCGCGCGTGACGTTCTCGGTCGGCTCGCGCTCGAAAAGCGTGTTCTCGAAGGAGAATTCCGCCCGTCTGCAACTGGGAGCGAATGGTGCGACGCCGAAGTCCTGCGCCGCTTGAGGCGTCGCTCGCTCGCCGCGGCACGGCAAGAGGTCGAGCCGGTCAGTACCGCAACGCTCGGACGTTTCCTTCCCGGTTGGCAGCATGTGGGCGGCACGCTGCGCGGAATCGACGGTGTTGCAACGGTAGTCGATCAACTTGCCGGCGTTCCGATTCCGGCGTCCGCTCTCGAATCGTTGATCCTGCCGAGCCGAGTCGCCGACTACTCCCCCGCGATGTTGGACGAACTCACCTCGACGGGTGAAGTCCTGTGGTCCGGATCCGGAGCAATCTCCGGCAAAGACGGGTGGGTAGTTCTGCACCCCGCCGACCTGGCACCGATCACGCTCAATTCGCCCGCCGACACCGACGTCTCGGAGTTGCAGAAGCGCATCCTCGACCTGCTGTCCGGCGGCGGTGCCTACTTCTTCCGCCAGTTGGTCGACGCGTTGCAAACTACGGAGTCGGCTGCAGACACGGTCGACAGTGCGGTGACGACGGCACTGTGGGAGTTGGTGTGGCTCGGACACATCGGTAACGACACCGTCGCACCGCTGCGCGCACTTCTCTCGGACACCACCAGAACCACCACAAGTCACCGATCGCCTCGACGTGTTCCTCGTGCCCGTCCGTACCGCGGAATGGCGCGCGCTTCAACCCCGGCTCGCACGGGACCGGCAACCGCCTCCGGTCGGTGGTTCCAGCTGCCGGCCATCGAACCGGACCCGACCATCCGGGCGCACGCCACGGCCGATCTGTTGCTCGAACGGTACGGCGTCGTCACCCGCGGATCGGTGATGAGCGAGAACGTGCCGGGCGGTTTCGCGTTGATCTACAAGGTACTGAGCACATTCGAGGACAACGGGCGCGCTCGACGCGGATACTTCGTGGACACCCTGGGCGGCGCTCAATTCTCGACGCCTCCCGTGGTCGACCGCTTGCGCACGTTCGGTGATTCCATCGAGGGGCGCCACACCTCCTCGGCTGCAGTTACTCTCGCGGCGTGCGACCCGGCCAATCCATACGGCGCAGCACTGCCGTGGCCGGCGTCGGGGGGCGAAGAGTCACCCGGACACCGACCCGGACGTAAGGCGGGAGCACTGGTCGTTCTGATGGAGGGCGAGTTGGTTCTGTTCGTCGAGCGCGGCGGTCGCACCATCCTGACATTCACCGACGACAGCGGAACTTTGCGCCTGGCAGCGCTGTCGCTTGCCCAGAAGGTGACTTCTCGCGCTGTCGACAAGTTGGTAGTGGAGAAGGTCGACGGAGAGACCATCCACGGCAACGATTTTGCTCCCGTCCTGGTCGAAGCCGGCTTCGCCGCCACTCCTCGCGGATTCCGGTTGAGGTCATGAGGATTGAGGTCATGATGGTTGCGATCGTGAAGTGCTGGAGCGGCGACCATGCCTGAGGGCGATACCGTGTGGCGGGCCGCCAACGATCTGCGCGCTGCCCTGGCCGAGAAGGTACTCACCACCTGCGATGTCCGCGTTCCTCGCTATGCCACCGTCGATTTATCGGGACATCGTGTGGATTCCGTCGCCAGCCGCGGAAAGCATCTGCTGATCCGCGTGGGCGAAGCGTCCATTCACACGCATCTGAAGATGGAGGGTCAGTGGCAGATTTATCGCCCCGGCGAGCGCTGGCGCAGACCCGCCCACCAAGCGCGCATAATCTTGGCCACCGAAGACTCTGTAGCAGTGGGCTTTTCACTGGGAGTCACCGAGATCCTCGAACTGGGGCAGGAACAGGAGGCCGTCGGGCACCTCGGACCGGACCTGCTCGGGACCGATTGGGACAGTTCCGTGGCCGTCGAGAATCTTCGCGCTGCAGACTCCGTACCGATCGGAATCGCGCTCCTGGATCAGCGCGTGATGGCCGGACTGGGCAACGTGTACCGCAACGAGATCTGCTTCCTACGAGGCATTCACCCGAAGACGCCGACACACCGCGCCGGGAACCTCGACGCGATTGTGGATCTGTCATTCCGCACCATCAACGTCAACAAGTCGCGTCGCATCCGGGTCACCACCGGCGACACCCGCCCAGGTAGGCAAACGTGGGTGTACGGCAGACGCGGAAAACCTTGCCGCCGATGCGGAACCCGCATCAGAGAAGACACCCTCGGACCGGATCAGCTCACCGAGCGAAATATCTTCTTCTGCCCCGTGTGCCAGCCGTTCACGCCTGGTTAGCGTTGATCAGCAGCCGGACGCAATGGCGCACAAATCGCTCGCGCTCGACGACGATCGAGCCGTCCAGATAACCGATGAACAGTGTGAACAACGCCCCGACCAGCCCGACTGCCACCAGCTGCTTGTCCACCGGATCAGCAATCTCGGACAACTGGTCGTACACCAGGTCCACGAACGCCGGCATCGATTCGATACCGCGTCCGCTCAGCACCGGCTCCGAGAGCGGAGCGATCAGAAGCACTCGCCCCATTGCCGGGTCGTCGACCATCAGCTTGACGAAAGCGTCGACCGCAGCGGTGGCGACTGCCTCGGATGTCGTCTCGGACTCCACTGCCGTGGCGAGCGCCGACTGCGCGCGCTCGGCGACAAACGTGTGGACCGCGACAACGTACTGATCGCGATCGGTGAAGCTCTCGTAGAAGTACCGCTCGGTCAGACCAGCGGCCTTGCAGACCGCTCGCACGTTGACGGCCGGACCGTCGACCGCACCGAGCAGTGTCACTCCGACGTCGAACAACGTCGCCTTTCGAGTGGCCCTGCGTTCTTCGATGCTCACAACTTCCCCACTTCGCCGACACTTGTTCTTCAATGCACCCGGTATTCGATCCTTGACTACCGCTGTTGTCGATCCTAATCTGACAACATGCGTAGTCAACTTGGCGACAGCAGCACCCCGGTTCCCCTCGGTCCGGATTCCCTGACCTGGAAGTATTTCGGCGACTGGCGCGGGATGCTCCAAGGTGTCTGGGCAGGTTCGATGCAAAACATGCACCCTGGTCTCGGCGCCGGGGTCGAGGAGCACTCGCAGTTCTTCGACGAGCGCTGGGAACGGCTGTACCGCTCGCTGTATCCCATTGCCGGCGTGGTCTTCGACGGCGATCGCGCGCAGCAGACAGCCGAAGAAGTCCGTGGCTATCACACACGGATCAAGGGCATCGACAAGCTGGGACGCCGGTACCACGCACTTGATCCCGACACCTTCTACTGGGCGCACGCGACATTCTTCATGGGCACCATCGTCACCGCCGAGAACTTCTCCGGTGGCCTGACCGAGGCCCAGAAACGACAACTCTTCACCGAGCACATTCAGTGGTACCGCCTGTACGGGATGAGCATGCGCCCGGTTCCCGAAACCTGGGAAGCATTTCAGGAGTATTGGGACCACATGTGCCGCAACGTACTCGAAGACAACAAAGCGACCCGCGACGTCTTGGATTTGTCGGGGCTGGGAAAGCCCCCGTACATGACGTGGCTACCCGATCCGTTGTGGCGGCTCACGCGGATTCCCCTCGCCCGCGGATTCGTGTGGCTGACAGTGGGCATGTACGACCAACCGGTTCGCGACCTTCTCGGCTACTCGTGGACCAGTCGCGATCAGAAAATTCACAACGCTGTCGGCCGCACCGTCAACGCCGTCTTCCGCCTGGTGCCGTGGCGATACCGGTATCAACCGCGCGCTCGCGCGGGATGGGACCGAGCCAGCGGCAGAATTCCCGCCGGGGCACCACTGGTCCACACACCGGCGCGCAATCTACCTCCGCTCGAGCAGCGAGATAATCCGATGCACTACAGCCCGAGGGTCTGATCTGCCATGCTCTGAACATGGAGTGGGACCTGCGAACACTGCTGAACCGGCCGATCACGTCTCACGGTGCGCCGCTGGGACAAGAACGTGTGGCGGCGAGAACCACCGCGTACATCTACGGCAACATTCTTGTCCTCGCCGCACTCGTCCCGGTGACGAAATCTCAGGAATCGCTGGGCGCCGCGATTGTGGTCGGCACGGCATTGTCGACGTACATCGCCCACACATTTGCCGAGAGCGTCGGCGAGAGCATTCGCAACGACCGCCGTCTCACCACCGCGGAGAGAATCGACTCGCTGCGCGATTCTGTCCCGATCCTCACCTCCGCGGTTGTTCCTGTCGCCATTCTCGCGACGGCGTGGTTCAACTTCCTGGAACCACGGACGGCGCAGTTGATCGCGGAAATCGTCTTGATCCTGCGCATCGGATCCACCAGTTACGTGATCAGCCGTCTTCACGGCGAGAAAGTCAGCACGAACACACATCTGGCAGCCTTCGGCCTCGCTGCCGTCGCCACCCTCATAGTCGGCTTGAAGATAGTGCTCACTCATTGACGAGCCACAAGTGCAAAAGAAGTCAGACCGGTCGTATATAACTAAGACGGGCAATTCGCAGAAACCTAACAATCGGTAATTTCGATGTGCGGTGATCGACGACTAACTCGGCCCACTTCTATCAAGTAGGCAGAGGAGCAGCCCGAAATGACAACACCACAGCCGCCGTATCCCTGGAACAACGACCCCAACCACACGACGCCTCTCCCTCCGCCCCCTCCTCCGCCGCCGGGCATCACACCCGGTCAGGCGCCGTACTCGGGACATCAGCCTGCTTACACCCCGCCCCGGCCCCCATACGGTCAAGGCACTGGATATTCGCCGATGCCTCCCCGCCCGCCGAAATCGTATGCATGGCTGTGGGTCTTACTGGGAGTTGTCACAGTCGCACTCGTCGCCGTCGTGGTCTACGTATGGGTTCTCCCTCTTGTCTTGAACGACAATTCCGACGAGAACTCCGCACGCACGGAAACCGTGGTGATCACCTCACCCGCGGCCGCGCCGCAAAACGGCGTCGTCACACCCGCGCCCAACGAGTCGGTCCCTGCCAGCGCAGCGCGTTGTGGATCGGTGTTCTCGAACAACGAATTCACAACGTCCGCCGTCGGCACCAGCGTGACGTCTTGTGAGTTCGCCGAAGAAGTGCGCTACCAGTACGTGAGCCAGGGCCGACGCGGCGGCCCGGTCTCCATCAGCGCGGTCAGTCCGGTCACGGGAACTCGGTACTCGATGAACTGCGCCGGCAACAAAGTCGTCACGTGTACCGGCGGAAACAACGCGGTGGTCTATGTCTATTGAGCAGTGCGGCGAGGCTCGTAGCGGGACGCGCCGACGACTCCTGGCGGTTGCGCTCGCCACTGCTTCTGCAGCAGCCCTCGCGGGCTGCACGATTCCGACGCGAGACGAGCCGTCGGAGAAGGTCGAGACGATCACCGAGATCGTCGTCGTTCCACCGGAGCCGACAGAGACTCCTGCCGCCCCGGGCAACGGTGTCGGCCCGCTCGCCGGATTCGAGGCTCTGGGCAACACCCTCGGCGGCGTCGTGGGTATCGCACTCGTGCCCGTCGGCGGCGGTCAGTCACTCGTTGCCGGCGAGTGGCAGAACGGAGTCGCCTGGTCCACCATCAAAGTCCCACTGTCCATCGCAGCCCTCCACGAAACCGACAGCACACAACTCACCACGGTCGAGCAGGCGATCACCACCTCCGACAACGAATCAGCCGAAGAACTGTGGCGAGGCCTCGGCGATCCGACCACTGCCGCAGCGAAGGTCGAGTCAGTCCTCGTGGCCTCCGGCGATATGTCCACCACCGTGGAATCACGCACGCTACGACCAGAATTCAGCTCGTTCGGTCAAACACAATGGCCACTTGCCGTCCAAGCGCAATTCGCCGCCACCCTGCCATGCCGGAGCGACGCCATCGAAGTCTTCGGGCTCATGGGCAGCATCAGCCCCGACCAACATTGGGGCCTGGGAGTGATCCCAACCGCTCGATTCAAGGGTGGGTGGGGGCCTGACGACGACGGCGGCTATCTGGTCCGCCAATTCGGGATCATCAGCAGCGGCACCGGACAACTCGCTGTCGCCATCGCAGCCAAGCCGGACTCGGGCACTTTCGCCGACGGTACTGCGATGCTCAGCGACATCGGCCGCTGGGTAGGCGAACGAGCGCAGGCTTTACCCATCGGCGGCACCTGCCAACCGAGCTGAAGTACTGCCGGTTGAGGGAGGTACTGCCGTTACCCGGCTGAGCAGTCACTCCCACCGAACCAGTGGCCGCCGCTACCGTGGACGACATGAGCATCCCGAGCCTGAAACTGAACAACGGCGTCGACATCCCCGCGCTGGGCTTCGGCGTCTACCAGACCCCGCCGGACGAAACTGTCGCCGCAGTCGAGTCCGCGCTGTCGGTGGGTTATCGCCATATCGATACGGCTGCGGCCTACGGCAACGAGAAGGGTGTCGGCGAGGCGATCCGGCGATCCGGTCTCGATCGCGGTGAGATCTTCGTCGAAACGAAAGTCTGGATCACCGACTACGGATACGACGAGACCTTGCACGCCTTCGACAAGAGCGCAGGCAAACTCGGAGTCGAGCAACTTGACCTCCTCATCCTTCACCAGGCGTTGCCGAGCGAGTTCGAGCGCACCATCGACGCATACAAGGCCCTGGAAACACTTCTCGCAGACGGCAAGGTTCGTGCCATCGGAGTCAGTAACTTCATGCCGGATCACCTCACCCGACTATTGGACGCAACGTCCGTAGTGCCGGCGGTCAACCAGATCGAGGTCCATCCATACTTCAGGCAGTCGACCTTGCTCGAGGCCGACGCCGATCACGGCATTCTGTCTCAGGCATGGTCACCGATCGGCGGAATCACGTTCTATCGCGACGGCTCTCACGGCTCAACCCTCGAGGACGCCACCATCGGCGCTATCGCTTCCTCTCACGGCAAGTCTCCCGCACAGGTGATGCTCCGCTGGCACCTCCAGCAGGGCCGCCAGGTGATCCCCAAGTCGGTGACTCCCTCGCGCATCGCGGAGAACTTCGACGTGTTCGACTTCGAACTCACCGCCGAAGAACTCTCCGCAATCGACGCACTCGACACCGGAGTTCGCGGTGGTCCCGAACCCGAGGTCATCACTCGCGAGAAGTTCGGAATCGAGATCCCCGAAGCGTGAAAAACCCAGCAGCTCGGGTGGTCTAGCTGGCGCTCCACCCTCCGTCGATGGTGTACGACGCCCCCGTCACCATCGACGCATCGGTCGATGCCAACCAGCCCACCAGCGATGCCACCTCCGCAGGCTCGACCATCCGTTTGATTGCGCTCTCGGTGAGCATCACCTTTTCGACAACCTCGGATTCACTGATTCCGTGAACCTTTGCCTGGTCGGAGATCTGGGATCGCACCAGTGGCGTCAGGACATAGCCCGGATTGACGCAGTTGCTGGTGACACCGTGTGAGGCGCCTTCGAGCGCAACAACTTTCGACAGTCCTTCGAGTCCGTGCTTAGCCGTGACGTATGCACTCTTGAATGCCGAAGCGCGGAGCCCGTGGACCGAGGAAATGTTCACGATGCGACCGAAACTGTTGCGGTACATGTACGGCAGGGCGGCCCGAGCGAGGAGGAACGGCGCTTCGACCATGAGGCGCTGAATCTTCCGGAAGTCCTCGACGTCGAAATCCTCGATAGGACTGACCCGTTGAATGCCGGCGTTGTTGACGAGTATGTCCGTTTCGAGTGACAGATCCACGAGTTGGTCGGTGTCGAGGAGATCGACGGCCCACGCCGTGCCGTCGATCTCCTCGGCCAGCGACTTCGCGGCGACGTCGTCGAGATCGGCGACGGTCACGTGCGCGCCGCGGGCGGCGAGGAGTCGAGCACACGCCTCGCCGATCCCGCTGGCACCACCGGTGACCAGAGCAGACTTTCCGGTCAGCGTCATACAGACACACCGGCCCGCTCGTCGGCGAGAACACGGGCGTCAGCGGCGTCGACGGACTCGAGCGAGATTCCCTTGGTCTCCCGCGCGAAAATGACTGCAACGATGGTGACCAGGGATGCCAGCAGGAGATAGATCGCGATGGGGACCGAGGAGTCGAACTTGCTCAGCAATCCGGTCGCGATGATCGGAGCCAGTGAACCCGCCACGATGGACGTGACCTGATAACCCAGGGAGACACCGGAGTAGCGCATCCGAGTCGGGAACATCTCGGCCATGATCGCGGGTTGGCCTGCGTACATGAACGCGTGGAACACGAGCCCGATGATGATTGCCGACAAGATGACTGCATTGTGCCCGCTGTTCATCATCGGAAAGGCGAAGAATCCCCATGTTCCGGCGGTGACGGCGCCGATCATGTACACCGGGCGTCGACCGATCGTGTCGGACAGTTTGCCCACCAACGGAATCACTGCGAAGTGCACGGCATGTGCCATCAGCATCCACCAGAGGATGTGCGCCGTGTCCGCATGAACGACGACCTTGAGGTAGGTGATCGAGAAGGTCACCACGAGGTAGTACATGACGTTTTCGGCGAAACGCAGGCCCATCGCGGTCAACACTCCGCGCGGGTAACGCTTGACCACCTCGAAAACGCTGTACGAGGTTGCCTTGACCAGTTCTGCTTCCTTCTGCGCCGCAATGAAAATGGGAGCGTCGGTGACCTTGGTCCGAACGTAGTACCCGACCAGAACGATCACCGCGGAGAGCCAGAAGGCAACGCGCCAGCCCCAACTCATGAAGGATTCGTCCGAGAGCGTCGACGTCAGGATCAACAGCACGACAGTGGCCACCAGGTTGCCCATCGGCACGCCGGCCTGAGGCCAGGACGACCAGAACCCGCGAGATCGATTCGGGCTGTGCTCGGCGACAAGGAGTACCGCCCCACCCCATTCGCCGCCGACAGCAAATCCTTGGATGAAGCGCAGCGTGACCAGCAGTGCCGGCGCCCAGTAGCCGATCTGACCGTAGGTCGGTAGGCAGCCCATCAGGAAGGTCGCGGCACCGACCAGCAGCAAACTGAACTGCAACAACTGCTTCCGGCCGAACTTGTCTCCGAAATATCCGAAGACGATTCCGCCGAGTGGCCGGGCGGCGAATCCGACGGCGTAGGTGATGAAAGCCGCGATGATCGCATCCAGCTCGTTGCCGCCGCCAGGAAAGAAGACTTTGCTGAAGACCAGCGTGGCCGCCGTGCCGTACAGAAAGAACTCGTACCACTCGACCACGGTGCCCGCCATCGAGGCGCCGACCACCTTCTTCAGCCCCGATGGTGGGGCTTGGCTCTCGGGTTTCGGCATGTTGTCGACGCTCATCGTGGACTCCCTCGTCTTCAGTTCGCGATTCGCCTGCTCTTCACGATCAGGAATGTGACCGCTCGCACATTTTTTGTGACTCGATGAGTATCGGTGCAGATTCTTGGCACGACAATGACAAATCTCGCACCATACAGGTGCAAAAATGCAGATATGACACTCGGACTGAGCCCGGACGACCTACTGGTGCTTCTCGCGGTCGGTCGCACCGGCCGCTTCAACACCGCCGCCGACGACCTGGGCCTCAACCACACCACCATTTCGCGCCGCATCGCCTCGCTCGAGAAGAGCCTCGGCGGCCGTGTACTGGTCCGCTCGTCCGGCGGCTGGGAGTTGACCGACCTGGGCAGACAAGCCCTCAGCGCGGCCGAGCGCATCGAGGCCGCGGTGAACGAACTGGCACTCGACTCCACCGGTCAGCAGCAACTCGACGGCGTCGTGCGGGTCTCGGCCACCGACGGCTTCAGCGCATACATCGCGGCCCCCGCCGGCGCAGCGGTTCGCAGACGCCATCCTCGCGTGAGCGTGGAGATAGTCGTCGCGACCAGAAAGGCGTCGCAGATACGCTCGGGGCTCGACATCGAGGTTGTTGTCGGCAAACCTCAAGTTCACCGCGCCGAGGCCGTCCATCTGGCCGACTACGCGCTGGGTTTGTACGCCTCCCGAGAGTATCTACGTCAGAATGCTGTTCCCGAAAGTGCCGAAGAGCTGGCCGAACACTCGCTCGTGTATTTCATCGACTCGATGCTGCAGGTC
The DNA here is from genome assembly GCF_903819475.1 of Rhodococcus sp. UFZ-B548. Lineage (NCBI taxonomy): Bacteria > Bacillati > Actinomycetota > Actinomycetes > Mycobacteriales > Nocardiaceae > Rhodococcus > Rhodococcus sp. UFZ-B548. The sequence continues at coordinate 43,855 of NZ_CAIJDS010000032.1, forward strand.
GACGAACTCGATCTGGCCCGCAAGCTCACGGTTTCCATGCGCGAGGCCGTCACGTCCACCAACGTGTTCGTCCACATCGAGGCAACGCGCGCGGGTGCCGGCATCGGCCTTCTCCCCTGTTTCATGGCCGAGCAGCACGACGATTTGATTCGCGTTCTACCGGCTCACATCGAAGTCAGACTTTCGTACTGGTTGGTGGCCCGTTCGGAATCCTTGCGACGCCCGGAGGTCGCAGCGGTGGTGACAGCTCTTCGAGAGACGGTGGATCGCAAGCGATCTCAACTCCTCGGCGCTCCCGGGACGAACGAAGCGCTCAGTCCAGAGTCGAACGATGCTGGACGATGACCTTGCGCGCCAATTCGGCGATCTTGACGTTCATGTTCTGTGAGGTTCGCACCAGAATGTCGAAGGCCTCGTCGTCGGACACACGATGCAGTGCCATCAGCAGACCGACGGCCTGACCGATTTCGCGGCTGCTTGCCAGACCACGTCGCAGCGAGTCGGCGTCCTCGCCTCGCGTCAGCGCAGTGACGGCCACGGATGCAAATGACGCCAACATGATCGCGTGGTCTGCAACGGTTTCGGTGAAAGCCCCCGGAGTGTCCGAGAAGAGGTTGAGGGCACCGAACTTCTGACGATCTACCATCAGCCGGAACCCCATCGATCCGCGAATGGGTGTCTCTGCCACTACTTTCCGAGCGAACTCGGGCCACTGATTCGGGGTGCGAAGGTCCGACTCGAGTTGCGGCGCCTCCGTATCGAGGGCGTCGATGCACGGCCCCTCACCGGTGGCACGCTCGAGATCGTCTGCATAATCGGCGATCTCGTCGCTCGCCGCTACGGTGACGTTGGTGTTTCCACGTCGCAGCATCAGACTTGCGTGGTCGCAACCGGGAATCAACTCGACAGCCGCCGAACAGATCGCGGAGTACACCTCGGCGCTGTCTGCCGCGGAGTAGAGGATCTCCGCCAACGCCGCGAACACTGCCTTGGGTTCTGTCAGTGCTTGGTCGCGCTCAGCCATCTCCATACACCTCGGGGTCTACCGTTCATCGAATTCTTCATCGAACGGTACAAACCTTACTTACTCGACCTGATGGGGTCGCCGCCGCTCGCCGATTCCCGCCCGTCCGTCCCCTGAAAAGCCTCCGTAGCTGCGCGGTGATGCAGCGCAGTGACCGTGGTGATCTGCTTGGACACCAGGTCGTTGAGTTCGCGATACTGCTCCTCGGTCTCCCCGGCCGGAATGTCTCGCAGGACCTCCCACATCGCACTCTTGCCGCACAGCGCGGTCCGCATGATCTCGAGCGTTGCCAACTTCACGAGGCGATTACGCCAGATGGCGTCGACATGGACGAGACGTCTGATCCGATTGACCGTCGCGTCGATCTTGGAGTACCGGGGCAGAGATATGCCCTGGGTGTCCTCGATCAGTTGCAGCAGCTGCTCGATCTCGTACTCGAGCTCACCCGGCAACGAGTCCAGCTCACCGTCGGCCCAGACGCCGTACGAGTCCGAGAGTGACCGCGAGAGTTGCAGCCCCACCATCGCTCCGCACAGGTGAGTGACCAGATAGCCGGTAGCTATGTGTTCCTCAGCAGATCGCGACCGATTACCGAACATTGAGATCCTCCTGGGCGACGCTCGACCGGTCTGTGCTGACACGGGTGGTGATTCGCCATCCGCCTACCCGCGACAGACCGAGAACAAACGACAGGCGACTCAGACCCGATCCGGCACCACGACGACGGGCTCGAGGATCTCGGCCCGCGACTCCGGCGCTGCGGCGCGCAATGCGTCCGCCGACTCGTCGTCCGGCTGGGTCTGAGACTCGATTTCGGCTTCGACACGCGCTCGGTACGTGTCGACCTCGCGTTCGACGGTGGCGGCATCCCAACCGAGAATCGGGGCAACCAATCCGGCGACCTGCTGTGCGCAGTTGACACCACGATGCGGATATTCGATTGCGATACGCGTACGGCGGGCCAGAATGTCGTCGAGGTGCAGTGCCCCCTCGGCCGCGGCGGCGTACACAGCTTCGACCTGAAGGTAATCGGGCGCGTCCGTGATGGGCTGCAACAACTCCGGTGTCTGCCGGCCGAGTTCGAGGACCTCGGTGATGAGCGAACCGTAGCGGTCGAGCAGGTGCTTGACGCGATACGGATGCAAGCCGTACTGCTCGCCCAGTTGCACGGTCTGGTTGATCAACGCGAAGTATCCGTCGGCGCCGACGAGCGGTACCTTCTCCGTGATCGACGACGCAACCCGCGCCGGAATGTCTTCTGCTGCGACGTCGACGGCGTCTTCCGCCATGACCCGATACGTCGTGTACTTTCCGCCGGCGATGGCGACCAGACCTGGAGCCACACGGGCAACGGCGTGCTCGCGCGAGAGCTTCGACGTCTCATCGCTTTCACCGGCAAGCAGCGGGCGCAGGCCGGCGTACACACCGTCGATGTCGGCGTGCGTCAACGGCGTGACCAGGACGGAGTTCACGTGGCCGAGGATGTAGTCGATATCTGCTTTGGTTGCCGCCGGATGTGCGAGATCCAGGTTCCAGTCGGTATCAGTGGTGCCGATGATCCAGTGACTGCCCCACGGAATGACGAACAGCACCGACTTCTCGGTACGCAGGATGATGGCGGCTTCACTGACGATGCGATCGCGCGGGACGACGATGTGTACGCCCTTCGACGCTCGCACCCGGAACCGTCCGCGCTGACGTGAGAGCGCTTGGATCTCGTCCGTCCAGACACCGGTCGCATTGATGACGACGTGACCCTTGACCTCGGCGGTACGGCCGTCTTCGCAGTCGCGAACACGAACTCCCGAGACCCGATCCGCTTCCCGCAGAAAGCCGATGACCTGCGTCGACGTTCGGACGACCGCGCCGTAGTGTGCAGCGGTCCGTGCGACGGTCATGGTGTGCCGAGCGTCGTCGACGACGGTGTCGTAGTACTGGATGCCACCGGTCAGCGAACTGCGCTTGAGGCTCGGCGACATGCGTAGCGCGCCCGCCCGCGTCAAGTGCTTCTGGGAGGGGACCGACTTTGCGCCGCCCATTCGGTCGTAGAGGAAGATTCCCGCCGCCATGTACGGGCGCTCCCACACTCGGTGAGCCAGAGGGAACAGGAACTTCAGCGGCTTGACCAGGTGCGGAGCGAGCGTGGTCAGCGAGAGTTCGCGCTCACGCAATGCTTCACGAACGAGGCCGAATTCGAGTTGCTCTAGATAGCGGAGACCGCCGTGGAACATCTTCGACGAGCGACTGGACGTGCCGGATGCGTAGTCACGGGCCTCGACCAACGCAACCTTGAGTCCGCGGGTGGCCGCATCGAGCGCAGCTCCGACACCGACAACACCGCCGCCGACAACGACGACGTCGAATTGCTCGGTCTGAAGCTGTTCCCAAGCAGCTTCACGCTGCTGCGGGCCGAGAAACTGCGCACCTTGCTGCTTACTCAACCCGGTCTCCTGTAAGTCGACGACGAATCCGTTTACAGGCTAGTAGCTTGATCCACATACTGCGACAGCGCACGGATAACTGCGAACGCGCCCGAACATAGGAGCACAGTGAATCAATACATCGCCGCCATCGACCAAGGCACGACGTCGAGCCGCTGCATGATCTTCGATCACGACGGCGCCGTGGTGAGCGTTGCGCAGAAAGAACACGAGCAGATTTTCCCGCGTGCCGGTTGGGTCGAGCACGACCCGGTTGCGCTGTGGATCAACACCCGGGAGGTGGTGGCCGGCGCTCTCGCGAAGGTCGACCTCACGCGGGCCGACATCGCGGCCGTCGGAATCACGAATCAGCGTGAGACGACCGTCGTTTGGGAGCGTTCGACGGGCAAGCCGATCTACAACGCGATCGTGTGGCAGGACACGCGCACGGATCAACTGTGTGTCGAACTGGGCGGCGACGAGGGTCCGGACAAGTACCGAGACAAGACCGGGCTGCCGCTCTCGACCTACTTCGCCGGGCCGAAGATCCGGTGGATTCTCGACAACGTGGACGGCGCGAGAGCCAAAGCGGAGGCCGGAGAATTGTGCTTCGGCACCGTCGACACGTGGATCGTATGGAACCTGACCGACGGTGTTCACGTGACAGATGTCACCAATGCGTCACGCACGATGCTGATGGATCTCGAGGCCCTTCAGTGGGACGAATCGATCTGCGCGGACTTCGGAATCCCGATGTCGATGCTCCCGGAAATCCGTAGTTCGTCCGAGGTCTACGGCACCGGCCGTCCTCGCGGCAATCTCGCCGGTGTGCCGGTCGCCGGAATCCTCGGTGACCAGCAGGCAGCCACATTCGGCCAGGCCTGCCTCTCCGAGGGTGAAGCCAAGAACACCTACGGCACCGGCAATTTCATGCTTCTCAACACCGGAACGAAGCCGGTGCACAGCAAGCACGGACTGCTGACGACCGTCTGCTACAAACTCGGCGAAGCCCCTGCCGTCTACGCACTCGAAGGTTCCGTCGCGGTGACCGGCTCCTTGGTCCAGTGGCTTCGGGACAATCTCGGAATCATTCAGAACGCCAAGGACATCGAGCCGCTCGCCGCGAGTGTCGACGACAACGGCGGCGCCTACTTCGTACCCGCGTTCTCCGGACTGTTCGCACCCCGGTGGCGACCGGATGCACGCGGCGTGATCGTCGGCCTGACGCGGTTCGTCAACAAGGGACACCTGGCTCGCGCGGCGCTCGAGGCGACGGCATACCAAACCCGTGAGGTCATCGACGCCATGCGTGCGGATTCGGGAGTCGAACTGTCCGCGCTGAAGGTCGACGGCGGCATGGTGGTCAACGAAACCCTGATGCAGTTCCAGTCGGACATCCTCGGAGTTCCCGTCATCCGCCCGGTGGTCAACGAAACGACAGCACTCGGCGCTGCGTATGCAGCGGGCCTCGCCATCGGTTACTGGGCCGACACCGAAGACATCCGCAACAACTGGGCCGTCGGCCAAACCTGGGAACCGGCGATGGACGAGTCCGAAAGGTCACGGCTGTACGCGGAGTGGAACAAGGCCGTCGAGCGGACGTACAACTGGTCCGAGTAATCACCCCGATCCTTCCATACCGGAAGAGCTGATCATGGTCGCCTATTGATACTCCTGAGGTATCAATAGGCGACCAAGTTGGTATTGGACGTGACCTACACCACTCTGCGAATCTCATTCAGGCGCGCCACGTTTCGGCGCCGCGAATGTTGCAGAGAAAGGTCGCCACGCATGAGTTCACCCACTCGCAGTTCCGAGGAGATCAACGCCAAGGCACGAAGAGCCGGTATCGCTTCATTCATCGGAACCACCATCGAGTGGTACGACTTCTATATCTACGGCACCGCGGCTGCCCTGGTATTCGGCGAGATCTTCTTCTCCGACACGCTGCCGAACGGAGTCGGCACGCTCCTCGCCTTCATCACCCTGTGGGCAGGGTTCCTCGCCAGGCCGATCGGCGGGATCATCTTCGGTCATCTCGGAGACCGGATCGGGCGCAAGAACACTCTGGTCATCACCTTGATGATGATGGGCGTCGCCACTGTCGGGATCGGACTCCTCCCCACCTACGCGCAGGTCGGCATGTGGGCCCCGATCGGTCTGGTCACCCTTCGCGTGATCCAAGGAATTGCGGTCGGTGGTGAGTGGGGTGGCGCGGTACTCATCGCCAGCGAGAACGCACCGAAGGGCAAGAGCATCCTCTACTCCGCGTTCGCTCAGCAGGGCTCCCCCGCGGGAAATCTGTTGGCAACCATCGCATTCTTCCTGCTGTCCTCGATGCCGACGCCGTCATTCCTTCTCTACGGCTGGCGAATCCCTTTTCTCGTTTCGGCAGGCCTGGTCATCCTCGGCATGATCATTCGCCTGAAACTCGAAGAGTCCGACGAGATGAAGGCCGTTCTCGCCCGCAAGAAGGTCGTCAAACTTCCGCTCGCCGAAGTATTGCGCAAGCATTGGGTGCTGGTTCTCCTCGGCGCCGGCGCACTCCCCCTCGCCCAGGTCACCTATTTCAAGAACACCTTCGCATTGTCCTGGGCTACAAAAGAACTCGGATACGACCGCGGCACATTCCTCGCCGCTATCGCGATCGCACTTGTCGTGCAGTTCATCGTCCAACCGTTCGGGGCCGTTCTGGTTTCCAAGATAGACATGCGGAAGGCCATGTGCCTGATGGTGATACCGGAGTTCGTTCTCATGCCCGCGATGTTCTTTGCCATCAGAACCGGGAACTTCACCATCGCAGTCGTTGCGATGTGTCTCGCCACGATCCCGCACTCGATGTTCTACGGCGCCATCGCCGGCGTTCTCGCTCGCGCCTTCCCTGCGAACATCCGTTACACGGGTCTGTCGACGGCGTATCAACTGTGTTCCCTTGTCGTCGGCGGCGGAACTCCGGTACTGGCGCAGTGGATGCTCAACACGTCAGGCAACATCGTCGGGGTCGCGATCGTGTCCGGACTGTACGCACTTGTCTCGCTGATCTGCACCCTTCTCCTGCTCCGACGTACCGGCTACAACGCAAGCGAACTCTCGACGGCCGAGCAAGCGGATTACGACGAGCTCGAACTCGAGAACGCTCTTGCCGATACTGCAAACTCGCCGAAGTCCGAAGCGGGTGAAATTCCTACCGGTCGGGCAACCGTCTAAGCCAGGGACGGCAGCGCCTGCTCGGACAATTTCAACACTTCGAGAAGCGCAGGTCTGTCGTCTCCATCTCGCCAGGCGATACGCAGTTGAAGGGGAGGAGGTGGATCCATGACGGGAACAAAGACAACATCAGGGTTCACGATGCTTTGGGCCACCGACGAAATAGTCAACGAGCATCCGATTTCCGCGGACACCAGCGCGATCAACGACATCGAATCCGGTGCCGTCTGCACGATTCGAGCCAGGAATCCTGCGTTCTTCGACGCAGAGAGCAGAGACTCCCGCAGAATCGAACCCGGCTCCGCCGGAAGCGTCACCCAATTCTCGGACTCCAATTCGATCAACCGAACCGATTCCCTCGACGCCATCGGATGGTCTTTCGACATGGCAACCAGAAAGTTCTCCTCGGCGATCAATCTCGACGTGATCCCGAGCGGCGGGACGGTCCACCGGACCATCCCGATGTCGAGGCGTCGATCGAGCAACATCAACAACGCCTCGTTCGCGAAAGCGGAACTGTCGAGCACAAATTCGATACCGGGATTCGTCTTTCTCACCAATTTCGCCCACCGCCCGACGAGTAGGTGCGACGAGGTTCCCGCGAAGCCCAGGCGAACGCGACCTGTCGTTCCCTGGCCTGCCGCGGATACCGCGATCTCGGCCATCCGGCACGCGTCCAGAATTTCGCGCGCCGGAAGCAGCAGTGCTTCACCGGCAGCAGTCAACCGCACAGTTCGAGTACTTCGATCGAACAACGGCGAACCGAGCTGTTTCTCGAATTGCCTGATCGTTCGACTCAGCGGCGGTTGCGCAATCCGAAGGCGCTGAGCCGCACGGCCGAAATGTAGCTCCTCAGCCACCGCGAGAAATGCGTTGATCTGATGAATTTCCACCCGACATTGTTGCGCCACACCGGCCGACCATGTCAAGTTTCCGAAACCGACCAAGTGCGCGAGAACGTAAGAAGAGGTACACACGTGGACAAGACGCTCTCGATGAAAGAGGCCATCGGTCGATACGTCGGCGACGGAATGACTGTTGCGTTGGAGGGCTTTTCGCATCTCATTCCATTTGCCGCGGCACACGAGATCATCCGGCAGGGCAGGAAGGACCTCACGCTGTGCCGGATGACGCCGGACATCGTTTCCGATCAACTCGTCGCCGCCGGCTGCGTCCGAAAGCTGGTCGCTTCGTTCTTCGCCAGCGGCTCCGCAGGTTCTCTGTACGAGTTACGCAGACGCATCGAGAACCAGGACCCGCTCCCCCTCGAAGTCGAGGAATACAGCCATTACGGCATGGTGTGCCGGTATCAGGCGGGAGCCGCCAGGCTTCCCTTCTTCCCGCTACGGTCGTACGCCGGTAGTGATCTACCCGCACTCAACCCACAACTGAGACTCGTCGAGGACCCGTACGGCGGCGGGAGCGTCTACGTTGTGCCGCCATTGAATCCGGATGTCACGATCATCGGCGCACAGCGAGCGGACACGTCCGGGAACGCGCAGATCTGGGGCATCGCCGGGGTGCAGCAAGAGGCCGTGTACGCCGCGAAGAAGGCAATCGTCGTTGTCGAAGAACTGGTCGACGACGAGGTCATCAGGTCAGACCCGAGCCGAACTCTGATTCCCTCACATGCAGTCGACGCGGTTGTCGTCTGCCCGCGCGGCGCACACCCGTCGTACGCGCAGGGATACTACGACCGCGATTGCGGCTTCTACCGACGCTGGACCGAAATCTCCAAAGACCCTTCACAGCTGAGAAATTGGCTCGACGAATGGGTGTACGCACTCGACAGTCACGGCGAGTATCTCGCCAAACTCGGAGCCGACTACTGGTCGGATCTCGAGGTCGGACCAAAACTCTCCACACCAGTCGACTACGGGAGCAGACTATGACCACCACGATCGACACCGGTAACACCACCTCCACCGAAACGATCGTCGCCGTCGCGGCACGCGAATTGGCGGGTAAGCGCCGGGTCTTCGCCGGAGTTGGGCTACCCACGCTCGCAGTCGATCTCGCGCGGCACACGTCGAATCCGGACGTCGAGCTGATCTACGAATCCGGAGTGTGCGGTGCACATCCGTCGGCAATGGCCGAGGGTATCGCGGACTCCGTGGTTGTCTCCGGTGCCGAATCCGTGCTCAGCATGGCCGCGCTCTTCGGTTACGTCCTGCAAGGTGGCAACGTCGACGTCGGATTTCTCGGGGCCGCTCAAATCGATCGAACGGGCAGTCTGAACACAAGTTTCATCGGTGACTGGAAGAACCCGACGGTCAGACTGCCCGGAGCAGGCGGGGCCGTCGAGATCATCGCGAACGCCGCCGAGATCTTCGTCGTGATGCGTCGCCACGACCTCAGTTCCTTTCCGGCCGAGCTCGACTTCTGCACCTCACCCAGCCCTGCCCGCGCCCACGCCAGCGGTAAGGGCATCATGCCGGCAGGTGCAGGAGTGACCAAGGTATTCACCAACCTCGGCGTCCTGACACACCAGGGCCCCGGCGGCGAATTGGAGTTGACCAGCGTCCACGAGGGAATCTCGGTCGATCAGGTCAGGGAATCGACAGGATGGGACCTCGCCGTCGCCGATCACGTCACCATCACCACCCCACCATCGAGCACGGAGATCGATCTGCTCCGCAACACTATCGACAAGGTCAGGCTGTACCTGCGGTAACACTCTTCCGGAGCCTGCCGACGGCATCGACCAGCACGGATTCGGGATACGTCGCGAAACACAATCGAGCGCTTCGACCGAGGTCAGCTTCGACCGCGAAGGCCGAACCTGGGACAAATGCCACGCCATGCTCGAGCGCGGCACCCAGGAGTTCGGTGGTGTCGACGTCGTCGACGAAATCCATCCAACAGAACATCCCGCCGCGGACCTCGGAAAAGCGTGCACGCCCACTCAATTCCGTCTCGGCGGCCGTGACCAGCGCCTTCGCTCTGGCGCCGTAACCTTCCCGGAGCTTGTCGAGGTGCGTTTCGAACCATTCGACGTCGGAGAAGAGGTCTGCGGCGATCTGCTGGGTGAGCGAAGACCCGCACAGGTCAGCGCCTTGCTTGATCAGTTCGACCGCCTCGCAGACCTTTCGGTCGCCGTGCAGCCAGCCGATGCGCAGCGCCGGTGCCAACACTTTGGAAGCACTGGACAGCCGAATCACCCTGTCCGACAACGCCGCCAGCGGTGCGGGCGGTTTCTCGCCGAAGTACAGTTCGCCGTACGGGTCGTCCTCGAGAACCCAGAACCCGTATCGGTCCGCCAGCGCCGCCAAGTGCGCTCGCCGCGGCGCCGAAAGCACCGCGCCCCGCGGGTTGTGGAAATTGCTCACGGTGTGCACAACTTTGGGCCGAAGACCGGCGGCGAGTTTCGCCTCGAGCGCGTCGGTGTCCATTCCGTCCTCGTCCAACTGGACGGGGACGAGACGAGCCTGCGCCGTCCGAAAGACCTGCAGCGCACCGGTATATGCCGGTTCCTCCACGACCACAACGTCACCGGCGTCGAGGAGGACCTGCGCGAGCAGGCTCAAACCTTGCTGAGAACCGTGTGTGATCACAACTTCGGACACGTCGAGCGCCCGCCCGATCTTGGAGGATTCGCGCTCGGCGATCACCTCACGGAGGCGCCGCAGGCCTGACGTCTCGCCGTATTGAACGGACGAGGGGTCACCGAGTGCGTCGTGGGCTGCCTTCGAGATTCGTTCCCGCGGAATGAAATCAGGATCGGGTAGTCCGCCGGCCAAGCTGATGACGTCGGGTCGGGCAGTCAAGGTGAGCAGATCGCGAATTGCAGAACTACGGAGTCCGTCCATACGAGCGGACAGCGCGGCGTGTGTCATGTGAAGCTCCCAGGCACGCAGAATGAAGGTCAGAGGAAAACACCCTGAGCCGTCCTGGGTCAACGGGGCGGGAGAGCGCCGAGATACCGACCCTTGATTCGGTCGGTATCTCGACTATCTCACCAATACTTCAGTATGTGAAACAGTCTTCTCACATTGTAAGAAGACTCTGGTCCGTTCTCAGTCCAGGTCGTCGTGACGCATGAGCTGACGAGCTGCCTCGGTGATCGATCCGGTCAGCGACGGGTACACCGAGAACGTCTGAGCCAGGTCGTTGACCGTCAGGTTGTTCTGCACGGCGATCGCAATCGGCAGGATGAGTTCCGAAGCGGTGGGCGCGACCACAACACCGCCGATGACCACGCCGGTAGCCGGGCGGCAGAAGATTTTCACGAAGCCGCGGCGCAAACCGGACATCTTGGCGCGCGGGTTGGTGTTGAGCGGCAACATGACGGTGCGAGCAGGCACCTCTCCGTTGTCGATCGCTGCCTGCGAAACACCCACCGTTGCAATTTCGGGGCGCGTGAAGACGGCCGACGCAACGGTCTTCAACTTGATCGGGCTGACGCCTTCACCGAGTGCGTGGTACATCGCGATACGTCCCTGCATCGCAGCCACCGACGCGAGCGGGAGCAGTCCGGTGCAGTCACCGGCGGCGTAGATACCGGAAACCGTGGTGCGCGAGACCCGGTCGACACGCAGGTAGCCGCCCTTGTCCAACTCGATGCCGACGCGCTCCAGGCCGAGACCGTTGGTGTTGGGGACGGAACCGACGGTCATCAGTGCGTGGCTTCCTTCGACCGTGCGGCCGTCGGAGAGCTTGACGATGATGCCCTTCTCGGTGCGCTCGACGGCGTCTGCGCGGGCGTGCTTGACGAGGGTGACACCGCGCTCGGCGAGGGCGTCCTCGAGCACGAGCGCCGCATCGGCATCCTCGCCGGGCAGAACACGGTCACGACTGGACACGAGTGTGACCTTGACGCCCATCTCGGTGTAGGCGGAGACGAACTCGGCACCGGTGACACCGGAACCGACCACGACCAGGTGCTCGGGCAGCTCGTCCAAGTCGTAGAGCTGACGCCACGTCATGATTCGCTCACCGTCGGGCTCGGCTCCCGGGATGATGCGGGGGCTGGCGCCGGTGGCGATCAACACGACGTCTGCGTCGATGGTCTTCTGCTCGCCGCTTCCGAGCGTCGCGCGAACCTGGTGTGCTGCCATACCGAGGAGCGGATCGGTCAGTTCGGCGGTGCCGGAGAGAACCTCGACGCCGACCGTCTGCAACCGTGCGCGAATGTCCGAGGACTGGGACAACGCGAGACTCTTGACTCGGGAGTGGATCTTCGGCAGTGACACCGAAGCCTGCTCCGGATCCAGAGTGATGCCGAGGTCGGATGCACGACGCATGTCGGTGCGGATTCCGGTGGACGCGATGAACGTCTTCGACGGGACACAGTCGAACAGCACACACGCGCCGCCGACGCCGTCCGAATCGACCAGGGTGACCGTGGCCCCGTGCTGCGCGGCTACCAGTGCCGCCTCGTAGCCGGCGGGTCCGCCACCGATGATCACGATCCGGGTCATGTGTCCTCCAAGTCCTCGCGTGGCCGGCAGGGGTCTCCCGTCGACCAGTGTCACGCTATTCGAGCACCACGTGTCGCGCAGTGCTTGTACCAGATTACTTGCGTCCGGTGGTCCGCTTCGCCACACCCTCGGACCACGGTTTAGGCTTGCGCCCGTGTCGATTTATGCCGCCTACGGTTCCAACATGCATCCCGAGCAGATGTTGTTGCGCTGCCCACACTCGCCCATGTCCGGGACAGGGTGGCTGCGAGGCTGGCGCCTGACCTTCAGCGGCGAGGACCTCGGCTGGGAGGGGGCTCTCGCCACCGTGGTCGAAGACCCCGATTCCAGTGTTTTCGTGGTCCTCTACGACGTCCCGGAAGAGGACGAAGTGAGTCTGGACCGCTGGGAAGGTGCCGAACTCGGTCTGCACCGCAAGATCCGCGTGCGGGTCGACACCGCAGGCGATGCGGTGCTCGCTTGGCTCTACGTCATGGATGCGTACGAAGGCGGACTGCCGTCGGCCCGCTACATCGGCGTGATGGCCGACGCCGCCGAGATTGCCGGAGCGCCGGCCGAGTATGTGCGAGAGTTGCGGACGAGAAACAGCCGCAACGTGGGTCCCGGTAACGGTGTTACCGATTAGATAGCTGTCCTGCTCAAAGCAGCAGGAAATACGCGAGCACTGCAAGTGCTGCGAGTACCACCACAATCGTCAGGCCGATGAGCACACGCTTGGAACCGCGTGACTCCGATTCGCCTGCGACAACTGCAGTTTCCGGCTCGACTGTTGCCACCCCGGTTGCAGTTTCAGCCGCCACCTTCTCACGTCCGAGAGTGTCGAACACCTCCGTCACGTCGTGTGAAGGCGGCAAACCGATCGGAACGATCGTGTGCGACGTCGAGGTGAAACCGGCAGCCAGAATTGCGGCTCCCAGCGCGGCCGACTGCTCCGGTCCGGGCCCGAGTTCACATCTGACACCGAGCTTTTCGGCGATTCCGGCCGCTATGGACATCATGGCTGCTTTGTCTGTCGCCGGTTCTCCGTCACCGGTGACGACTACGGCGTCCAGGTTCTCCGGCATCCAACCGAACGCACCCAGTGCCGTCGCGAGGCGTGAACTCGGTGAACTCCCGTCGCCGGCGAAGCCGAATGCGCGGCCGGCGGCGACGCCCGAACGCACCAGCGTGACCGCTGCCCCGGTGTCGTCGACGTGATAGATGCCGATGAGCGTGCCGGCGAGTGCCGCGATTTCCGACTCGAACCACGCCGAGACCGCCTCGGCGTCCGAGACGAGAGTGACCCGCTCGAGGCCTGCATAGACCAGTGAATCCTGCATGAGGGCCGCTGTGGACGAGTCCCAGCGCGACGGGTAGGTCGCGACGATGTCGGGCGCTCCCCCACTTCGACCACCACGATCGGGCAGCGGCTCGCATTCCTGCAACAGGCAGCGAATCGACGTCGCCACCAAATCCTCGGCGCGGTAACGGGTATCGGCCGTTCCGGAGACGCCACTCGGGTCCCCCACACGGCCGACAAAACCTGACCATGATTCCGAGAATTCACGGCCGGCACCCAATTGCTCGGTACCGCCGAGCACGGTCGTTCCGTCCTTGCGTTGATTGAGAATCGTGTCCCTGACCAACACCACCGGATCGGCCGAACCCGGATCGTTGGACGCAACTACAGCCGTCGACACCAATGTGCCGATTCGCACTCCCACACCTATGGACATGCCCGTACCTTCACTCGAACGACACGAAAAACGGTACCCCCGACGGGAACCGGAACTATCCCAGAACCAGGCTCGTCAGAACCTTCACACCGACGCCGAGTGCACGCTCGTCGAGATCGAAAGTGGGTTGGTGGATGTCGAGCTGATCGCCTTCACCCGACCACACGCCGAGCCGCGCCATGGCACCCGGCACGGTTTCGAGGTACCACGAAAAGTCTTCGCCACCACCGGATTGCGGGGTGTCCGCCAAAGCATCTTGTCCGACGGTCGCGATGGCGTCCTCGAACATCCGAGTGGACACCTCGTCGTTGACGACCGGTGGCACTCCGCGACGATAGTTGAGTTGGTAGCGAACTCCGGTGGGCGCGAGCAGTCCGTGGACGATTTCTTCCACGAGCGGTTCGAGCAACTCCCACGTGTCGTGATCGCCGGTACGTACCGTGCCCGTCATCATGCCGGTCTGCGGAATCGCGTTGGGCGCCTGACCTGCACTGACCGCACCCCACACCATCACGGTGCCGGTACGCGGATCGATACGACGGCTGAGCATTCCCGGCAGCCCGGTCACGACTGTGCCGAGTGCGTAGATGAGGTCCGTGGTCAGGTGCGGCCTCGACGTGTGCCCACCCGGAGAGTCGAGAACGACCTCGATCGTGTCTGCAGCAGAGGTGATCGCGCCCAGACGCATTCCGACCTGGCCCGCCTCGAGTCGCGGATCGCAGTGCAGAGCAAAGATTCTGGACACGCCGTCGAGCGCGCCGGCAGCGATGACGTCGAGTGCACCACCAGGCATGACTTCCTCGGCGGGCTGGAAGATCAGCCGAACCCCGACGGGAAGTTCGGGCAGCGTGGCCAGAGCCAATCCGGCGCCGAGCAGGATGGTGGTGTGGGCGTCGTGCCCGCATGCATGAGACACACCGGGGACCGTGGACGAATACGTCGCCCCGGTCGCCTCCTGCATCGGCAAAGCGTCCATGTCGGCGCGAAGTGCGATTCGCGGCCCCTCAGGTCCGATGTCGCACGTGAGCCCGGTGCCACCGGGAAGGATCTTCGGCGACAGCCCAGCGGCGGTGAGGCGGGTCGCGACGAATTCGGTGGTCGCGTATTCGCGGCGAGCCAACTCCGGGTTGGCATGGATGTGTCGACGCCACGCGACGAGGTCGTCGGTGTGCGCGTGAATCCACGTGTCGATTGCCGCGTTCACCGGCGATCTACCCCTTCCAACAGACGGGTGCGTTGTTCTGGATCGGACGCTACCCGGACAGCAGTGCGGGCCAACGCAATTGCACCGTCGACTACCGCTCGATCTGCGGAGGTGGTGATACACGCGGCCGCGAACTCCGGCTGATGTGTCACTGCCCCCGATGAATCCAAGCCTATGACCGGGTGAATTCCCGGAATCACATTGGTCACATTACCCATATCCGTACTACCCAGTGGACGGGAGCGCTCCCATTCCGCTGCCAGTGGCACCCGCCCGAGGTCGACGATCTGTTCACGGTACGCCGCCGCCAGCCACGGATCGGGGGTCAACTCGGTGTAAGTGGGCGATACCGTGCGGATTTCGTGGGTGCATCCGGTGCCGAGTGCGCCCGAGGCGAAGCAGGCGTCGGCACGCTCGGACAGATTGGCCAACGACGCGGCCGTCTCGGCACGCAGGTAGTACAGCAGTTCTGACCGAGCCGGAACGATGTTGGGAGCAGTACCGCCATCACTGACGATTCCGTGAATCTGTTGCCCTGGCTGGAGGTGCTGGCGCAACAGTCCGACCGCCACCTGCGCGAGCGTCGCGGCATCGGCGGCATTACGACCGAATTCCGGCGCAGCAGAGGCGTGCGCTTCGCGACCGTGATAGCTGACGGCGATGTCCGCCA
Organism: Rhodococcus sp. UFZ-B548; assembly: GCF_903819475.1. NCBI lineage: Bacteria > Bacillati > Actinomycetota > Actinomycetes > Mycobacteriales > Nocardiaceae > Rhodococcus > Rhodococcus sp. UFZ-B548. The sequence continues at coordinate 59,515 of NZ_CAIJDS010000032.1, forward strand.
GGGCCAGCGAGGTGGCACCGATGATGTCGATCGGTCCTGGATGAACCATCATGGCCGCGCCGACGCCGTCGAATGCACCACGCTCGAGCATCAGAACTTTGCCGCCACCGGTTTCCTCCGCGGGAGTACCGATCACTCGGACGGTGATCCCCAGTTCGTCGGCCACGGTAGCCAACGCGATGCCGGCCCCGACCGCGGCGGCGGCAATGATGTTGTGCCCACAGGCATGACCGATCTCGGGCAGCGCGTCGTACTCGGCGCAGATCGCGATGACCAACTCTCCGCTGCCGTAGGTGGCATCGAATGCCGTCGGCAGATCGACGATCCCGTGAGTGACCGCGAAACCGTGCTGCGCCAGCAGGTCCGACACTTTGGCAGCGCTGCGGAACTCCTCGAAGGCAAGTTCCGGATCGCTGTGTATCGAATGCGACAGCGCAATCAGATCGGCCTCTACGGACCTGACTGCGCTGTCGACATTCTGGTTCACGCGATCATTGTCTCACCCGAAGGAGAAGTTGCTCTTGTCAGTCACCTGAGCGAGGTCCGCAAGCGCATCGCGGTGGATGCCTGCCTTGATTCCCGCCAAGTTCTTGCCGTGAGTCGACGTCAGTGCCGATGCCTTGGCCACTGCTGCGGCGAGCACTCCGTCGCCGTCGACCGTTTCCTGCACGATGCCGGCAGCAAGCGCGTCGGCGCCGCCGAATCGACGCCCCGTCGTCATCGCGTCGACTGCCGTCTGCTTGGGCAGACGACTGTTCAACAGTGCTGACATGCCGACAGTGAACGGCATGTTCAGTCCGACCTCGGGGAGGCAGTAGAAGCCGCGGTCCGCGCGCATGATCTGGAAGTCGTGCGAGGACGCGAGCATGGCGCCGGCGCCGAACGCGTGCCCCTGCACCGCCGCGACCGTGGCCATCGGGAAGGTCAACAAACGGCTGTAGATGGTGTGGACCTTGTCCAGGTAGCCGGGCAGACCGTCGAGATTGCCGAAGATCCACGTCGTGTCCAGGCCGTTCGTGTAGAACTTGCCCGTCGCCGTCGTCACCAGGGCTGCGGGCCCCTCGTGCGCTTCGACCTCGTCCAACTTGCTGTGAACAGCGTCGATCCACTCAGGGCCGAAGCGGTTCTCGTTGTCCGTTTCGCCCTCGTTGCCGAGGTACAGGATGAATACGTCGCCGTCGCGTTCGAGATAAGGCATGGATGGGAGAGTAACGCCCGCCAACTCACCCGGCGAACCGACCCGACTCCTCAGTAGGGTTGCTCACATGGGAACGATCGCCGAGGCCGCCGCCGCTGCTCTGTCCGCCATGACTGGCTCTTCGTCACCGTCAGTCGCCATCGTGCTCGGGTCGGGGTGGACCGATGCCGCAGACGTGTTCGGCGACGCCGGTGCGGACGTGACAGCCGAAGTCTCGATGGCGGATCTTCCTGGCTTCGCCCCACCGTCCGCGCTCGGTCACGCGGGCACCATTCGTTCGGTGCGCGTCGGAAACACCGAAGTCCTGCTGCTGCTCGGGCGCGCGCACGCATACGAGGGCCACGATCTCGGTACCGTCGTCCACCCGGTCCGGACAGCCATTGCTGCCGGCGCCGACACGGTCATCCTCACCAATGCGGCCGGCGGTATTCGCGAAAACTACACAGTCGGTCAACCGGTGCTGATCAGTGACCACCTGAACCTGACGGCCCGCTCTCCCCTCGTCGGCGCAGAGTTCGTCGACCTGGTCGACGCCTATTCGCCGGAACTGCGTGCGCTGGCTCGCTCGATCGACCCGGACCTTGCCGAGGGTGTTTACGCCGGGCTTCCCGGTCCTCACTACGAGACTCCGGCCGAGATTCGAATGCTTCGTACACTCGGCGCCGATCTGGTCGGCATGTCGACGGTTCACGAGACCATCGCGGCTCGTGCGCTCGGCGCCCGCGTTCTCGGCATCTCCATGGTCACCAATCTGGCCGCCGGAATCACGGGCGCCCCGCTCGACCATCAGGAAGTGCTGGCGGCAGGCAAAGCATCGGCGGCCCGGATGGGAGTGCTGCTGCGTCAACTGGTCGAGCAGCTGTGACACCACTGAACGTCACCGAGTGGATCGACGCCGATCCGGACCCAGTTACCCGCGCAGAATTAGCAGCCCTTTCCGAACATGAACTGACCGAACGCTTTTCCGCACCACTGACGTTCGGCACTGCTGGGCTTCGCGGGCCGGTGCGCGGCGGGCCCAACGGCATGAACCTCGCGGTCGTCATCCGGACCACGGCCGGTCTGGCGGCCTGGCTGACAGCTCGCTGCCAGGGCGGGTCCCGCGTTGTGGTCGGCCGCGACGCCCGGCTCGGTTCAGAGGCATTTGCTCTCGCCGCCGCCGAGGTCATGGCAGCGGCCGGGTTCGAGGTGACCCTGCTCCCCCGCCCACTGCCGACACCGCTGGTGGCGTTCGCGGTGCGCAGGCTCGGGGCAGCGGCAGGTATCCAGATCACTGCCTCCCACAATCCTGCCGCCGACAACGGTTACAAGGTGTATCTCTCGGGCGGAGCGCAACTCGTCTCCCCCTCCGATCGTGAAATCGAGAGCGAGATCGCCCGCATCGGTAGTGCCGCCGACGTCGCGCGAGCATCGGTGATTCCGGCCGACGATTCTCTGGTCGAGGAGTACATCGCCCGCATCGCGACCCTCCCGCACGGCGACGCCCGCTCGATCCGGATTGCGCTCACGGCAATGCACGGCGTCGGCGGCGAGACTGCGACCGCGGCTCTGCGAGCAGCAGGATTCGACGACCTGCACGTCGTGGCGGAGCAGTTCGATCCCGACCCCACGTTTCCGACCGTCGAGTTCCCCAATCCCGAAGAGCCCGGTGCCGCAGACCGCCTGCTCGCCCTTGCCCGAAGTGTCGACGCGGATCTGGCGATCGCACTCGACCCGGATGCCGACCGCTGCGCCGTCGGAGTTCGCGACGGTGATCAGTGGCGCATGTTGCGCGGCGACGAAACCGGGGTGCTCCTGGCCGACCACGTACTGCACACGGCGCCCGAAGATTCGTTGGTGGCGACGACGATCGTCTCCTCGACTCTGCTCTCGAAGTTGGCGAAAGCTCGCGGAGCCAGGTTTGCGCAGACACTCACCGGATTCAAGTGGCTCACGCGCGCCGGCGACGGACTCGTCTACGCCTACGAGGAAGCGATCGGGCACTGCGTCGATCCGGATGTGGTGCGGGACAAGGACGGAATCTCAGCTGCCGTTCTGGTGGCCGACTTGGCTGCCACCCTCGCGGGCAGCAACAGAACCCTGTTGGACGTTCTAGGCGACTATGCCGTCGAATTCGGACTGCATCGCGGGGACCAAGTATCCCGCCGCGTCGAGGATTCGAGCGACATCGCCGAAATGATGAAACGACTACGCGCCGATCCTCCTGGCCAACTCGCGGGTGAGCCGGTCACGACCGAGGACTTGTCCCTGGTTCGCGGCGGTATGCGCACCGACGCAGTGATATTCGACGGGCCGTCGATCCGCGTGGTTGTGCGACCGTCCGGAACCGAGCCCAAGCTCAAGTGCTATCTCGAAGTTGTCGTCCCGGTGGCGAACCGCGACGACCTCGCGAACGCACTAGAGCAGGCGAAGGCCCGGCTGGCCGAACTTCGAACCTTCGCCCTTTCGCTCTAGCGGGGTCCGAACTGCCGATCGCCGGCGTCACCGAGACCGGGGACGATGAAAGCGTTCTCGTCGAGTCCGTCGTCGATGCTCGCGATGACCAGACGAACCGGGTGGCCGGACGCTGCCAGCGCGTCGACGCCGGCCGGAGCGGCCACGACGCACACTGCCGTGACATCCGTCGCGCCACGCGCAACCAGCAAGTCGATGGTGTGCACCATCGAGCCACCGGTGGCGAGCATCGGATCGAGCACGAACACCGGGATCCCGGACAGATCCGCCGGCAGGGATTCGAGGTACGGAACCGGCTGATGAGTCTCTTCGTCTCGGGCCATTCCGACAAAGCCGACGCCGGCCGACGGAATCAGCGCACTCGCCTGTTCGACCATGCCCAGACCGGCCCGCAGCACTGGTACCAACAACGGCGGCTTCGCGAGCCGGATGCCCGTCGTCGCTGCTACCGGGGTGTCGACCGGAAACTCCTCGACCTCCGCGTCACGCATGGCCTCGTAGACCAGCATGTGCGTGAGCCTGCGAAGTGCGGAACGAAAAGTTGCGTTCTCACTGCGTGCATCACGCATTGTCGTCAAGAGGGCCGCCGCGAGCGGATGGTCGACTACGTGCGTTTGCATGACCATCAGAATAGTTCCTCGGGAACCGGAGCACCCCGCGCGGCGTCCAAGAAGGAGTAAGCGCAACGGGGGGAAGACAAGTTGACAAATCTGGATCTGGACACTGAAAGCATCGCGGAGTTCGCCACGCGGTTGGGCACTGTTGCCGACAACGTCGCGCAAGCTCGACAGGACGCGGCGGGTGGCGATCACTTGGCTCTGTCCGCTGTGCTGGGGCTGATCGGCGGCGACTTCGTCGATGTCGCGAGCCGAGCACAGCAAGCGCACATCGACGACATCGATCGACTGTCCGCTGTGATCTCCAGCGTCCAGTCAGTCACCCGCGACGCTCACGCCGTCTATCTCGACTCCGAGGAATCGGTACGAACGACTCTCGCTGAAGCCGCACGCTCATGATCGACGTCGACGCACTCGCACGACCGATCATCGATCTGGTCGACATTGTCGGGACTGGCGTCCCCAGCGCAAGTGGACCCGACGTCGGCATCCGAATCGCTACGGACGCCCTCGAGATCGCATACCAATTGGGAAGCGCTGCTCTGAGCGAACTGGCGTCCTCTCAGAGCTCGTCCACGGCACTCACCGCTGCGGTGACCAAAACCGAGCAGACGCAGACGTCGACGCGAAACCTCGCCGATCGTGGGACCGACATCGCCGGCGTCGTGGACGAAGCAACAACGTCCGTGTACGCGGGAATGACCGAACTCGGTGAGATTCTCCAGTCGTTTCTGACACTCGCGATCAAGGCCGGGCCGACGCTCATGACACCGACGGGCCAATTGATGTTGTTGTCGGCCGCGTTGGAGCACCTCGGACGCGCGGTATCGGTTATCGAGCGGGTACGCGGTGAGCTGGCGGGGTCGACCGACAAGATGTCCGCACTCGTCCCGTCCGTCCCGATACCCGATCCCGCACCTGGAGTCTCCGGTTCGGTGGGTGGTTCCGGTTCCGTCGGTGGTTCCGGTTCCGTCGGTGGTTCTGGTTCCGTCGGTGGAGTAGAGGTCGAACTTCCCGACGGCTCGATTGCCACCGCACCGAACGCCGAGGCCGCTGCTGCCGTACGCAACGCGCTTACTCAACAGGGTGTCCCGTACGCCTGGGGAGGCACGACACCCGGAGTCGGTCTGGACTGCAGTGGTCTGACGCAATGGGCGTACGGCCAGGCCGGAGTCGATATTCCGAGGTTGGCTCAGGAACAGGGAATCGGGAACCAGGTCGATCAGAACAATCTGATGCCGGGCGACCTCGCGGTCTGGGACGGCCACGTCGCGATGGTGATTGGCGGCGGCCAGATGATCGAAGCCGGCGACCCAGTCGAAATCAGCGCCATCCGAACCACGAACAGCGGCATGGGCTTTCACGGTTTCTACCGTCCGACAGAATGACAGGAAACATGAACGAGAACATGCGGGAATCACCGCCGATCATCACAGCCGTCTCCGTCAACCGCGCTGGAACCATCGCGGTCCGCGCCACGGAACACGCCATTCCCGTGGACCTGCGGATCAGCCAGGAGGAACTGCGGTACGGCGGGGAACGGTTGGCGCAACAGATACTCACACTGTGCTCGAAAGCAGCAATCGAGGCCGGCGCCCGCCATCGTGTGGAGCTCGAAGAGACCGGAGTCCCGGCAGCGATCCTCGATCGGCTCGGTCTCGCGACCCGAGACGAACTGGCCGATGTCGATGCCGCCGAGGGCCAGATCCTTCCGTCGAGCTGGATGCGTTCGATATGAGCGAGATTGATCGAATCATGGAGCTGGCGAAACACCGGACCGGACTCTTGCAGGACGCCGTCGACGGGGTCGGCGCTCTGCGGGCGGTCGTCTCGAGCGAGGGTGGGATAGTCACGGCGACTGTCGACGGGCTGGGCGCTCTGGTCGACCTACGGATTACCGACGCAATCACCACGATGAATTCTCGCACTGTGGCCGCATTGACTGTCGCAACAATTCACCAGGCAGTTCGACAGTCCAACGACGAACGAGAGCGACTGGTCAGTGAGCTCCGAGTGGCACTGAAACAAACGTGACGAACCCCCGCTATGCCTTTCGCTCTGCGGTGGATAGGCTTCCGCCCATGGCTGGAGACATCGTCCCTATCGAAATCGGACTCACCGACGGAGACCTCGTCACTTTGTGGGCACCCCGCTGGCGCGAGGGCGACGACGAGTGGGAAGCGTTCCTCGGCCATGAGGAAGACCTGTACGGGTTCTCCTCCGTCGCAGAACTCGCGGCCTTCATCCGAACGGACTCCGACAACGACCTGGTCGAGCATCCGGCGTGGGCCGTCGTCTCCGGACTGTCGGCAGCCGAGCTCGAACCGGAAGAGAACTTCACCTTCGACTTCGTCGGCGTGCCGGAACTGGCCGCAGGTGATCCTGAGGCACTGGCGGTCTCGGAACTCGAAGACACCTTGAACATGGCTCGCAACATCGGCGAGGTGTGCGAACTGGACGCGGTCATCCGCTTCTTCAGCGGCCATCCGGTTCTCGGCGCGCTTGCGACCGGCGCCGGCACCTTCGAAGGTCGCGAAGGCCTGGAGCTGTGGGACCAGGTCGGCGCTGCGATCGTCAAGGACTGGGACGCCGTTCTCGACGCCATCGACAAGGTGGTCACCTCCCCGAAGGTCGATGCAGCTGCCGTCGCGGTCGCCGAAGCTGAACTGCTCGCTGCCGCCGAGAACACCGTCGACGCCGACGATGTCGCTGAGGAGGGCGAGGACGAGGAATTCGACGAAGACGACCTCGACGAGGAGGAAGACGAAGTCGAGACCTTCTGGGGCGAGGTCGGTGTCGACCCGATCCGCATCATCACCTCAGCCGAGACGTTCTACACTCTGCGCTGCTACATGGGCGATCAGGCGATCTTCCTCGGCAAGGACGGACTGATCACCGTTTTCCGTAGCGAGCGCGCACTCGCTCGCTACCTCGCCGACAACCACGAACACGATCTCTCGCAGGTCAGCACGTACGGCGAAATTCAGAATGCTGCCGTCGACGGTTCACTCGAAATCGAGGTCACGGACGAGAACGTCTACGTTCTGCCCGGCATCGCCGACGACCTCGCCCAGGGCCCGGACGTCGTCGACGCCGAGCAACTGGAACTTGCCGTCGAATTGTTCACCGATGCAGCGGATTTCGCCGACGACGACTCCACCGAGGAGGCTCTGTCCGCGTCGAACGAGCTGGGTTGGTACGTCTCGTACCTCCTCAACCCCGATCCGTCGCGGATGGCTCCGAGTGCGCCGTTCACCAAGGAATCCGAGGCCTGGCGCGAACTCGAGCGTGAGTTCGAGGCCCGGCTGCGATCTGAGTAGTCGGGTGCACGTCAGCTAGCCGATGAGCACGGCGTAACCCGGCTTGATGACGTCGTCGATCAACGCGAGGCGCTCGTCGAACGGGATGAAGGCCGACTTCATCGCGTTGATGGTGAAGCGTTCCAGATCGGTCCAGCCGTAACCGAAGGTCTCGACCAACGCGGCCATTTCCCGGCTCATGCTCGTGTCGCTCATCAGCCTGTTGTCAGTGTTGACGGTCACGCGGAAGCGCAAGTCCGCCAACAGTCCGAACGGATGGTCCGACAGGGCCGCTACGGCTCCGGTCTGCACGTTCGAACTCGGGCACAGTTCCAGGGGAATGCGCATGTCACGGACGTAGTTCGCGAGTCGACCCAGCTCTGCCCCACCTTGGCCGGCTACGTCGATGTCGTCCACGATCCGCACGCCGTGACCCAACCGATCCGCTCCGCAGAAGGCGATGGCTTCGTGGATCGACGGCAACCCGAACGCCTCACCCGCGTGAATCGTGAAGTGGGCGTTCGCATCACGCATGTATTCGAAGGCGTCGAGGTGCCGGCTCGGCGGGTTACCGGCCTCGGCACCGGCGATGTCGAAACCGACGACGCCGCGGTCCCGGAATCGCACAGCGAGTTCGGCGATCTCCCGTGACCGGGCGGCATGCCTCATCGCCGTGAGAAGACACCCGATTCGGATCTCCCGTCCCGCGACCCTGGCAGCGGATTCGCCGGCCCGGAAACCTTCGAGAACGTGCTCGACGACCTCGTCCAAACTCAGGCCTTGTTCCAGGTGCTGCTCGGGCGCAAAACGGATTTCGGCATAGACGACGTTGTCGTCGGCCAGATCCTCGGCGCATTCACGCGCTACCCGTGCAAGCCCTTCCGGGGTCTGCATCACCGCGACCGTGTGCGCGAACGTTTCGAGGTAGAGCTCGAGCGATCCACTGTCAGCGGCAGTTCGGAACCATTGCGCGAGTTCGGATGCCGTATTCGCCGGCAGCTCGTCGTAGCCACACTGCTCGGCCAGTTCGAGGACAGTCTCGGGTCTGAGTCCTCCGTCGAGATGATCGTGGAGAAGAACTTTGGGTGCGCTGCGGATCGTGGTCAACTCCGGTGCGTTCATTCGCCAACGCTAACGCGAATCACCCACAATTCGCTCGATGAGCAACGGTCGCGAAACGGTGTCGGAATCGGCCCCGATCGACCAGCCTCCGCCGAGGCTCCGCCGCGCAGCATCAAATCTCTCGGGAGTGTCGGTGTGCAGTGTCATCAGCTTCTGTCCGGCGCGGACCACGTCGCCGGGCTTCGCGTGCATCTCGATGCCGGCACCGGCCTGAACGGCTTCGCCCTGTCGTTCGCGTCCGGCTCCGAGCTTCCAGGCCGCGATGCCCACCGCCATGGCGTCGAGTCGGGTCAGCACGCCGTCTCGGTCCGCGGTGACGACGTCGCTGTGCCGGGCCACCGGCAGCGTCGCGTGTGGGTCCCCACCTTGTGCGGCGATCATCGCGCGCCACCGGTCCATGGCCGTGCCGTCGGCCAGTCTGTCTGCGGGGTCGATACCGTCGATCCCAGCCGCGGACAGCATCTCCCGAGCCAGGACCAGGGTCAGCTCGACGACGTCGGACGGCCCGCCGCCTGCCAGCACCTCGACGGATTCACGCACCTCGAGAGCGTTGCCAGCCGTCAATCCCAGCGGGGTGTCCATCCCGGTGATGAGAGCACTTGTACGCACGCCGGCGTCGTTGCCCAACTCGACCATCGTGCGTGCCAACTCTCGCGCGTCGCCGAGGTCCTTCATGAACGCTCCGGAACCGACTTTGACGTCGAGCACCAGGGCGCCGGTTCCCTCGGCAATCTTCTTGCTCATGATCGAACTTGCGATCAGCGGAATGGATTCCACCGTTCCGGTCACGTCGCGCAGCGCGTAGAGCTTCTTGTCGGCGGGGGCCAGGTTCGCTCCGGCAGCGCAGATCACCGCGCCGATTTTCGGGTCCGCGAGAATGTCGACCATCTCCGTCGCCGTGAGCTCGGCTCGCCAACCTGGAATGGCCTCGAGCTTGTCGAGAGTTCCGCCGGTGTGGCCGAGTCCGCGTCCCGACAACTGCGGGACTGCAAGACCACATGCCGCGACGAGGGGCGCGAGCGGAAGGGTGATCTTGTCCCCAACACCACCGGTCGAATGCTTGTCGACGGTGGGCAGCGGCAAGTCCGAAAAGTCCATCCTCCCGCCGGATTCGATCATTGCCTCGGTCCATCGGCCGGTCTCTGCTCGTGACATTCCTCGGAAATAGATCGCCATCGCGAGCGCCGACATCTGCTCGTCGCCGACGACCCCCTCAGTGAACGCCTGAACTATCCAGTCGATCTCGGTTCCCGACAACTCGCGGCCGTCACGCTTGGCGCCGATGATGGAAACTGCGTCAAACATGGCGGAGCCCCTCTGCTTGTTCCGGCCCGAAAGCATCAGGCAACAGCTCGCTCAGCGGCTTGAACCCACTGCTCGTGTCGACAAGCATCTCACCCCCGCCATGCTCGAGAAGAAGCTGTCTGCACCTGCCGCATGGCATCAGAATCGAGCCCTTCGCGTCGCAGCACGTGAAGGCAACCAGCCGCCCGCCCCCGGTGGCGGCTAAGTTACCGACGAGTCCACATTCGGCACACAGGCTCAAACCGTATGAGACATTTTCCACATTGCATCCTGAGACGATCCGACCATCGTCTACCAGGGCAGCTGCACCCACTGCATAGCCCGAGTACGGTGCATAAGCCTGCCGCATGACCACTTGCGCGTTGTGCCGCAACAACTTCCAGTCGATGTCACCCATGGTTCGTTATCCAATCACGCCGACTGAATGGATGCAGAAACCACGCCGAAACCGGCTAGGTGAGATTGGAAAGGCAAACCTTACAAAGAGTTTGGTACGCGTACGAATCCCGCATCTGATTAGTTCCCGGTTTCACATAGGTTTAGAGTCTGAGTCAAGTCGGTTCAGGATCCCGTCGAGCCCGGGCTGAGGTACATCGAAGCTCTCTGCAGGCTCGACGCGTCCACCAATGACGTTGGAGGCACAGCACTCGATGAGTACTACGACTGAAGCCGCTCCTCAGAAGGAGCGCACGAGGTCGCTTTACCGGGGCGACCCCGGAATGTGGTCCTGGGTTCTACACCGGATCACAGGCGTCGCTACTTTCTTCTTCCTATTCGTACACGTTCTCGATACGGCACTCGTTCGGGTCAATCCCGATACGTACGACGCCGTCATCGACACGTACAAGAACCCCCTCGTCGGCCTCATGGAGATCGGCCTCGTCGGCGTAGTCCTCTACCACGCCCTCAACGGCGTGCGCGTGATGTTGGTGGACTTCTGGTCGAAGGGCCCGAAGTACCAGCGCGTCATGCTCTGGACCATTCTGACGATCTGGTTCCTGGTGATGATCCCAGGCGCCGGACGCATCCTCATCAACATGTTTGCGGAGCACTGACATGGCGACTACTCACGGACCCGAAGCCAAGAGCCTGGGCACCTCATACGACCGTCCCGCAAGCCTGGACAACCCGCGGTCCCCGCGCGCGAAGGCTCGGAACAACTTCGAGTTGTACGCATGGCTGTTCATGCGCTTCTCCGGCGTCGCCCTGATCGTTCTGGTCCTGGGCCACATGTTCATCATGCTGATGCTCGACGGTGGCGTTCACCGTCTGAACTTCGCATTCGTCGCAGGTCGCTGGTCCAGCCCGTTCTGGCAGTTCTGGGATCTGACGATGTTGTGGCTGGCACAGCTGCACGGCGGTAACGGCCTGCGCACGGTCATCGCGGACTACTCCCGCAAGGACTCCACGCGCTTCTGGCTGACCACGATCCTCGTTCTCTCGATGATCCTGATCATGGGCCTGGGCACGTACGTCATCTTCACCTTCGACCCCAATATCTCGGCGAGCTAGGGGAGCACAGACTTCATGCAGGAACATCGTTATGACGTGGTCATCGTCGGCGCCGGCGGCGCAGGCATGCGTGCGGCAATCGAAGCTGGCCCCCGTGCCCGCACGGCCGTACTGACCAAGCTCTACCCCACCCGCAGCCACACCGGCGCGGCCCAGGGCGGCATGTGCGCCGCACTGGCGAACGTGGAGGAAGACAACTGGGAGTGGCACACCTTCGACACCGTCAAGGGCGGCGACTACCTCGCCGACCAGGACGCCGTCGAGATCATGGCCAAAGAGGCCATCGACGCGGTGCTCGACCTCGAGAAGATGGGTCTGCCGTTCAACCGCACGCCCGAAGGCAAGATCGACCAGCGTCGATTCGGTGGCCACACGCGTGACCACGGCAAGGCACCCGTCCGCCGTGCGTGTTACGCAGCCGACCGCACCGGTCACATGATCCTGCAGACGCTGTACCAGAACTGCGTCAAGCACGACGTCGAGTTCTTCAACGAGTTCTACGCGCTCGACATCGCCATCACCGAGACCGAGGACGGCCCGGTTGCCACCGGTGTCATCTGCTATGAGCTCTCGACCGGCGAGCTGCACATCTTCCACGCCAAGTCGATCATCTTCGCGACCGGCGGCTCGGGACGTATGTACAAGACGACGTCCAACGCGCACACCCTCACCGGTGACGGCATGGGCATCATCTTCCGCAAGGGCCTGCCCCTCGAGGACATGGAGTTCCACCAGTTCCACCCGACAGGACTCGCCGGTCTCGGCATCCTGATCTCGGAAGCCGTCCGTGGTGAAGGTGGCATTCTCCGTAATGCCGACGGCGAGCGCTTCATGGAGCGCTACGCCCCCACCATCAAGGACCTCGCTCCGCGTGACATCGTGGCCCGTTCGATGGTCCTCGAGGTTCTGGAAGGCCGCGGCGCCGGCCCGAACAAGGACTACGTCTACATCGACGTGACGCACATCCCCGAGGAAGTTCTCGACGAGAAGCTCCCCGACATCATGGAGTTCTCGCGCACCTACCTTGGCGTGGACCCCGTCAAGGAGCCCGTGCCCGTCTACCCGACGTGCCACTACGTCATGGGCGGTATCCCCACCAAGATCAACGGTGAGGTTCTGCGCAACAACGACGAGGTCGTCAAGGGCCTGTACGCCGCCGGCGAATGTGCCTGCGTTTCCGTGCACGGTGCAAACCGCCTCGGCACCAACTCGCTCCTCGACATCAACGTGTTCGGCCGCCGCGCCGGCATCGCTGCCGCCGAGTACGCGAACTCCACCGAGTTCGTCGACCTGCCGGAAACCCCGGCTGCGATGGTCGAAGACTGGGTCGGCGTCATCCTGTCCGATCACGGCCACGAGCGCGTTGCGGACATCCGCACCGAGCTGCAGCAGTCGATGGACAACAACGCCTCCGTCTTCCGCACCGAAGAGCGCCTCACCCAGGCACTCAAGGATGTGCGTGCTCTCAAGGAGCGCTACAACCACATCACGGTCCAGGACAAGGGCAAGCGCTACAACAGCGACCTGCTCGAGGCCATCGAGCTGGGCTTCCTCCTCGAAATGGCAGAGGTCACCGTCGTCGGCGCCCTCAACCGCAAGGAATCGCGCGGCGGCCACGCTCGTGAGGACTTCCCGGATCGCAACGACGCCGAGTACATGAAGCACACGATGGCGTACAAGGAGGGTGACGGCCTGCTCTCCGACATCCGTCTGGACTACAAGCCGGTGATCCAGACCCGCTACGAGCCGATGGAGCGTAAGTACTGATGTCTGCGCCTGCTGTAGATGCACCCAAACTCCCCGCTGTTCCCGAGGGGGCCGTCATGGTCACTCTCAAGATCGCGCGGATGAACCCCGAATCGGGCGAGGGCCAGCACTGGGACAGTTTCCAGGTCCCGGCACTGCCCACCGACCGTCTGCTCAACCTGCTGCTGTACGTGAAGGGTTACCTCGACGGCACCCTCACGTTCCGTCGCAGCTGCGCACACGGTGTCTGTGGATCGGACGCCATGCGGATCAACGGTGTGAACCGTCTGGCCTGCAAGCTGCTGATGAAGGACATGCTGCCCAAGGACGGCAAGCCGGTCACCATCACGGTCGAGCCCATCAAGGGCCTGCCCGTCGAGAAGGACCTGGTTGTCGACATGGAACCCTTCTTCGACGCATTCCGCGCCGTGAAGCCGTTCCTCATCACCAGTGGCAACGAGCCCACTCGTGAGCGCATCCAGAGCCAGCACGACCGTGCTCGTTTCGACGACACCACCAAGTGCATCCTGTGCGCATGCTGCACCACGTCGTGCCCCGTGTACTGGAGCGACGGCAGCTACTTCGGTCCCGCTGCCATCGTCAACGCACACCGGTTCATCTTCGACAGCCGTGACGAGGCCGCTTCCGAGCGTCTCGACATCCTGAACGACAAGGACGGCGTGTGGCGTTGCCGCACCACGTTCAACTGCACCGACGCATGCCCCCGCGGCATCCAGGTGACAAAGGCTATTCAGGAAGTCAAGCGAGCTCTGCTCTTCGCTCGATAGTCAGGCCTTCGGCCCTGTGCGCGGTTAGGGAGTCTCCGGACTCCTTAACCGCGCACAGCTATGTCGGGGGCATGTTGGGCGGTGTCACGACTTGAACCGGTGACGTCGTAAAGCCGAAGTGAGCGCCCATGGCGCCGTGTTCTTTCATGACCACCTGACAGGCAGTGCGAACATCCGCCCGCAGATCGTGGTGGAGCACCGCTGATATTCGCCTCTCCCCTAGCAACTTTCGATTGTCACCGTCGAGATCGTGAGCGATGAAGACACTGCACTCCCGGTTCAGTTCTTCGAACGCGTCGACAGTGGCCAGGTTGCCACCACCGATCGAATACACGGCACGGATCTGCGGATCGGATTCGAGTGCCGCTCGCACCAATTTCCTACTCGTCTGATCCAGACCGTCACTGTTCGGAATGTCGATCAAACGGCGATGCGGAGCCGAGACGCGCATAGCGGAGCGAAATCCCATCTCCCGTTCTTCCTCCCCACGGAAGAAGCCGCTACTCATGCTGACCAGCACGTTGCCGTCCCGATCCCCCAGCCACTGATCTATCAAGTACGCGGCGGTGGCTCCGGCGGCTCGGTTGTCGATGCCGATGTAGGCGGCTCGCCTGCTACCGGGAACATCGGTCACCAACGTGACGACCGGAATCTTGGCCGCCACCAACCGGTCGATCGCCGCCACGACTTCCGGAGTGTCGGGAGCCTTGACGATGACTCCGTGGGATCCGCGTCGGCGAATCTTGTCGAGCGTCGACGTCATCGCTTCGACCGAACCGGTTTCACGAAAGTGGAACCGGGAACGAACGACAGCAGGCGCAAGGGTCGGCAGTTCAGCCTCGAGCGCGTCACGGACGGCGTCGGAAAACCTTGCGGGGGTTTGCAACACGACGTCGACGATGAACGTACGCCCGACCAGTTTCAGTTGCGAGCGTTGACGTTCCAGGTCCGTGATCGCCTGGCGAACCTCCGATCGTGTGCCCTCACGAACTCCAGGACGGTCGTTGAGCACCCGGTCGACGGTGGCCTCACTCAGGCCCGACTGCTGAGCGATCTCCCGTACTTTGAATCGATGCGCCACAACTACCTCACGATGATGGATATTTGATGGTTTTTCGCTGTTGCTCGAGGTCTTCGTCACAGCCAGACTAAACCCATGACTTCTCCGCCGGGCGTAACCAGGCCCGCACTCCTAGCAGACACCGTCGTACTGGTCAGTGGCGGCTCGCAAGGCGTCGGCGCCGGCGTCGTTCGCGCCGCAGTCCGTGAGGGCGCTCAGGTGGCTTTCACCGGCAGACGCCCGGACGTCGGAAAAGCTCTCGAGGCAGAACTTCCGGGAACCCACTTCATCGAAGCCGATGTGGCGCAGACCGATTCCGCGCTCGCCAGCGTGGCCGAGACGATCTCACATTTCGGCCGCGTGGATGCCCTCGTCAATTCTGCCGGACTCACCTCGCGCGGCACGCTGCTCGACACCACCGAGGAACTCTTCGACCAGCACATCGCGGTGAACCTTCGCGGTCCGTTCTTCACGATGCAGGCAGCGGTCAAGGACATGCGCGAGCGTGCGGTCCCCGGGTCCATCGTCAACATCATCTCCACGTCCGAACTCGGCGGGCAACCGTATCTCGCGCCGTACGTGGCAGCGAAGGCCGGGCTGGCGGGGCTGACCCGCAACGCCGCCCATGCGCATCGCTGGGATCGTATCCGGATCAACGGTCTCGACATCGGGTGGACACAGACCGAGGGAGAAGACCTCACGCAGAGAGCTTTTCACGACGCTGGTGACGATTGGCAGGAACGTGCGGGCAGCACCCTCCCCATGGGCAAGCTCGGACAGGTCGACGAAATCGCCGACTTCGTCGTCTTCCTGCTCTCCGATCGCAGCGGAGTCGTGACAGGTTCGATCATCGACTGGGACCAGAACGTCTTCGGAGGGCTGGACTGATGGGCGCTCGTATCGGAGTCATCGGCCTCGGACGAATCGGCAGCCACCACGCCCGAAACCTGCTGACGACGGACGGCGTCGACGCACTGGTTGTCACCGACGTCGACGCACGTCGAACCTCGGACGTGGCAAGCGAACTCGACGTGGAGTCCGCTGCCGATCCCGACGCGCTTTTAGCGTCAGGCATCGACGGCGTTCTGATCGCCGCGTCGTCGAGTTCGCACGCCGACCTGATCGAAGCCGCTGTCCGCCGAGACATCCCGACGTTCTGCGAAAAGCCGGTAGCCGACTCGATCGAATCCTCGGTTCGTGTCCTCGCGACTGCCGAGCAGACGTCGGTACCAGTCCAGATCGGATTTCAGCGCCGATTCGACCCGTCATTTGTGGCGGCGTACAACGCAGTTCGATCTGGAGAACTCGGTTGGATACACACTCTCCGATCGACCACCCTCGACCCCGCTCCCCCGCCGATCTCGTACATCGAACACTCCGGCGGCATCTTCCGCGACTGCTCGATCCACGATTTCGACATCGTCAGGTGGGTCAGCGGCCGCGAAGTCACCACGGTTTTTGCCACCGGCTCGAATCAGGGTGATCGCGGGATCGCCGATGCCGGTGACGTCGACACCGCCGCAACGGTTCTCACTTTCGAAGGCGGAACCATCGCGGTCGTGTCAAATACCCGCTACAACGGCCGCGGCTACGACTGCCGACTCGAGGTACTCGGCTCGGCGGACTCCGTCGTTGCCGGGCTGGACGACCGCTTGCCACTCCGCTCGCTCGACCCCGGAACATCGTTCCCCTCGCAGGAGCCGTACACGTTCTTCATGGACCGCTTCACGTCCGCCTACCGTGCGGAACTCGAAGCATTCCTCGGCGTTGTCGCCGGGCGTCGGGAATCACCGTGTACGCCCACAGATGCGGTCGAGTCGGCCTGGATCTCCGAAGCTGCAACGCACTCTCTGCGCGAGGGTCGGCCCGTCACGATCACCGAAGTCAAAGATCTGTTCCTTCACGACAAGAATGAGGCACACACATGAGCACTCCTCGCATCGCCGGCGCACCGATCTCCTGGGGCGTGTGCGAAGTCCCGGGCTGGGGCTACCAACTCGACCCTGCGCAAGTCCTCCGGGAAATGCGCGAAGTCGGTCTGGCGGCAACGGAAATCGGACCGGAGGGCTTTCTGCCGACAGCACCTGCCGAGATGGCCAAGGTGCTCGCGGATCACGACCTGAGCGCAGTCGGCGGGTTTGCACCAGTACTGCTGCACGATGACGATCATGATCCGGTGCCCGGCATCTCCCCCATCCTCGACGGTTTTGTCGCCTCAGGTGCCGAGGTTTTGGTTCTGGCCGCCGCGACGGGTTCCGACGGCTACGATTCACGCCCAGAACTGGACGAGCAGAGTTGGAAAACCCTGCTACACAATCTCGATCGCCTCACTGACGCCGCGGCCGAGCGTGGAATCAGGGCAGTTGTCCACCCTCACGTCGGAACGATGATCGAGCAGCGCGACGAGGTCCTGCGAGTGCTCGACGGCTCGGCCATCCCACTGTGCCTGGACACCGGCCACCTGTTGATCGGCGGCACCGATCCGGTCGACCTGGCGCGTCAAGCTCCCGAGCGCATCACCCACGTGCATCTCAAGGACGTCGACGATGCCCTCGCATCACGCGTTCGCAGTGGTGAGCTCACCTACACCGACGGCGTGAAGGCGGGAATGTACCGTCCGCTCGGTGGCGGCGACGTCGACATCGCCGGTTATCTCTAGCGCCGCATCAGGATGAAGGCACGGTAGGCACGGCGTGTCGGTC
>NZ_CAIJDS010000033.1:0-75595 GCF_903819475.1 Rhodococcus sp. UFZ-B548
CACCCCCCAACACCAACCCACGCTCCACCACAGACTCCACCTCGAACATCTCGACTCGCCGATCCGGTTCTGCGACAGCAGTAGTCAAGACCGATTCGAAGGCGTACATCAGGCGTGAGGCGGTGGATTCCTCGAACAGATCAGTGGCGTAGGTCAACTGAACGACAAGCCCTGCCGGTAGGCCGTCGTTGTCGAATTGTTCGGCCGCAACAAAATCGAGGTCGAACTGAGTGCTCACCACCGCAGGTTCGATGCTCTCGATGTGCAACCCGTTGAGAGTCAACCGTGAATCGAGATGGTTCTGTAGTGCGAGGCTGACCTGGAAGAGCGGTGAATAGGACTGCGAACGAACGGGATCGAGTACCTCGACCAGACGCTCGAACGGAACGTCGCCGTGCGCAAAAGCCTGAAGATCGACGTCGCGGACTCGGGACAGCAGGTCGGTGAACTCCTCACCTGGATCGACTCTGGTGCGCAACACGACGGTCCCCACGAACATACCGACGAGATCGTCGAGCACGCGTTCGCCGCGCCCGGCGGTCGGCGTCCCGACGGCAAAGTCGTAACTGCCGCTGAACCGTGACAGTACGACGGCCAGAGCAGCATGCAACACCATGAACGGCGTAGCGCGATGCCGTCGTGCCAGTTCGGAAATTGCCTGTTGCAGAGCAGGTTCGAGATGCACGCTCAGAAGCGATCCTCGTCCGGAGGCCTCAGCCGGGCGGGGCCGATCCAACGGGAGTTCGAGGACGGCGGGCGCTCCCTCGAGAGCGTTCCGCCAGAAGTCCAACTGTCGTGTGACGAGTGAGGTCGACGATTCTTCCGAACCCAACGTCTCGAGCTGCCACAACGCGTAATCCGCGTACTGCACCTCGAGCGGCGCCCACAACGGCTCCATACCTCGGGACCGCGCCTCGTACGCCACCATCACGTCACGCGTCAACGGACCCATCGAGAAACCGTCACCCGCAATGTGATGCACCGTCATCGCCAGGACGTACTCAAACTCGTCGAGCTGGAACAGATGAGCTCGCATGGGGATCTCGGACGTGACGTCGAACGTCACGCCGAGAACATCGGCCAGCACGCTGTGGAGCGAATCCTCCTGCACCGTGACAATGTCGAGAATGTCGAGAGCACGAGGTTCCTCGACGACCTCCTGGTAACCCGTTCCGTCGTACTCCGGGTACACGGTTCTCAGGACCTCGTGGCGAGCGATCACGTCGGCGACACTGGCGCGCAACGCCTCGACATCCAATGGACCTGTGAATCGCAGAACCACCGGGATGTTGTATGCCGACGAATCGGGATCGAAGCGATTGAGGAACCACATACGAGTCTGCGCAGCGGAGAGCGGAATCCTCGCCGGCCTCGGCTGCGAACCCAGCGCGGGCCGCCGCGAAAGCTCGGCAGTTTCCACCACTGCAGCCAACTCTGCGACAGTGGGCGACTCGAAGACCACACGCACGGGCAAGTCCGTGCCCGCCGCGGCGTTGATCCGCCCGAGCACCCGAGTTGCACTGAGCGAATTGCCGCCGCGTTCGAAGAAGTCGTCGTCGATGCCCACCTCCCCCGTGCTTCCGCTGCCGAGAACCTCGGCAAAAGCGGTCGCCACCGACAGTTCGGCCGGTGTCGTCGGTGCACGGAAACCACGTGCCTCGAAGACTGGCTCCGGTAGCGCATGTCGATCTACCTTGCCTGTACTCCCCAGCGGCAGGGAGTCGAGCGTCATCAGCGTTGTCGGAACCATGTAGCCGGGCAGGGTGGCGCGCAGTCGTGCCAGAATCGCTGAGCTCTCGATGTCCGAGCCAGCTGCCGCGGTGACGTAGCCGACCAGGTTTTGCTCACCGGTGGCCGACGTCGTGACCGTGACCACCGCATCGCGGATCGGTCGTTCGGCGCGCAACGCTGTTTCGATCTCGCCGAGTTCGATGCGGAAACCTCGGACCTTGACCTGGAAATCTGCACGCTCGAGGTATTCGAGGCTGCCCGCGGCATTCCACCGAACCAGATCGCCGGTTCGATAGAGACGCTCTCCCGTTCCATTCGGGTCGGCGACGAAACGGCTCGAGTTCTGCCCCGCATCCCCGATGTACCCGCGCGCCAGCTGAACTCCAGCGAGATAGAGCTCACCTGCGACACCGACCGGAACCGGGTGAAGCCGCTCGTCGAGTACATGCAGGCGCGTGTTCCAGGCGGGGGTTCCGATCGGCACTACGGCAACGTCTGCATCGCTCGTTCGGTGCGCTGTGACGCTGACCGCTGCTTCCGTGGGTCCGTACAGGTTGTAGACCTGCGCCGAACTCTGCTCTCGCATGTGCTCGGCTGTCTGTATCGGGAGAGTCTCGCCGATGCACAGAATCCTGGTGAGCGAATTCGGCAGTCGGCGCTCGGACACACTGAGCAGCGACAACATCGAGGGGACGGCATGCAGTGTCGTGACGTGCTCACGCTCGATCAGCAGCGTGAGGTACTCGCCGTCCTGCTGTGCCCCTGACTCGGCGAGAATCATGCAGGCGCCGGTTTGCAACGCCCACCAGTATTCCCAAACGGACAGGTCGAAGGTAGATGCAGTTTTGACGAGTACGCGGTCGTGCGCGCCGAGCGGGAATTGATCCTGCTTCCACAAGAGTTGGTTCGTGATCGCTCGATGGGAAATCGCCACGCCCTTGGGCTTTCCGGTGGATCCCGAGGTATAGATCGCGTATGCGATGTTGTCCGGTCGCAGGCAGGCGAGGCGTTCGGTGTCCCGAATCGGTGCTGCGTCGTTTCCGTCCAGATCGAGAGTTTCGATGTCCACGACGTGGAACTGCCCGTCGAGCGAATCGCGGGAAGTGCTCAGAACAACTGCGGGCGCTGCAGATTCGAGGATGTGAGCCGTGCGTTCTGCCGGCTGATCCGGGTCGAGCGGAACGTAGGCCCCGCCTGCCTTCACCACCGCGTACATGGCAACGACCAGTTCGACGGAGCGCCGCAGATTGAGCGCGACAGTCACTTCCGGGCCGATCCCGATTCCGATCAAATACCGTGCCAGGCGGTTGCTTTCGGCGTCGAACTCGGTGTAGGTCAGGCGACGGTCACCGAGAACCAGCGCTTCGGCGCGCGGTGTTCTGCGCACCTGGGCGTCGAACAGATCCGCGAGGGTCGTCTCTGGAACGACAGTGTCGGTGTTGTTCCACGTGTTGACGGTGGCCGCGATCTCTTCGTCGCCGAGCAGAGCGACGTCGCCTACCGGGAGGTCCGGGTTTCGACCGATCGAATCGAGAACGCGAAGCAGACGGTTGGCGAATGTCGCCACTGTGGATTGGTCGAACAGATCCGTTGCATAGGTGAACGACGCCGACATCGACCCCGAGTCCCCAGGGGTGACGGTCAAGTGCAGGTCGAACTTCGCCGTCTCGACTGGGGCGCCAACTGCCGCGATCTGCAGTCCGGGTAGCTCGAACATTGTCGGCGTGAGGTTCTGGAAGGATAGTGCCACCTGGAACAACGGATGGCGGGCTGTCGATCTGACCGGATCGATGATCTCGACGAGCCGCTCGAACGGTAGGTCCGCGTGCGCGAAGGCGGCGAGATCCTGATCGAGGGTGTGGTTCAGCAGGTCCGTGAACGGTGCTGCCGTGTTCACCTGGGTTCGCAATGCCAAGGTGTTCACGAACATCCCCACGAGTGCATCGAGCGACTCGTGCCCTCGTCCCGCGATGGGCGAGCCGATGGTGATGTCAGCACTGTTGCCCAACCGGGCAAGCAGTGCGGCGAATGCCGCGTGGACCACCATGAACAGGCTCGCGCCTGATCCGACAGCAAGATCACGCAGTCGATCGGCGGTGTCCGAGCCGATCGTGAAGTGAATCTCCTTGCCGCGGTAGCTCTGACGGGGCGGACGTTGCCTGTCCGTCGGCAGACTCAACAGGTCCGGAATTCCGGCGAGTGCAGAGGTCCAGAACTGAATTTGTCTCTGAGCATCGACGGAGGGATTCTCATCCGCGCCGAGCAGATCATGTTGCCAGAGCGCGTAATCCGCATACTGCACGGGCAACGGTGTCCACTGTGGAGCTTCGCCGCGAGACCGCGAAACGTAGGCACCCATGACGTCGGCGGCCAGGGGTCCGAGCGATGATCCGTCCGATGCGATGTGATGCATGACGACGGCGAGCACATGTTCGGTCTCGGAGATTCGATACAGAGCGGTCCGCAGTGGTACGTCAGTTGTCACGTCGAATCCGGTGCCGGCAAGAGCAAAGAGCCGCTGCGACGCTTCGGCTTCGGTGACGTCATGCGGAACCAGATCGAGATCCACCGAAGACTCGGGCAGGATTTCCTGGCGAGGACCGTTCGGGGAATCCGGATAGTAGGTACGCAACGACTCGTGGCGTTGGACCACGTCACGAAGCGCGAGAGCCAACGCCGGCGCGTCCAGGGTTCCGCTCAGACGAAGCGCCAGGGGCAGGTTGTCCGTGGCAGCCGCGGTGTCGAATCGATTGAGGAACCACATCCGATTCTGCGCCGGTGAGAGCGGAATACGTTCAGGTCGCGGTCGTGCTTCCAATCGGGGCTGATCATCACGTTCTGCCGAGTCTGCCACCAGTGCAAGTTCTGCGACGGTCGGCGCCTCGAACAGCGCCCGAACCCCGAGTTTGATCCCGAACGTGGCGTTGACTCGGGCAATCGCCCGAGTCGCGCTGAGCGAGTTTCCACCCAGCTCGAAGAAACTGTCTTCTGCGCCGACGGTACCGGTACCGAGAACGTCGACAAAAGCGCTCGCGACACGAATCTCTGCGAGTGTGGTCGGCACCCGGAACATCGCCGAGGCGATGAACTCCGGAACGGGAAGTGCTGCGCGATCAAGCTTTCCGGCCGGAGTCAGGGGTAGCAGATCCAGCAGGATCACGGCACTGGGCACCGAGGCACGTGGCAGCACCGCGGATACGGCTTCGAGGACGGACTCCGCCGACACCGCATCTGTGGTGGTGACGTAACCGACGAGTTGATCGCCGAGAGAGTCATGTCGGTGAACAGTGGCGGCAGCAGCGCTCACTCCGCGAACGGAGGCGAGCGCTGATTCGATCTCCCCCAGTTCGATGCGGAGCCCGCGAAGCTGAACTTGGGCGTCGGATCGTCCGATGTACGCCAGTTCGCCCTGCTCGGTCCAGGCGACGACGTCGCCGGTCCGGTACATCCGCGCGCCCGATGCACCGAACGGGTTCGCCACGAAGCGTTCTGCGGTCAATGCCGCGCGCCGGTTGTACCCACGTGCCAGGCCGGGTCCCGACAGATACAGCTCGCCCCTGACACCGACGGGGACGGGATTGAGGGCGGAATCGAGGACCAGAACGTGTGCGCCTTCGAGCGGAATACCGATCGTGACGGGCGAGAGTGACGTGTGACGGTGTTGCTCGCCGTCACCGACCAGAGCTGCAGTGTCGTGGAGAGCCCCGGTCTTGGTGATGACGATGGTGCTCTCGGTCGGCCCGTAACTGTTGAAGAGTCTTGTCTGGCTGGGAAAACGGTCG
This sequence comes from Rhodococcus sp. UFZ-B548, assembly GCF_903819475.1. Lineage (NCBI taxonomy): Bacteria > Bacillati > Actinomycetota > Actinomycetes > Mycobacteriales > Nocardiaceae > Rhodococcus > Rhodococcus sp. UFZ-B548. The sequence continues at coordinate 5,514 of NZ_CAIJDS010000033.1, forward strand.
AGTAGCTGCGGCGGAAAGACGTCGCCGCCGAGCACGACGACTTCGAGATCCGACAAAATGCCTGCGTCGACGGTGGTCATCGCAGCAGGAGCCGTCACCACATGGGTGACGCGATGACGCCGGATCACGTCGGTGAGTTCCTCGCCGGCAATGACCGACGGAGGTGTGATCACCATCGTGGCACCGGCGGTGAACGCAAGGATCATCTCGAACATGGACGCGTCGAAGCTGGCCGAGGACAGTCGCAGTACCCGAGAGTCGCGCGATACCGCCAGATCAGTGCGGGTCCGAGCGGAGAACACGGACAGTCCCCGGTGAGTGACAGCGACGCCCTTGGGGAGACCGGTCGAGCCTGACGTGTAGATCAGGTAGGCAACATGATCCGCGTGCAATGGGCGGATCCGATCGGCATCGTCGACCTGCGCTGCGAGGTAGCGATCGAGGTCGAGATAGTCGATCTCGATCGTATCGATTCCGTTCGGAAGTGTTGGCGCCGTCTCGGAGTCGGTGATCACGACCAGCGCTGCAGAGTCTGCCAGCATGTGTGCGATGCGCTCGTCGGGATACGTCGGATCCACCGGAACGTACGTTGCTCCGGACTTGGCAACAGCCCACAGTGCGAGGATGGACTGCGTCGAACGTGGAAGAGACACCGCAACAGCTGTTTCGGGGCCTATCCCACGTTCGATGAGGAGCCGAGCCAGCTGTGAGGATCGCACATCCAGCTCGCTGTACGTCATCTCACCGTACGACTCGGAAACGATTGCCACATTCGCGGATTCCGAGTGCAGGGTCAACAGATCTGCCAGGGTGCGAACCGTTGGCGCTGACGGACCGAATGCCGAAGTAAGTCTGGTGTATTCGTTCTCGTCCAGAACGGCGATATCCGCGATTGCCACTTCCGGAGTCTCGACAATCTGCGCGAGAATCCGGTGGAACCGCTGCGCAAATCCGTCCACGGACGGGCCGGTGAAGAGGTCTGTGGCGTATGTCCAGGTGAGATTCAACGAATCTGCGTGCTGGACCATCGTGATCTGGAGGTCGAACTTTGCCGCCGCGACTGCGTTGTCCACGGCTTCGATCTCGAGACCAGGCAGCGTGAACGCAGCGGTTCCCTCTTGCTCCTGAGACAGAGCCACCTGGAAGATCGGCGCGTGGGCCTGGGAGCGAGCGGGTTGCAGTATGTCGATCAGCCGCTCGAATGGTAGGTCGGCATTCTCGAACGCAGTGAGGTCAGTGGCTCGCACCTGCGCCAACAGATCGAGGAACGACATCGCCGGGGTGAGACGGCTGCGTAGTGCCACCGTGCCGACGAACATTCCGACCACGTCGTCCAGCGCTTGTTGGCCGCGTCCGGAAATCGGTGTCCCGATCACCACGTCGTCGGTCGCACCGAGGTTGGACAGGAGCACCGCGAGGGCCGCCTGGAGCACCATGAAGGTCGTGGCGCCCTGTGTGCGGCCCAACTGCCCGAGTGCAGTGACCATCGCGGGCGCCAACACCAGTTCGGTGTTCGCTCCGCGCAGCGACGCAATCGCCGGCCGCGGGAAATCGGCCGGAAGTTCGAGAAGCTCCGGCGCGCCGGCCAACTGGCCACGCCAATACTCGGCCTGCGCCGAAGCAAGACTGGTCTGATCACTTTCCGAACCGAGGACCTGGTGTTGCCACACGCTGTAATCCGGATACTGAACAACCAACGGGGCCGGTGACGGCTCCGTACCCGAACGGCGCGCCGAGTAGGCCAGAACGAGATCCCGTGCGAGCGGCGCCACTGACGCACCGTCCGCGGCTATGTGGTGAATCACGGCGACCAGGATGTGTTCGTCAGCCGAGAGCTCGAACAGGTTTACCCGCAACGGGATTGCTCTGGTGACGTCGAACCCCTCGTCCACAGCGCCGACAATCTGATCGGCAACCTGTTCGGGAGAAACCACCGTGTGACGAAAAGGAACGTCGACGTCGTCGAGAATCCGCTGGAAAGGCCCTTCGGCATCGTCAGGGAATATCGTCCGCAAGGATTCGTGGCGAAGAACGATGTCCGACAGAGATTCTCGGAGAGCCACTGAATCCAGCCGGCCGCGCAGGCGAAGGACGAGCGGGATGTTGTACGCGGGCGAGGCAGGATCGTATCGATTGAGAATCCACATTCGCGATTGCGCCGGCGAGAGCGGGATTCGCTCGGGCCGAGGCCCGGCGGCCAGAGCGGGCCGCGTTCCGCTCTGCGTTGCATCGACTGCCACAGCGAGGGCCGCGACTGTCCTGGCATCGAAGAGAACCCGAACCGGGAGGGTGACTGAGAGTTCGGTGCCGACCCGTCCCATCACTCGGGTAGCACTCAGAGAGTTTCCACCGATGTCGAAGAAGTCGTCCGTGATGCTGACCTGGTCGACTGCCAGGACGTCACCGAAGATCCGGCCGATCAACTCCTCCGTCTTCGTGACGGGTGCGACATACGCATTCCGGCGCATCGTCGGGGCAGGCAGCGCGCGGAAATCGACCTTTCCGGCCGGCGTCAACGGAATTTCCTCGAGAACGATCACCGAGGAAGGAACCATGTGTGCCGGCAGTCGACTGGAGACGAAGGTGCGCACTTCTTCCGGATCCAGATGACCACCGACCACGTACGAGTGCAGTCCGACGGTGTCGTCTGCTGTCGTCACCGCAGTTCGTACGCCAGAGTGCGCACCGAGCACCGCGTCGATCTCACCGAGTTCGATGCGGAAACCGCGAATCTTGACCTGCGAGTCACTGCGGCCGAGATACTCGATTTCCGTTCCACGACGTCGCACGAGGTCTCCGGTGCGGTACATCCGCTGCCCCGAACGTGAGGGGTCGGCAACAAATCGAGACGCTGTCAGGTCGCCGCGATGGTGGTAACCGCGGGCAAGTCCACGGCCGGTCAGATACAGCTCACCCGTCACTCCGTCTGGAACCGGACGGAGGCGAGAGTCGAGAACATGTGCGACGGTGCCGCGAACTGAACTACCGATGGTGATCCGATCAGTCGCAGACATGGGCCCCGCGAGGGTAGCCATGACGGTGGCCTCGGTGGGACCGTATGCGTTGAACATCTTTCGCGTCGACGCCCATAGCGCGACCAACGCAGCGTCGCACGCTTCACCGCCGACGATCACGGTACCGAGATCCGGAACCTCTGCCGGTTCGATCGTAGCCAGGGCCGCCGGGGTCACAAATGCGTGACTGATCTTCGACGCCCGCATGAGGGCCGCGAGTTCGCTTCCGCCATAGATGCCCGTGGGAACAACATGCATCGCGGCACCGGCACCGACAGCCATGGCCAGTTCGAGCACCGATGCGTCGAAGCTGGGTGAAGCGAAATGCATCGTGCGACTGAGGTTGTCGAGTTCGTATCGGCGAACCTGCTCGTCGACCAGCGCCGCGAGACCCGCATGGGAGACGACGACGCCCTTCGGAGTGCCGGTCGATCCCGACGTGTAGATGACGTACGCGGTGTGGTCCGTGCGAATCGGTGACGTGCGCTCGGAATCGAGGATTCGCGTGTCACTGACGTCGTCGCGATCAAGCGACGCCACTACTTCTTCCGTCAGCGTCAGGACTGCTCCCGAATCAGTGAGCATGTGCTCGATTCGCTCGGCCGGGTAGCTCGGGTCGACGGGTACGAACGCCGCTCCGGTCTTGGCAACGGCCCAAGTGGCGAGTACAGAAGATGCCGACCGCGGAATGGCGATCGCCACTACCGATTCAGGGCCGATCCCTCGAGCTACGAGTGCCCGCGCCCACCGATTGGTACGCCGGTCTACATCGTCGTAAGAGAGTTCGAGGTCGCCGCACAGTATGGCCGGACCACCGTTGGATTTGATGACCCCGGCCGTGAGGATCTCCGGCAGTGTCAGCTCCGTCAAGGCGACCGACTGGGCAGTTCCCTGACGTTCGATCTCTGGCATCGTCCGCAGATCGAGGTCGCCGACCACTGATTCGGGTTGGGCGACAACAGCGTCGAGAATGGCGACGAACCGATCCGCGAGCTCGCGCACAGTCGATTCGTCGAAGATGTCGAGGGCATAGGTCCACGTCGTGGTCACCGACCCGTCCGGGCGCGGCGACGAGACATCCAGTTGGAGATCGAATTTCGAGATCGGAGCATCCAACGGGACCTGAGAAACTTCGAGGCCGGGAAGCTTCACGGATGGGGTCGGAATATCGCCGGTCGCGAGTACCACCTGGAAGAAGGGGTGGTGCGCCGTCGAGCGAGGCGGGTCGAGCACCTCGACGAGACGCTCGAACGGAATATCTGAGTGGGCAAATGCCGAGAGGTCGGCGTTACGGGTCGATTCGAGCAATCCGCGGAACGAAGCCGTCGGATCCACCTGAGTCCGGAGAACCACGGTTCCGACGAACATGCCGACGAGGTTGTCGAGGGCCTGATCGCCGCGTCCGCTGACCGGGGTGCCGATCGCGATGTCGGACTCCCCCGCCATCCGAGACAGCAGTACCGACAACGCCGTGTGCAGCACCATGAACGGTGTGGACCGAGTGCTGCGAGCCAGGGATTCGACGGCGCGGTGCGTCTGCGCCGAGAGGGTCGACGACACCGTCGCACCTCGATAGGACGCGACTGTGGGATGCGGCCGATCCGTCGGGAAATCGAGACGGGTCGGGACGTGCGCCAATGCAGCGCGCCAGTATTCGATCTGGCGCGATGCCTCCGATTCCGGATCGTCCTCGTTGCCGAGAGAATCGATCTTCCAGAGCGTGTAGTCCGCGTAGTGAACGCTCAACGGCGACCACTGTGGCGCGGTTCCCGCGAGCCGTGACGCGTAGGCCGTCATCACATCCGCGGCCAGTGGTTGCATCGACCAACCGTCGCCACTGATGTGGTGGACGACGAGTACAAGAATATGCTCCCGACCAGACGTCCGGAGAAGCGAAGCCCGCACCGGAACCTCGGTGGTCACGTCGAACCCGGCACCGACCAATTCGCCGATAGCCGCGACGGGGTCACTGACATCCGCGGGTTCGAGAGCAACTGGCGCGTCGTCGAGAATGCACTGGTAAGGACCTTGATCCGAATCAGGATAGAGTGTGCGCAGCACCTCGTGCCGGTCGATGACATCGCTGATCGCCTGGCGCAAAACCTGAATGTTCAGGTTGCCGGACAAAGCGAGTGCTGCCGCAATGTTGTACGCCCCGGATTCCGGATCGAATCTGTTGAGGAACCACATACGCTGCTGGGCCGGTGAGAGCGGAATCTGGTCCGGTCGAGGGCGGGGTCCGAGTTCGGTGAACCTGGACGGCGCGCTGCCGGCGACGAGTCCGGCCAGCGCACCAACTGTCGGAGCGTCGAACAGGTCTCGGACACCCAGAGTCGATCCCAGTGCCGAGTTGATCCGTGCCACCACCCGCGTAGCCGTCAGAGAGTTGCCACCGAGCGCGAAGTAGTCGGCGGTGAGGCCGATTTCGCTCACACCGAGGAGTTCGGCAAAGATCGCGGCAACGGCCTTTTCGAGTTCGGTGACGGGAGCGACGTACTCAGCTGCCGCCGAATCCGGTTCCGGCAGCGCACGCCGGTCGAGTTTTCCGTTGGGGCCCAGCGGCATCGACGTCAAGAACACGAATGCGGAGGGAACCATGTAGGTAGGCAGCTTCGCCTGCGCGTGCGCGCTGAGAAGGGCACTGTCGATTGCCGAATCAGCTGTCACGTAGGCGATCAGACGATCCTGACGTACGACGGTGGCGGCCGAGAGAACTCCCGACAGTTCCAACAGGACCCCGTCGATTTCTCCGAGTTCCAAGCGCTGCCCGCGAAGCTTCACCTGGAAGTCGGTACGACCCAGATACTCGATCTCACCGGTGGAGTTCCACATGACGAGGTCGCCGGTCCGATACATCCGGCCGGGACCGAAGGGGTTGGCTACGAAACGATCTGCTGTCAAGTCAGAGCGTTGCACGTAGCCGCGGGCGAGTTGGACTCCCGCGAGATAGAGTTCTCCCGCCACTCCGATCGGGCTCGGCGCGAGGCGGTGGTCCAGCACATAGGCCTGCGTGTTCCAGACCGGAGCGCCGATCGGCACCGGACCTGTTGCGGCGGCATCCGTCTGGTGGAAAGTGACATCGACGGCAGCTTCGGTGGGACCGTAAAGATTGTGCAGACGTGCACCGAATCGTTCGTGGAAGCGAACGACCGTCGCACGCGGAAGTGCCTCGCCGCTGGCGAACACCTGACGAACGGATCGAAGTTGTGCGAGATCTCCGTCGACGAGGAAGACGTCGAGCATCGACGGGACGAAGTGCAAGGTGGTGACACCTTCGCGAGCGATCAGCTCGGAGAGGTACCGAGAATCGCGATGTCCATCGGGTTCTGCAACTACCAGTCGCGAGCCGGCGACGAATGGCCAGAACAACTCCCACACCGAGACGTCGAAGGTGGCGGGTGTCTTGTGCAGCACGACGTCGTGACGGCCGAGCGGATATTCATGTTGCATCCACAGCAGGCGATTGACTATCGCTCGATGCGACACTGCAACGCCCTTGGGCTTTCCGGTGGACCCGGATGTGAAGATCACATAAGCAACGTGATCCGGCGATACACGACCGAGACGCTCGACGTCCGCGAGCCGCTCGGTGGAGTACCCCGACAGATCGATCTCGTCGAGAAGTACGGGGTTGACCCCATCGGGCAGCGATGTGGCGTCGGCCGCGACCGACAGGACGACCGACGGTGCTCCGATGTCGAGCAGGTACCGGATCCGCTCGTCCGGATGCTGCGGATCGATCGGAAGATACGCACCGCCGGCTGCGATGACGGCGTGCACTGCCACCACGTACTGCGCGCTCCGGTGCAGAGCGATCGCGACCAGTGACTCCGGCCCGACGCCGCGTTCTACGAGGTGACGAGCGAGAGAGTTGACCTGGGACCGGAATTCTCCGCGACTGATCGTCGTGCCCGCGAAGGTCAGTGCAGCATCGGCCAAGTCGGCGATACCCGAGTCGACGATTTCCGAGTCGGCGATTTCCGAGTCGGCGATTTCCGAGTCGGCGCCGAGTAGGTCGAGCAGCGTCTTGTCAGCGATGACGTTGGCAGTGTCGTTCCACTCGTCGAGTACGAGCCGTCGTTCGGCCGCGTCGAGATAGTCGATGTCCCGGATGCGGATTTTCTCGCCAGTCATCGCGCCCAGTATCGATGCAAGGCGTCGGCCGACACGCTCTGTTGCGTCGTGGTCCATCGAATCGGGTGCGTACTCGATGGTGAGGTGAAGGCTCGGTTCGAGGACCGTGATCAGGGCGAGCGGGTAGTGAGTCGCGTCGGCGACCTCGATTCCCGTAACTCGCATCCCGGCGATATCCGTCGCGGATTCGAGCGCCGAACGGTCGACGGGATATGACTCGAACACCGTCAACGTGTCGAACATCGCGCCGGCGCCCACGGCCGACTGCACCTCGGCCAGGCCGACGTGGTGGCTGTCGAGCAGCCGAACCTGCTCGGACTGAACGTGTTCGAGGAGTTCGGACACCGAACTGTCCGGGTTGACACGAACGCGAACAGGAACTGTGTTGATGAACAACCCGAGAATGTCTTCGACCCCGGTCAGCGACGCGGGTCGACCCGAGACGGTGGCTCCGAACACGACGTCGTCGCGTCCGAGCATGCCACTGAGCAGTAGACCCCACGCAGTCTGGACGACAGTGTTGACCGTGACGCCGCTGCGCCTGGCCAACTCGAAGATCGCCTCGGTCGACGAGGCTTCCAGCGGGACTTCGACATCCACGGGAACTGCATGCACGGAGGACTCTGCGCGGTGTGGTGCGATCAGCGTCGGTTCGTCTACTCCCGACAGTGCGCCGATCCACCTGTCCAATGCCGCGCCGTTGTCTTGTTCGGCGAGCCAGTGCAGGTAGGTGCGATACGACCGAGCGGGAACCGGCAGCGACGCGTCGGCGGCGTAGAGCGACAGAAGATCGCGCACCAACAACGGCATGGACCAACCGTCGAAGAGAATGTGGTGATTAGTCACGATCAGGTGCGCCGAATCCGCACCCTGGCGTACCAGGACTGCACGAAGCAGTGGGGGTGCGCTCAGATCGAACGGTGCCGTGCGCTCGAGTTCCGCGACGACGTGCGGATCATCCCCGAGCACCTCCCGCCATGGAGTTGTCACGGAATCGAGAACGAGCTGTGCTGCAACGCCGTTCGAGTCGTACACGAAAGCAGTCCGAAGTGCGGTGTGGCGCTCGAACAATCTCGAAAGCGACCGCTGTAGTCGATCGCTGTCGACGATCCCGGCGAGGGACAGAACGATCTGGCCGGTGTAGACGTCGACGGCATCGGCGGTGAGGCCGGCGTGAAACTGGAATCCGGCTTGCAGCGGTGAGAGCGACCAGATGTCCTCCAGGTGGCCGAACTGCTTCTCCCACAGTTCTATTTCGTCCTGCGAAGCCGAGACCAGAGGAACGTCTGACGGTGTGAGGCCGGCATGATCACCGACGGAGGCGGCAATCTTCTCCAGTTCGACGCGCCACGCCGTCGCGAGCTCCGCGACTGCAGCGGGTTCGAAGATACCTTCGGGGAAAGCAAATGACGCCGAAAGAAACTCGCCTTCCGGACCGTCCACGACGGCGGCATTGATGTCGATCGCATAACTGACCGCGAGATCGCTTCCGCTGCCGTTGTTGAGATCGATTCCGGCGTCGGGAATCCAGCCCGCGGCCCGCAATTCGTCACCGAACTCCGCGGTGGACATCTTGCCCAAGTAGTTGAAACCGATCTGCGGTTCCGGGCCGGTCAGCATCCCTGCACGTCGGAGCAGCCCGTAACCGATACCGGACCCCGGCGTGGTTCTCAGCTGTTCCTTGACGGATTTCACGACCGCCGGCGTGTCCACTCCGAGTCCGGTGAGATCGATCCGAACCGGGTACACCGCCGTGAACCAGCCGACGGTCCTGGACAGGTCAGCGCCGGGCAGCACGTCTTCGTCTCGTCCGTGACTTTCGAGCGAGACGAGCATCCGCTGTGATCCGCTCCAGGTGCGCAATGCCAGGGCAAGGGCACTGAGCAAGCCGTCGTTGACACCGGTCCGATAGTGCGACGGTACCGCGCGCAACAGGTGATCTGTTGTGTCACGGTCGATGTCGACCCGGACCCGACGCAGTGACGACCCTCGGTCCCGTTCCGCATCGAGAGGACGCGAACCGATCGGCGCACCATCGGAGTCGACGACCTCACGCCAGTACTCGAGTTCCGCCGACGGTGACAGCGCGGTGAGTCCGTGCGACCAACGCCGCAGTGACGTTCCGACGGGCATCAGTACCGGCGTGCCACCGTGAACGATCTGTTGCCAGGCTACAGCGAAGTCCGGAAGGAGAATCCGCCACGAGACGCCGTCGACAACCAGATGGTGGATGACGACCACCAATCGGCCCGAATCGTGCGTCGAGTCGAGCCAGACGATCTGAGCAGTATCGCCGCGGTACGGATCGAGCCTCGACGCGGCGTCCGCGGTCGCCTGGGTGAGAGCTTCCTCGAACTCGGGGGTTCCGGGTAGCGCTTCGGTGACGGTCCGACGAACCCATGTATCGACAGCACAGCCAGGGGCAATGTCGAATCCGGAGTGGTCGGGCAACAAACGCGCGCGAAGAGCGTCGTGTTGATCGACAACTACTTGAAGAGTTGCCGCGAGGCGCGAGAGATCAAGTCCGACAGGAACACTGACCGACACGGCTTGATAGAAGGTGTCGATGCTACCGGCCGTGCCCAGTATCTTGGCTGCGATCGGGGTCAGCGGGACAAACCCCACTCCCTTACCCGGCAGTTCTTCGAGTACGACCGATTCATCTGCCGGGAGTGCGATTTCGGCCAATCGCGCCACCGTCTTGCGTTCGAACACGTCGCGAGGAGTGAAGACAACTCCGGCGGCTTTTGCTCGAGAGACGAGCGAGATCGCGACGATGCTGTCTCCACCCAGCGCGAAGAAGGAATCGTCGACGCCGACTCGCTCGACGCCGAGTACCGACGCAGCGGCGTCGGCGATGATGCGCTCGACCGGACCGCTCGGCGCCCGGTAGTTCTGAGCCGCCGAACGAAATTCCGGTTCGGGTAGCGCCTGGCGATCGAGCTTGCCTGCCGGGGTCAGTGGCACTTCGGCCAGCGGTATCAGCTGGGACGGCACCATGTGAGCGGGCAGGAATCGAGATGCGTGTGCGATCAACGCTTCTTCGTCGAGATCGTGTCCCGGCTTGATCTTCACATACGAGTACACGGTGCCGCCGGCAAGCGTCACCACGAAATCGACGGATTCATGGCGTGCGAGCACAGCGTCGATCTCACCGAGTTCGATGCGAAGTCCATTGACCTGCACCTGGAAATCGGAGCGGCCGACGTACTCGAGTTCGAGAGTCCGAGTCCAGCGGACCACGTCTCCGGTGCGGTACAACCGAGTTCCGCCGCCGAGAGGATCGGCGACAAAACTCGCAGCGGTGAGAGCTGAACGTGAGTGGTAGCCCTGCGCCAATCCGGGGCCACCGAGATACAGTTCACCGGCCACCCCGGCCGGCACAGGTCGCAACCAGCGGTCGAGAACCATCAGATGCGCGCCCTGAATCGGAGAACCGATCGTGATGGCCTCGTCCGACGCCAGCGGGGGTGTCGTGGTGATGACGATGGTCGACTCGGTGGGGCCGTAACTGTTGTAGAACCGGCAGATCGGGCCGAAGCGTCGAACCAGGTCCGGCGGGCACACGTCACCTCCGACAACCACAGCTTCGAGATCCGGAAGATCGGTGGCGTCCACCGTGCCCAGAATTGCCGGCGCACTGATGATGTGGGTGACGCGCTCGCTGCGCAGCAGTTCTGTGAGCTCGCCGCCGCCGTAGACATCTGCCGGAGCGATGACCATCGTCGCCCCGGCACTGAACGCCTGAACCATTTCGAAGACGGAGGCGTCGAAACTCGCGGACGAGAATCGCAGAACTCGCGAATGCGCACCGACGCCGAGTTCGGGGCGACCCCACGCGGTGAAATCGACCAACGCATTGTGCGTGACGGCAACACCTTTCGGTGTACCGGTGGAACCGGACGTGTAGATCAGATAGGCGATGTGATCGCTTCGCAACGGCGCCGTGCGGTCAGAGTCGTCGACGACGGACTCGTCGCCGACAAAGCTGAAGGCGTCGATCGAGATGCAGTCCAGATCGACGGGCAGCATCTGATGGACAGTCGAATCAGTAATTCCCACAACAGCATTACTGTCCCCGACCATGTGACCGATTCGTTCGACCGGGTACGTCGGATCGACCGGAACTGATGCAGCGCCGGTTTTGGCAACCGACCACCACGCGATGACGGCATCGATGGATCGAGGCAGCGCGATCACGACACTGGTGCCAGGACCCACTCCGCGCCGGATCAGCATTCGAGCGAGTACGTTGGAGCGACGATCGAGTTCGCGGTAGCTGAGCTGCTGGGTACCGCAGCTCAGTGCGATCCCCTCAGACGACGCCGCGACGCCGTGGGCGAGAATCGTGGGCAAGGTCATCGGTGCCAGTGCGTCAGGGCCGCGTGCCGGAACGAGCGACTTCCGCTCGGCTTCGCTCAGGATCTCGAGATCGTGAACACGAGTGTCCGGCAGCGCTTGCGTGTACCGGGACAGCAGTTCGACGTATCGGCGGACATGGTCGCTCAGGACATCTGCGGTGTACAGATGGGGATTGGCTTCGAAATCGATTCGCGGCGCCTCTCCCGAGGCACTCGGATAGATGTTGACCGACAGGTCTTCCACCGGCCCTGTCGACAAGATGTGGAATCGACCAGTCACCGACCCCAGGACCACTTCGGGGTGAAAGTTCATGATGTTGATCGCGGGACCGAAGAACCCACGCTCGGCACCGACGCCTCGATCGCGCCTCATGTCCTCGGTGCGGTACCGCTGATGTCTGAGCGCGCCGGTCAGTTCGAGCGAGGCAGCCGCGCTCAATTCGGCAACCGTGGTCGAAGCGGTCACCGCGAGGCGCAGCGGAACGACGTTGGAGATCATGCCACCCGAACCGCGCAGAACCCTGTTCGTTCGCGCGGTCACCGGCAAACTCAGCACTACGTCTTCGGTGCCGGTCACCCGGGCGAAGTAGAGCGCGAAGGCAGCCACCGCCGCCGCCGAAGAGAACTCGTCCGCCTTCGCCGTCGCGTTCGCACTGTCGAGTGTTCGGCCGACCACGACCGCACCCGGTGTGGCGTCCATCCGCTTCCCGGCCAGACTTGCCACGGCCGGAAGCTCTGCTGTCTTGGCTGCCCAGTAGTCCTGATCTCGGCGGAATCGCGGCGAGTGCCGATACTCGGCCTCGGCGTCGTGCACGGCCAGAAGATCGGTTGCCGACGATTCGGGGACTGAAAGGCCGGCGACCTCCGCTGAGTAGAGCTCGGCGATGCGTGTCATGAAGTTCATGGCGCCGTAGCCGTCGAGGACTAGATGATGGATCCGGCAGTACCAGAACTGGCGGTTCGCGCCGACGCTCAGGACGGCTGACTTCACCAATCGATCGGCGAGCAGATCAAAAGGTCGGGTGTACTCCTGCCGCATCCACTCGAGTGCGGCTGCCTCCGGCTCGCGCTCACCGCTCAGATCGACGACTTCGACGCTCTGACTGAGCTCGGAATCGATCTGCTGAAACGGTTCGCCGTCGATCTCGAGCAGTTTCAGCATCCCGGAGCCGAACTCATGCGCTGCTGTGACGCAGGCACTTTCGAGCACCGCCGCGTCGAGAGTCCCGTCGACTACGACATACTGCGCGATCGTGATCGGCACATCAGTGCGCAGTAGCTGGGCAAACCAGATTCCGCGTTGCGCGCTGGTCAGCGGAAAGGGCTCGAAACGTCGATCAGCATGCACAGCGTCGTTCTCTCATCTGCCGAAAAAAGTACCGACGGCCTGCATCGATTGCCGTGGACCTGCGGCGCGAGACGACCGTGCCGACTACCACTCGACACAGTCCGCCGATTGATCAAAGATAGGGTTGCATAACCTTCCCATCTCGTCAAATGGCAAAACAAGTTCCCATGCGATCACATAAAGGATTCCGCCAGGTCTGTTTCTGCAGATCAGACCTGGGATTCGAGTGCGGTCTCAATATTCGGTGCGTCATGCGCCGGGTACGCATGCACCAAGGCGGTAGCGAGTTTGGGTACCGCGTGAGTGAGCGAATGCTCGGCGCTGTGTGCAATCGCGTGAGCTTCGGCAAGCGTTGCCCGGGGATCGATGTCGAGTTCTGCATCGGCATGCAGTCGGTGTCCGATCCACCGCATCTTCAGATCACGAACACCGAGGACTCCGGGTTCGTGCATCAATGCATGCTCGGCGCCGTCCACCAACTCCGGTTCGACGCCGTCCATCAACCGCCGGAAGACGTCTCGCGCTGCAGTCCTCAGCACCGCCACGATGGCCACGGTGATGACAAGGCCGATGATCGGATCTGCCAACGGGAAACCCAGCGCAACTCCCCCAGCCCCCAGAAGGACTGCGAGCGAGGTGAATCCGTCTGTCCGAGCATGCAATCCATCGGCCACCAGGGCCGCTGAACCGATTTGCCTGCCGACCCTGATCCGATACAACGCCACCAATTCGTTTCCGATGAAACCGATCAAACCTGCCGCCGCTACCCAACCGAGGTGCTCGATCTCGACCGGGTTGATCAATCGCCTCACCGCCTCGACACCGGCGATCACTGCCGACAGTGCGATCATGGCGAGCACGAACAGTCCGGCCAAATCCTCCGCACGCCCGAAACCATAGGTATAGCGCCTGGTTGCAGCGCGCCGACCGAGCGCAAAGGCAATCCAGAGTGGGACTGCCGTGAGCGCGTCGGAGAAGTTGTGAATGGTGTCCGCCAGCAGCGCCACCGAACCCGAGATCGCCACGATCGCAACCTGAGCAACTGCGGTGACTCCGAGCGCGACAAGACTGATCTTGACCGCCCGGATGCCGATTGTGCTCGATTCCAATGCGTCGTCAACACTGTCGGCAGCGTCGTGACTGTGCGGGGAGAACACTTCGCGGACTGCCGATCGAAATCCCTTCGGCCCGTGGCCGTGTCCGTGGCCGTGGCCGTGACCGTGGGACGTCTTTGGTTCGTGCGTCATGACGCACCTTCTTCTTGATCGCTACGATCGACCTTCGCCGAGCGCTCCGGGTGTATCTCCCGAAGCTCACCTTCACTACGGTGATGCCCCGGCAATCCTGGTCCGGCATGCTCGGCATTGAAGACCGCATCCGTAACCAGTTGGCGCACATGGTCGTTCTCCAGACGATAGAACACCGTCGTACCATCGCGGCGCGTTCGTACCAACCTTGCCATGCGCAATTTCGCCAGGTGCTGCGACACCGAGGGCGCCGGCTTGCCGACGCGTTCCGCCAGTTCGTTCACCGAGCACTCGCGGTCTACCAATGCCCACAAAACCTGCACACGGGTTGCGTCGGCCAGCATGCGGAACACCTCGACTACGAGGTCGACTTGATCATCGGGAAGCTTGCGGCGACAAACACCGCTATCTGCGTTCATACGTAGATAGTAGATCATGCTGGACGCCGAAGATGACCTCTCGTCGATTCACCAGTTGTGCAAAGCTTGGCGGCAGAGCCCTTCGCCACTCGCAGACCGGGAGACAACGATGAGTACCGACGATTGGAACGCAGGAATCATTGCGGAATTTCGGGAGAACGAGGGCAAGGTAGGTGGCCCCTTCGAAGGTGCGCCCATGCTGTTGGTCCACCACACAGGACGCAAATCCGGACGCGATTTCGTGAGTCCCATGATGTATCTGGCAGACGAGCAGGATCCGAAGACCATCTACGTTTTTGCATCCAAGGCCGGTGCCCCGACCAATCCCGACTGGTACTACAACCTCGTTGCCACCGACCAGGCAGCGGTCGAGATCGGCACCGAAACATACCCGGTCTCCGTCAGCGAAGTAACCGGCGAGAAGCGTGACCGCATCTACGACGAGCAGGCCAGTCGATACCCGGGATTTGCCGAATACGCGGAGAAGACAGCTGGGATCCGCACAATTCCGGTGGTGGCACTGACTCGCGCGTAAATCCTGATCGCGCCTCCCCGCCGTTTCCATCCGGAAACGGCAGGGATCGTTTGTACGGAATCACGACACTGAAGACGCTTTGACCTCAGCCTTCGAATGCCGTCCGAGCAGCACGTATCCGACCCAGGATCCGACAACCACTGTCGCCGCGAGCGCCTGTACCAGGCCTTCGATACTCGCCGGATAGAACACGCCGGTGATGTAGTGCGAGATGAATCCGGTGGACGGCAACTCCGCGATACCGGCCATTCGGCGGGCCCAGTTCTCGAGATTGGTCAGCGGGCAGTCATATCCGACCGCTATCGAACCGGCTCCCCAGACGACTGCAAGAAGGTGAAAACCGATGGTACGACGCCACTTCCACGCCACGAACCCACCCAGCACCACATAGAGGACAAACGCGAAGTGGACGAACACCGTCACTACTTCGATGAGCCGATACACCATCGTCGTCTCCGCTCGTGGCGCGGAAGTCCCGCAACAACCAGACTAATCCGATGTTAGTCCTCGTAGAGGTGATCTACCCGGTGTATGCAGCGGTCGTGCGAGCAGCGGCGGCTGCAGCCGCATCCGGGTCGTCGCCCGATGCGATCGCAGCTTCGGCCCACAGTTCACTGCTTCCCGCGATGAATGCCTTGGCCTCGTCGCTCGCCGACCACTCGGGTGTCTCGAGTGGCGTCGCGATCCCCAGTTCCACGTGTCGAGCCAGCCCGAGCAGTCCCATGTCCCACCCGACACCGACGGCACCTGGACCGTACTCGGCCCACCGATCCGGCGCTACGTCCGCGGCGTGTTCGAAGTCGAACAGCGTTGCACCACTGCCTTTTTCGGCGAGATTTACAGTCACGTAGCTCACATCGCCGCCGTATTCCCAGGTGATGCGAAGTGTTCGAGGAGCATCGCACGCCAAAATTTCGCCGCCGGCGTTGCCCTCGAGCTGATAGTGGCCGCCGATCCTGGCTTCTCCCCCGACCGGCATGAACCATTGGGGAATGCGGTCGAACTCGGTGATCGCCGCCCAGACCGTGCCGATGGGCGCCGCGAGGGTCCGCGACATGCGCAACGTGCGTGTTTTCGACTCGTCACCGCCGAACGGGCTCAACTCTCGCGCTACCACCTGCAACGAATCAACCGCTCTGTCGACCACGACGCTCCTTGGTTCGGGAAAACTTCAGCTCAGTCGCTGCTGTAGATGTACCGATACTTCTTCTCCAGCGGCACTCTTGCCGATCGCCTTGCAGAGCGCCACGCGCAGCGGAAGCCAGTGTGGACCGTCACCGGACGGCATCAGCGTCGCCTCGAAGGGATGTTCACCATCGAGAGTCCCGACCACCTTCACAGCGCGCCTGGTTCCCAGAAGTTCCGCCGAACCAGGCACCGTCAGAAATGTCGCGAACGCCCCGTCTTTCTCGATGGGAGCGGTGAAGGCGTAATCGAGCGGTTGTGGAGTCTTGTCAGCGGCCATCTCGTGTCACTGTTCCGCAGCGAGTAGGACGTCGGTGTCGAAACAGGTGTGAGTGCCGGTGTGGCACGCGGCGCCCTCCTGATCGACGATCAGCAAGACCGAATCGCCGTCACAGTCAAGTCGCACTTCGTGGACGTACTGGGTGTGCCCCGACGTCTCACCCTTGACCCAGTACTGCTGGCGCGAGCGCGAATAGTACGTCCCCTTACGGGTTTCCAGTGTTCGCGCGAGCGCTTCGTCGTCCATCCACGCGACCATCAGCACATCACCGGTCGATTTCTCCTGAGCAACCGCGCTGAACAGTCCGGCGTCGTTTCGCTTCAGCTTCGCCGCGATTGCGGGATCAAGACTCATATGACGTTTATACCTTCCACCTGTGACTTCCGTGGAATTCCCCTGCTTGGTCGCCGTAGAATGGAAGTTTCTTCGCTTCTCGCTCTGGAAGAGGATCCGACATGAACCATCAACGTCATGACGGCCCACACCCGGAGTACACCTGCCACCTCGTGAACGCGAGCACCGATCGCGTCCCGACCCGCCACATCGTTGTCGGGATCGGCGCAGGCCTGAGCAGCAAGAATGTCGTCAGCTACGGATTGACGCTTGCCGCCAAGGAGGATTCAGCACTCCACGTCGTTCACTGCATCACGTCCGAGGACTTGCCTGTCGAAACCGACTCACCACAGTTCGAAACGCGTCTGCACGACGAGATGGTGTCGCAACGCGAACAGACAACCTCGACACTTGCCTCGCACACGGACACCTGGACATACGACTGTACCTACGGCGACCCGGCCGGTGTCATCCTCGCGACCGCGGACAAGTACGACGCCTTCACCATCGTGATCGGCTCACCGCGAAAAGGCGCTGCCTCCGCGGTGAGCCAACTGATACACAGCTCGGTCTCTTCCCGACTGAACCGGCAGAACCGCTATCCCGTGATATCGGTTCCGAGCGGAGTCAGATCGGCGAGATAGCCGAACACGGGGCATGCCCGCCTAGCTGATCGAATAATCCTCGAGCGGAAAGCGTTTCGCTTCGACAAACGCATTGCGTGTAGACGTGGGCCGCAGGATCGCAGCCTCCCCGTGCTGATTGAAGTAGTAGCTCCGCGCAGTCTGGCAACTGCCGCCGTAAAAGACGGAGTCCGCGAGGTTCTCCGTCATCCGGTCCAGGAACTCGGCGTTGGCGGTTTCGGTGACCTCGAACGTCTCCGCGCCACGTCGCTTCACCTCGCCGAACAGTCGATCCATGTGCTGCATCTGGGATTCGATAGTCGTGAAGTAGGACAACCCGCTGTACGAGTACGGACTGGCGAGCGTGAGGAAATTGGGGAAGTAGGGAACCGCGACCCCCTCATAGGCCTGGAAACGGTTGTCGCGCCACCACTTACCGAGGTTTCGGCCCTCACGGCCGATAACCTCGATGGCCGGAAAGTTCACATCCCAGAGGTTGAATCCCGTTGCCAGCACCAGCGTGTCGATCTCGGTCTTGCGGCCGTCGGCCGTGACGATTCCGTCGGCAGCAATGTGGTCGATCGACATGGTTTCGAGGTGCACGTTGTCTTTGGTGAAGGTACGGAAATAGCTGTTCGAGAATGTGGGTCGCTTGCACCCGAAGTCGTAGTCCGGTGTGAGTTGCTCGCGGAGATGCGCGTCACGGACCTGCGACCGCAGAAACGCTCGTGATGCGGCTGCAGCGCCCTTGTTCAACAGTTTGACCTGCTTGTAATGCAGGACCGCACTGACCATGATCATTTCGAGTATCGACGAACTGACAGCGCGGGCGATTCGCTGGGTGAGCGGAATGCGCGAGAACAGCTTCTGCACTGCGCTCGGAATGGGGACGTCGATCTTGGGAACGACCCAGATCGGGGTGCGTTGGTAGACGGTCAACTCTGCGGCCTCCCGCGCCACCTCGGGGATCAACTGCACGGCGGTGGCGCCGGTTCCGATGATTGCAGTCTTGGTGCCCGACAAGTCGTAGGAATCGTCCCAGGCGGTGGTGTGGATGATCTTGCCCGCAAATTCATCGATACCGGAGATGTCCGGTCGATGGGGCTGCGAGAGGAAACCCGTCGCAGTCAGGAGGTACTTGGCAGTGATGTCCGGTGCCCCCTCCACGGATACGACCCAGTGCGAGGAATCTTCGTCCCAGCGGGCTCCGTTGACCACGGCACCGAACGTCATGTGCTTCCGCAGGTCGTACTTGTCCGCGACATGATCGGCGTACTTCTTGAGTTCGGCACCCGGTGCGAAGAGCCTGGACCAGTTCGGATTGGGCTCGAACGAATACGAGTAGGTGACCGACGCGATGTCGACAGCCAAACCGGGATAGCGGTTGACGTGCCAGGTTCCACCCAGATCGTCCTCACGCTCGAGGATCGCCAGGTTGTCCAGGCCCATCCGCTTGAGTTGAATGGCCGCACCCATTCCGCCGAAGCCCGCCCCCACCACTACTGCGTCGTACTGCACTGCCATCGGAGAATCCCTCTCATGAACTGCACACCCATGAACCACGCACCCGTGAACTGCACATCAGAAACTGACACGTCATTCCGTTATTGAGAACGGTATCATTCCAGACGTGACGAAGGCCATGACCCGAGCGGAACGAAAAAAAGCGGAATTGCGCCGCGAGATCATCGACGCATCATTCGAGTGCTTCGCGGAACGCGGCTACCACGCGACCGGAATTGCCGATATCGCAACAACTCTCGGAATCGGTCACGGCACGTTCTACCGATACTTCGAGAACAAGCGCGACATCATCGACCACGTCATCGACGATCTGATCGCAAAGATCATCAGCGCACTCGCCGTCGAAAATGCCCCTGACGCAGCAAATACGTTGGACGAGTACCGCGCCCAGGTCGGTCGCATCGCCGAAGCGCTCCCCCGCATCTTCTTCGACGACCCGCGCATTCCGCGGGTTCTGCTCTTCGAGACGACAGGCGTCGACGCCGATCTCACTGGCCGGATGCTCGATCTACTCGACCAGTCGGCATCGTTGACCGCGGCGTACCTGCATCACGGAGTCGAATGCGGCTATCTACGCGCCGACCTCGACGTCGACAACACTGCGCAGGCTGTCAACGGCATGATGCTGGCAAGTGCGATTCAAGGATTGCGAGCCGATTCGTCCGTCGACTGCACCACGCTGAACCAAGCCATCAGCCGCCTCATGTTCGACGGAATCCGCGCCGAGAACGCCTAGCGAACGACGATTCCCTCGGCACGCATCGCATCCTTGACCTCCGGGATGCTCAGATCGCCGAAGTGGAAGACACTCGCTGCGAGAACTGCGTCTGCGCCCGCTTCGACTGCCGGGGCAAAGTGCTCGACCAGGCCGGCACCGCCACTGGCGATCACCGGTACGTGGACTGCTGCCCGGACAGCGCGGATCATCAGAAGGTCGAAGCCCGCTTTGGTGCCGTCGGCGTCCATGGAGTTGAGCAGGATCTCCCCCACTCCCAACTCGGCACCACGCTCGGCCCACTCGACAGCGTCGATGCCCGTGCCGCGCTTGCCCCCGTGCGTGGTGACCTCCCACCCCGACGGTGTGTCCGGCTGCCCCTGGGGAACGGTGCGGGCGTCGACCGAGAGGACGATGCACTGCGAGCCGAAACGCTCACTCAGTTCCTTGAGCAGTTCCGGGCGCGCAATCGCCGCGGTGTTGACGCTGACCTTGTCTGCACCGGCACGCAGCAGACGATCGACGTCCGCGACCGTGCGCACTCCACCGCCGACGGTCAGAGGAATGAAAACCTGCTCGGCAGTACGACTTACGACGTCGAGCATCGTGCCACGATCCGACGTCGAGGCGGTGACGTCCAGGAAGGTCAGTTCGTCGGCGCCCTGAGCGTCGTACGCTGCCGCGAGTTCCACGGGATCTCCGGCGTCGCGAAGATTCTCGAAGTTGACACCCTTGACCACTCGTCCGGCGTCGACGTCGAGGCACGGAATCACACGAACTGCGAGGGTCATGACTGTGGTCCTCCTGAGGACGAAGCGCGCGGATCACCGAGCGCGTTGAGGATATCGAGAATCTCACCGTGGATGCCCGGGGCGGCAGCGAGCACCGACTCCGATTCTACGGTCCACGGGTTGCCGGCCAGATCGGTGACCACCCCGCCCGCACCGCGAACGAGAGCGACCCCGGCCGCGTTGTCCCACGCGTTGCGGCCGTAGACGATCGCTCCGCCCAGGATGCCGGCCGCCGTGAAAGCGAGATCGACTCCGGTGGAGCCGTGTATCCGGATCCGCGAGGACACCTTGCTGATCTCGGCGAGGAGGTCGAGACGGAAACTGCCGGGGATCCGGCCGCGACTGTTGACGTTGAGGGCACCCAATCCGACGATCGACGACGCCAGATCGGTTGGCTCCAGCGGCGGTACGGCGATTCCGTTGACCAACAACGGACCGCCGGCACGAGTGGCGTACGTGTGACCGATCAACGGAAGCCAGGTCAATCCGAGTACCGGGACACCATCGTCGAGAAGCGCCAACAGTGTTCCGGCAGTGGGCAATCCGGCCGAGTAGTTGAAAGTACCGTCGACGGGGTCGAGAACCCAGACGAGCCCCGAACCGACGTCTGGGCCGCCGAATTCCTCGCCGTGCACCTCGATGCCGGTCTGCTCGAACAACTCCGCGGTCAACCGCTTCTCGAGCGCAAGATCGACCTCGGTGGCAAAATCACCCCAGCCCTTGCGGACCGCACTCGGGGCGCCGACACCGGCGACGAACTGATCGTGGACGCCGTCGAGAAGCCGACCCGCAATCGCGAGAAGTTCGTCGAGGTCACGCGTCGGAGTCATCTGGAAAATCTATCCGGAAACTGCTGCCAGCGCTTCGGGGAGAGTGAAGCGACCGGCATACAGCGCCTTGCCGACAATCGCGCCCTCGACACCCTGATCAACCAGGCTGGAAATGGCGAGCAGATCCTCGATGGTCGACACACCACCGGAGGCGACGACGTGAGCGTCGGTGACAGCGCAGACCTGACTGAGAAGTTCGAGGTTGGGACCGGTGAGTGTGCCGTCTTTGGAGACGTCGGTGACGACGTAACGGGTGCAGCCGTCGCGATCGAGACGGGCCAGGGTCTCCCACAGATCGCCGCCGTCGGTGACCCAGCCGCGCCCACGGGTGCGGTACTGGCCGTCGACCAGACGAACGTCGAGTCCGACGGCGATCTTGTCGCCGTACTTGGCCAATGCACGGGCACACCACTCGGGATCTTCGATAGCGGCGGTTCCGAGATTGACGCGGGCACAGCCGGTGGCCAGTGCAGCTTCCAGGGAAGCGTCGTCGCGGATTCCTCCGGAGAGTTCCACCTTGACCGTCAGGTCGCCGATGACGCCTGCCAGCAGTTCGCTGTTGGACCCACGCCCGAAAGCGGCGTCGAGGTCGACAAGATGCACCCATTCGGCACCGTCGTTCTGCCACGCAAGAGCAGCGTCGCGGGGCGACCCGTAACCGGTCTCACTTCCCGCCTCTCCTTGCACGAGGCGAACAGCTTCACCGTTGACAACATCTACAGCAGGCAAAAGGACCAGGCTCACGTGCGGTAACCCTAGTAGGTCAGGACCTCGAACCGTCTTCCGGGTCACCGAACGCTTTTCGGGTCATCCGCTTGGATACGACGCCCATTGCCGCGATCGCAGCAACGACCCCCACGAGACCGATCGCGAGACCGACACCCGGCGAGGGTTTGAGCACGACGATGACGACGGTGGCGACCGCCAACGCAGCCACAGCGGCGCCGAGCGAGAACAACGCCAGACGAGCGAGGGAAAAGTCGTCGCCACGGTTCGGGCCGGATCTCCCGGTCACAAACTCTGCACCCAGTTGCTCAGCAACTCGGCGCCTGCGTCGCCGGATTTCTCGGGGTGGAACTGCGTTGCCGACAACGCACCGTTCTCGACGGCAGCGAGGAACTTTCCGCCGTGATCTGCCCACGTCAGCTTCGGAGGTGCGATGTGCTCGGACGGCGCGAGTTCCCAACTCTGCACACCGTACGAGTGAACGAAGTAGAAGCGGGTGTCGGCGTCGATACCCTTGAACAGCGTGCTCGACTCCGGAGCCTCCACGGTGTTCCAGCCCATGTGCGGCAAAACCTCTGCTTGCAGCCTCTCGACGGTGCCAGGCCATTCGCCGCAGCCCTCCGCCTCGACACCGAATTCAACTCCGCGGTCGAACAGAATCTGCATGCCGACGCAGATACCCAGCACCGGTCGGCCACCGGCCAAGCGTCTACCGATGATTCGGTCACCCTGGACTGCGCGCAGACCTTCCATGCAGGCCGCGAACGCACCGACGCCGGGCACCACCAGACCGTCCGCCGCTAATGCAACCTTCATATCGTTGGTCACCTCCACCTGCGCCCCGGTGCGCGCCAGTGCGCGAGTAGCCGAATGCAGGTTGCCGGAGCCGTAATCGAGTACAGCAATCGTGGAAGCGCTCATGCCCCAACTCTATCGGGCAACCCTGCTGCCGATCACTTTGCCGCCCGCGGCCAGTGCCGGGAGCAGAGCGACAACGACCGCAGAGACCGCGAAGACCCACGCATAGCCGGCAGTCGTGGCCACGAATCCCAACGCCAATGCACCGATTCCGGTGCCGGCGTCGTAGCCGATGTTCCAGATCGCGCTGGCGGATCCGAGTTGCCTCGGGCCGGCAGCCTGAAACGCCATGACCAAGGATTCGTTCTGCACCGCCCCGAACCCGAGCCCGAAAAGGACCGCCGCGCAGAACAAGACCGGCGTCGACCCGCCGTCGACGTTGATCGCGAACAGCACCAATCCGATGGTCGACGACGCCAATGCCGGCGCGAGTGTCCGACCACTGCCGAGACGATCGGCGATCAGGCCCGCCGAGTACCGGCCGATCAACATCGATCCACTGGCGGTCGCCAACACCACACCTGCAACGGCCGCGCGCTCCGAAATTGCGATCGGCAGTAGAGACGACAGCCCGCCGAACGACGCGGACACACACGCCAGAGCGAGCACCGGGACCAAGACGACGAACACACTCAACCGGGCGGATTCGCCGGTGGGCTGGGCGAAGATCTTCGGCAACCCGGCAATGGCCACCAGCGCGAGTGCCGGGATCAGCGCACCGAGAACGAACACCGGTGTTGCCGACCACCGTTCCATGATCGCAAGCCCCAGCGGAAGCCCCGCCATTTGTGACGCTGCGATCGCGATTCCCTGAGCGCCGGTGGCACGGCCCAGAATTCGTTTGGGCGCCAACTCCGCCACGAGCGCACTGCCGGCAACAGTCAGCATGCCGAAACCGATTCCTCGCACCGCGGAAACCGCCAGGACGGGGCCGGCGTCGGCCGAGATCAACAGCACCAACGACGGTGGACCGAGGAGCAGACATCCGACCGCCAGCACGCGCCGGTAGCCCTGCGTCCGCAACAACCGAGGCACGAGCAGTTGCGTCACGACCGTGGCCGCCATGAAGACACCGGTCACCGATCCGGCGAGCGCATCCGATCCGCCGGAATGCGCAACCAGCAACGGCACCACCGGCAACAGCAACGACCAGCCACCGAAAGCTGCCGCCGCCATGATCAGGACACCGATCATGCCCGGAGTGCGAAGCAACCCCGGCGATGGAGCAGGATCTCGCGACTCAGACACAGTCACTTTTCGCGTCACAGACGCAGTGCGCCCGCTACCGCCGCCAGAACCGCCAACGCCAGAAGGATTCCCGACGCAAGCTTGTTGACCTTGAACATCGAGTAGGCGCCGCCCACGGCAATACCCGCGCCGATGAACAGCAAGTAGGTGAAGAGGACGCTCACAGTGTGCCCTTCGTCGACGGCACGCCACTCACGCGCGGATCCGGCTCGACCGCCTCACGCAGAGCGCGCGCAACGGCCTTGTACTCGGCTTCGGTGATGTGATGCTGATCGCGGCCGTACAGAACCCGAACGTGCAGTGCGATACGTGCATTCAATGCGATCGACTCGAACACGTGGCGGTTGATCACCGCGTGATACGGAACGCCCGGGTACCCGCCGATGACGGAATGCACCATGTAGTCGGGCTCACCGGTGTGCACGCAGTAAGGGCGACCGGAGACGTCGACCGACGCGTGCGCCAGCGTTTCGTCCATCGGTATGAAAGCGTCGCCGAAACGGCGGATGCCCTTCTTGTCGCCGAGTGCCTGGCCGAGCGCCTGGCCGAAAACGATCGCGGTGTCCTCGACGGTGTGGTGAGCGTCGATCTCGACGTCACCCTTCGCCTTGACATCGAGATCGAAGCTGGCGTGGGTACCCAAGGCGTTGAGCATGTGGTCGAAGAACGGAACGCCGGTGGAGACGTCGACGATGCCGGTCCCGTCCAGATTCAGTTCGACGACGATGCTTGATTCCCGAGTTGTTCGTTCGATCCGCGCGATGCGATCGCTCATGCCGTCTCTCCTGAATTCGTGTCGACCAGCTGGGTGCCTGCGATTTCGTCACTGGCCTTGATGAACGCGTCGTTCTCGGCTTCGAGTCCCACTGTGGCCCGCAGGTATCCGGGGATGCCGATGTCGCGGATGAGAACCCCGCGGTCGAGGTATTCCTTCCACGCCTGCGCACTGTCGGTGAACTGACCGAACAAGATGAAGTTCGCGTCACTGGGAATCACTCGGAAACCGGTGTCCGCCAGCGCCTTCGACACCCGATCACGCTCGGCAGACAAGGCATGGACACTGCCGAGGGTCTCGTCGGCGTGACGCAGTGCGGCACGTGCCGCAGCTTGCGTGACCACCGAGAGGTGATACGGCAAGCGCACCAACAACAGTGCGTCGATGAATGCGGGAGCTGCGGCGAGGTAGCCGAGTCGGCCACCGGCAAACGCGAAAGCCTTGCTCATGGTGCGGGTGACAACCAGCTTGGCCGGGAACTCGTCGATCAGCGTCATCGCGCTGGGGGCAGCGGAGAACTCTGCGTACGCCTCGTCGACGATCACGATGCCCGGCGCCACGTCGAGAATGCGTCGCAGTTCCGCAATACCGACGCTGTGTCCGGTCGGGTTGTTGGGGCTGGTCACGAACACGACGTCCGGTCGACGCTCCTCGATCACTGTGACGGCAGCATCCACGTCGAGTGCGAAATCGTCCCGACGGAAGACCTCGACCCACTCGGTATCGGTACCGTCGGCGATGATCGGGTGCATCGAGTACGAGGGCACAAAACCCATCGCGCTGCGCCCCGGACCTGCGAACGCCTGCAACAACTGCTGCAGAATTTCGTTCGATCCGTTTGCCGCCCAGAGATTGTCGACGGTGACCGGCACCCCGGTCTGCTTCGACAGGTACGCAGCCAGATCCGTCCGCAACGCCACAGCGTCACGGTCGGGATAGCGGTGCAGTTCCTTCGCGGCTTCGCGCACGGATTCGGCGACATCGTCGATGAGCGCCTGCGTCGGCGGATGCGGGTTCTCGTTCGTGTTGAGCTGAACCGGCACCGCCAATTGCGGTGCGCCGTATGCCGACTTTCCACGC
Organism: Rhodococcus sp. UFZ-B548; assembly: GCF_903819475.1. Classification (NCBI taxonomy): domain Bacteria; kingdom Bacillati; phylum Actinomycetota; class Actinomycetes; order Mycobacteriales; family Nocardiaceae; genus Rhodococcus; species Rhodococcus sp. UFZ-B548. The sequence continues at coordinate 31,540 of NZ_CAIJDS010000033.1, forward strand.
AGGTTCTCGCGAATCGGAAGGGCGTCGACCGTAATCGATTCTCCAGGAGCACTACTCATCGCAGAGCCTCGAATCGTAGACGCACAGCCTCGCCGTGAGCAGGCAGGTCCTCCGCATTGGCGAGCGTGATGACATGTCCGGCAACGTCTTTCAGAGCCGACTCGGAGTAGTCGATCACGTGGATCCCACGCAAGAAGGTCTGCACGCTCAGACCGGAGGAGTGACGTGCACACCCGGCCGTCGGCAGAACGTGGTTGGAGCCGGCGCAGTAGTCGCCGAGGCTGACCGGCGCCCATGGGCCGACGAACACGGCACCAGCGCTGGTGACCTGAGCTGCGACACCGGTTGCGTCCTCGGTCTGAATCTCGAGGTGCTCGGCCGCATAAGCGTTGACGACGCGCAGACCAGCGGAAACATCAGAAACCAGCACCGTGCCCGACTGGCTGCCGGTCAGTGCCGTGGTGACGCGTTCGCGGTGCTTGGTGATCTCGAGCTGCGCAGCCAGAGCCTTGTCGACGGCGTCGGCCAATTCGACGCTGGTCGTGACAAGAACGCTGGCGGCCATCACGTCGTGCTCGGCCTGGCTGATGAGGTCGGCGGCAACGTGGACCGGGTCAGCGGTGTGGTCGGCGAGGATCGCGATCTCGGTGGGACCGGCTTCTGCGTCGATGCCGACCAGTCCGCGGCACAGACGCTTGGCCGCAGTGACGTAGATGTTGCCGGGACCGGTGATGAGGTCGACCGGGACAAGCTCGGTTCCATCGGTGTCGGTTCCGCCGTAGGTAAGGAGGGCGACGCCCTGCCCGCCGCCGACGGCCCACACCTCGTCGACGCCGAGCATGGCTGCGGCGGCAAGAATGGTCGGGTGCGGCAATCCGCCGAAGTCGGCTTGGGGCGGCGAGGCGACAACAAGCGACCCGACGCCGGCCGTCTGAGCCGGCACGACGTTCATGACAACGCTCGACGGGTACACGGCATTGCCGCCGGGTACGTACAGCCCGACGCGCTCGACCGGCACCCAACGCTCGGTGACCGTGCCGCCCGGAACGACCTCGGTGACGGTGTCCTTGCGACGCTGATCGGCGTGCACCTTGCGGGTGCGCTCGATCGCAACCTCGAGGGCTTCCTTGACTGCGGGGTCGAGTTCACGAAGTGCGCGCTCGAGCTCGGCTGCGGGTACACGAACCGAAGCCGGACGAACGCCGTCGAACTTCTCGCCGAACTCGAGGGCGGCTTCTGCCCCGCGATCACGAACAGCTTCGACCATCGGGCGAACCTGATGCAGCACCGCGTCCACATCCACTCCACCTCGGGGAAGCGCGGCGCGAAGTTCGGCCGTGGATGGGGTACGACCACGCAGGTCGGTGCGGGCAAGCATGAGAGTTCCTCTCGTACGCAAACGGGGTGCCTGTGCAAGCGGCAGCAAACCGGTCCGGCATTACAGGCCTGAACAACGCGCCTGAAACACAGAACTGATGTCAATTATCCAGGATAGGCGCACCCCATTTTTCACCGGTCCACCTGCGACGCTCACTGCAGGTCCGGCGCCCGCCGCCGGGCGAGTTCGATCAGCTCGTCCCTTCGGTCGGTCGCCACCGAGATTTCGCGTCCGTCGTGCAGACGAAAGCGGACCCCGGCGCCGGGTGACGCGAGAATTACCCGCATACCTGGGCCGGTCATTCGATAACCGATTCCGGAGCCCATCCCGATATGTACTGCAGTTGCAGACACAACTTCGTCCCACCGAAATACCTGACGCAGCCCCGGAGACAGCGCGATCGACACTCGTTCGACGTCTGTGGTGATGATCACGCGCACCTTCCACATGTACGCGGCCAACCCGAAGGACAGGACCGCGGACAACACGGCGCCGACGTAGCCCGCCGGGTCGTGTTCCACGATCGCCGCGAACCCGCAGACAATCACCAGGACAATTCCGAGGACGACGCACAATGCGGCCGTCGAACGCCGCAGAAGTGGGCTCAACGAAATGGACTCGTGAACTTCGTGCACAGCACCCCCGCCTCGATCGCCGACAACCCCCGCACCGCGGAACGGCACCGGGAACACGACCATCCCATTACTCGCGCTTTTATAACAAACACGTCACGCACAGCTAGGGTCCAAAGTCGTGACAGACAGTGACGTGGCCACGACCGCACCTCCGGCCTTGCCGACCCCTCAGCGATCCAGCGGACCGAACCGAGCACGGATCGTTGCGATTGTCGCATCGATCCTCGGCATAGTTTTGTGCGGATCAGTGCCGTTCCTGCCGATCGAGCAGGACACAGCCGTCGTCAACTGGCCGCAGGCCGGGTCGACGAAAAGCGTCGAGGCGCCATTGGTCTCGTACACACCGCTGCGCATGGAGGCATCGATCCCGTGCGCGTCGATCAGCGAGTTGGCCGCCACCGGCGGAACACTCGTCTCGACGGCTCCCCCGGGTGCCGCCGATGCGCGCCGCTACGGATTTGTTGCCACTGTCTCCCCCGAATCCGCCGACGCTCCCGCTCGGGTCGACGTTGTCCTGCGCGATCAAGTGCTGCTCTCGACACCCGTTGCTGATCTGCAAACTGGATGCGCACTCACGCTCGCCGCCGAGCCGACCCGAACCACCTTCAGCGCCACCGGTTCCGAACCGCGCGTCATCGAGGGCGACAGCCGACCACAGGTAGTCGGCGTCTTCAGCGACCTCGATTCGGCATCAGCCGGTTTGAACGTCTCGATCGAGGCGGACTCTCGCTTCACGTCGAGCCCGTCGGTGATCAAGACTCTCGCCATGATTCTCGGGGCACTCACGGCTGTCGTGTCCCTCTTCGCGCTGCACCGCCTCGACAACCGCGACGGCCGGGGCACACGCAAATTTCTGCCCGCCCGATGGTGGAAGTTCACCGTCCTCGACGGCGTCGTCGTCGGAACTCTGGTGCTCTGGCACTTCATCGGCGCTACCACCACCGATGACGGCTACCAGTTCACGATGGCCAGGGCCTCCGAGCAATCGGGCTACATGTCCAACTATTTCCGGTGGTTCGCGGTCCCCGAGACCCCGTTCGGAACGCCGTACTACAACATCCTCGGACTCCTGGCGCACGTCAGCACTGCAAGCCCCTGGGTTCGTCTGCCTGCTCTGTTGGCAGGCATCATCACCTGGCTCGTCATCAGCCGCGAGGTCGCGCCTCGACTGGGAGCCGCAATTCGCGGAAACCGGCTCGCCCTGTGGACCGGCGCGCTTGTCTTCCTCGCGTTCTGGCTTCCGTTCAACAACGGACTGCGGCCCGAACCGATCGTTGCTCTCGGCGTCCTGCTGACGTGGTGCTCGATCGAACGCGCAGTCGCGACGAGACGACTTCTGCCGGTCGCAGTCGCGATTCTGATCGCCGGATTCACCTTGACCGCCGGGCCTTCCGGCCTCATCTGCTTCGCCGCACTGATCGCCGGAATCCGCCCGATCATGCGCATCATCATCGAACGTGCCCGCACCACCGGTTACGTCGCGGCTGTCGGACCATTGCTGGCTGCCGGACTGTCGATCCTCATCGCCGCGTTCGGCGATCAGAGCCTCGCCGCCGTCGTCGAGATGCAACGCGTCCACTCGATCTCACCGAACCAGCCCTGGTTCGACGAGTACCTCCGTTATCAATACCTCTTCAACATCTCCGTCGACGGTTCTCTGACTCGCAGATTCGGTGTGTTCGTCATGGTTCTGTGCCTTGGCGTCTGCACCGCGATGATGCTGCGCAAGGGCGGCCGGATTCCCGGTTTGGCCGCCGGTCCGTCACGCCGCGTCGTGGGGCTGACGATCGGCGCACTGCCACTGCTGATGTTCTCGCCGACCAAGTGGACGCACCACTTCGGAATCTTTGCCGGACTCACCGCCGTTCTGGCGATGATGACGGCGGTCGCCGTGGGTACAAAACTCCTGCGCTCGCCGCGCAATCGGGCCCTCTTCGCGGCAGCCGTACTGTTTCTCCTGGCCGTCGCATTCACCGGCAGCAACAGCTATTACTACGTGTCCAGCTACAGCGTTCCGTGGTTTGACAAGCCGGTGTCGATCAGCGGACTCGGCGCGAGCACCGTCCTCCTCGGGCTGACGGTGCTGATGCTCGGCGTCGCCGCGTGGTACTTCTTCCGTGAGCCGTACACCGCTGGGAAGGAACCGTCCGCGAAGCACGCTCGACTGCTTGCCATCTCGCCACTGACGATTGCCGCAGGTGCCATGGTCCTCTTCGAGGTGCTGTCCATGGCCAAGGGCGCGGTCACCCAGTACCCGGCCTATTCGGTGGGCCGTGCAAACGTCGACGCCGTTCTCGGCCAACACTGCGGACTCGCCAACGACGTTCTGCTCGAGACCGATCCGAACGCCTCGATGCTGACGCCCCTCTCGGGCAGCGTCGCCACAGCACTCTCCGCCGGTGGGGCTACAGGATTCGATCCGAATGGCGTCGCCTCCGACCTTCGAGCAGACAAGGAAGCCACGGCTACCGGCGGCGCGAACACCGTCGACACCTCCGAGGACACCGCCGGTAACTCGGCCGGAACCGGCGGAGGCGCCGGACAGACCGGGGTCAACGGCAGTTCGGTCGCGTTGCCGTTCGGTCTCGACCCGGCGACAACACCCGTCATGGGTAGTTACGGTCAGCCCTCCCCCGGCACTCTGACCAGCGACTGGTACCAACTCCCCGACGTGGGCGAGAACGCCACACGCGGAGACATCATCTCGATTGCAGCCGCAGGTCGTGTTCGGTCGGTCGACAAGGACGGAATCGTCACCTACGGCCAGAACGTCGAGGTCGAATACGGAACAGCGCGTGGCGTCGACGATGCCGAAACAGACGCTGTGGAAACACTCGGAAAGATCGCGCCCCTCGACATCGGTCCGGCACCGTCATGGCGGAACCTGCGTGTGCCGCTGGACCAGATTCCCGTCGAAGCCAACAGCATTCGACTTGTGGTCAGCGACTACGACAGCAAGGCCGACCAATGGGTGGCCGTTACGCCGCCGCGGGTTCCGAAGACCCAGAAGCTCAACGACGTCGTCGGTTCGCAGGCGCCCGTCATGCTGGATTGGGCTGTCGGACTGGCATTCCCGTGCCAACGCCCCTTCGATCATCGGGTCGGTATCGCCGAGGTCCCCGAGTATCGGATCCTTCCCGACCATTCCGGCGCGCTCGTGACCAGCGCATGGCAGGACCACTACGGCGGTGGACCGTTGGGGTGGATCGATCTGCTCCTGACCGCTCAGACCATTCCGTCGTACCTCGACAACGACTGGGCTCGCGACTGGGGTTCGATCGAGAAGTACACACCGATCGATCCGAGTGCAGTGCCTGCCCAGGTCGACGAAGCGACCGTTCAGCGCTCCGGGACGTGGAATCCGGGATCGATGACCATGGTTTTCTGAGCGGAATTTCTGAGCGGCTGGGTCACTGAGTGACACGGTCCAGTCGCGGGCGGATCGGACGAAACGCCTGCGACTGGACACTTGTATGACTTAGTCTCCCAGGCATGGGAGCCCTGTCGCGGTCTATTACGCCTGCACTCATGGCACTGACGTGCCTGCTCGGGGCGCTCGCCTTTCCCACTCGCGCCTCGGCGGAGGTACCGGATGACTTCCTCTGGGGCGTTGCCACCTCCGGATTCCAATCAGAAGGTTCGTCACCGGACAGCAACTGGTCTCGATACTCCGATTCCGGACGAACCCACGACAAAATCGGTGATTCGGTCAACTTCCGGCATCGCTACGCCGAGGACATCGACCGGGCGGCCGATCTGGGATCGAAGGTTTTCCGATTCGGCGTCGAGTGGGCGCGAGTTCAGCCCGCCGCCGGGAGCTGGAACGAGACCGAATTCGCCTACTACGACGACGTGGTAGCTCACATCCGCGCGCGGGGCATGACTCCGATGATCACGCTCGACCACTGGGTGTATCCGGGATGGGTTGTCGATCAAGGCGGCTGGACAAATCCGAAGACGGAAGCCGATTGGCTCGTCAACGCAGAGAAGGTAGTCGAGCGGTACTCCGGAATCGGGGCGCTGTGGATCACGATCAACGAGCCGACTGTGTACGTTCAGCGCGAATTGACCTACGGCGGAATCGCACTCACCCAGGCGCCGTCGATGTTCGACTCATTGGTCCGAGTCCACCGGGCGATCTACGACCGCATCCATGTTCTCGATCCCGGTGCCCGTGTAAGCAGTAATTTCTCCTTCATTCCCGGCGTGTCCGAGGCGATCGATTCGGTATTCACGGATCGAGTGCGCGACACGCTCGACTTTCTCGGCATCGACTACTACTACGGTGTGGCCCTGAACAATCCGACTGCCGCGTACGCCGCACTCGACGAGTTCTACAACGTCACACCACAACCCGAAGGCCTCTACGACGCATTGATGCGGTACTCGGACAAGTATCCGGAACTCCCCCTCTACATCGTCGAGAACGGCATGCCTACCGACAATGGAGCGCCGCGCGCCGACGGTTACACACGCGCGAATCACTTACGCGATCACATCTATTGGATGGAACGCGCCCGAGAAGACGGTGCCGACGTGATCGGCTACAACTACTGGTCCATCACCGACAACTACGAATGGGGTTCGTACCGACCTCGATTCGGCCTCTACACGGTCGATGTTCTCGGCGATCCCACTGCGGCGCGAATCCCGACCGACGGCGTCGACACCTACCGCCGGATCATTCACGAGAACGGCGTCGGGGCCGACTACGTGCCCGTCATGGCCCCGGCTTTCTGCTCGCTCGTCGATCCTCCCCGCAGCTGTACGGCTACTCGATGACGGCCGTTTTCCGAAATTCCTCCACTCCTCGTCGTTAGGATGTCCCATGCGAACACTGCGAAATATCGCCGGAACTGCCGCTGCCACGGCTGCCCTGATCCTGGTTGCCGGAGGCGCTGCGACAGCAGCCCCCAACCCGGCCGATTCACCCCGCGAGGCGCAGGCGCGTGCCTACATCGACGCCCTGGTCTCCCATGACGTTTCCGATGTCCATTTCGCCCCGGATGCGACGCGCGTCGAAGCCGGACTCAAGACGGGTTTCTCCGGACCACAGATGTCCGCCGACCTCGAAAACGGTATCCAATACCGCGTTATCCAGGGCGTACGAGACCTAGAGATGTCGGAAGCCGGGGACATCGTCTCGACCACCTATCTGCTCGACGCGGGAATCGGTGGCACTCGCCTCATGACCGTGGAGATTCGTGAAACCTTCGAAGTCCGTGACGGTCTCATCCACGACGTCGTCGCCGACATCATCCCGGTGTCTGTGTCGTGACGCGCGCCCGATAGCTACTGGGCGGTGCACCCGAAACTCGGGTGCACATCGCTGCGAAGGCAGCCGGCGTCGAGTATCCGAGTTCAGACGCAACGGCTGTCACACTGGCACCGGCAGAGAGTTTCGGGAGCGCGTGAAGAATGCAGGCACGCTGCATCCACGACGACGCGCTCATCCCCGTTTCCGAGATCAGCAAGCGGTGCAGTGTTCGTTCACTGATGTGGAGTTGCTCGGCCCACCGCGTGGGCGAGTCGTGGATCGACGGGCCGGCGAGATACCGCGTGCACAACGCCCGCAATCCCGGGTGCCGAGGCAGCGGAAGTTCCACAGGCAGGGGCGCAAGATCGCGAAGTTCGTGCAGGATCAGCTGAAATACCGCGGCGCCGCGTCCGTGTGCCGGGAAGTCGTCCTCCACGTTCAACTCGACATCCATGTCGACTGCAGCGACGAGCAGCTCACGCAGGAGCGACGATACTGCGACGACTCGGCACCTGACCGGGAACCACGGCGCTGCGGACGGTTCGATGTAGAGGCTTCGCGTGCTGACGCCGTCCATTGTCACGGCATGAGCGACACCGGCGGGAATCATGACCGCATTGGACGGCAGAACCGTCCACTCACCGTCATTGGTTTCGACGTTCATCGCACCGTTCACAGCGAAGAGAAACTGGGCTCGTCGATGTTCGTGGGCGGCCAACACGTGACCGGGTGGGTAGTCGCTTCCGATTGCGAGAACACCGCGAGGTGAGTGATCGACGTCGTTGATCGAGATGTTGCGCACCGGAGGAACCTACCGAGTCCGTGTCTGATTGACAATGGAACGTGGCGAACCTTCGAATGTGCGCCAGCGGAGAAATCGCTACCGTTCATCAAGTGCTTCATTACGCCCTCATCCTTCTCGCTTTCGGCGCCTTGACCGGAGTCACCACCGTTCTGTTCGGATTCGGTGGCGGGTTTGTCACCGTCCCAGTCGTTTACGCTGCATCCACACTTCGGGCGGACGCCATCGATCCGATGCATGTCGCCGTCGCATCCTCGGCGGCAGTGATGGTAGTCAATTCACTCGGTGCCACAATCGCATTCAGGAAGTCAGGACGGCTTCGGGCGGAGTACATCAGACCACTGATCGGCCCCGTCGCAGTCGGAGCAGGCCTCGGAGCGGTTGCGGCAGGTCACGTCGACGACGGCGCCGTCAGGATTCTTTTTGTCCTCTACCTCGTGGTCACAATCCTCGACAGCCTTCTGCGACAAGGGTTTCTGACACCACCTGAACCTCGAGAACATCTTGACCGTCACGGCGTCCGCGCTGTCGGGATAGGCATCGGCGCCGTCGCAAGTTTCCTCGGAGTCGGCGGGAGCGTCATGACGGTTCCGATGATGCGTCGCGGCGGAGTTCCGATGGCCGACGCCGCCGCGAGCGCCAACCCGTTGAGCTTGCCTGTCGCCGTCGTCGCGACTGCAGTGTACGCGGCCTCATCAGGGCACAGCACCGCCTCGGATCTGTCAGCGGGCAGACTCGGCGCAATCGACCTTCTCGCCGTTTGCGCGTTACTGGCCGGCTCTCTACCTGCGATTGCACTGAGCCGGCGAATTGTCGGCGCCATCCCGGACCGGATCCATGCCGCCGCCTACATCGCTCTACTCGCAGTAGTCACGGCGGTGATGATCGCGGCTTAGCGGACGGCGTACCGCAGATAGATGACGCCGCCGTCGAAGGTTTTCTCTTCGAGCAGCTGCAGGTCCAGTCGCCCGCGCGGAAGGGCAGGCAATCCGCCTCCTACGCTGACCGGGCAGACGAACAGTCGGCATTCGTCGACCAGCCCCGCCGCGAATGCACTTGCAGCGATCGTCGGCCCGCCGATCGAGATATCTTGTACCGCTTCGCTCTCGAGCGCACGAACGGCGTCGGCGTCGAAGTCCCGGGAAATCGTTGTGCGCGCCGTCGATACCTCGTTCAGCGTCGTGGAGTACACGATTTTATCGATGCCACCCCAGATCTGAGCGAACTCGACTGTCGCCGCCTCGATTCCGGCAAACTCGTACGGCACCGAAGAACCTACCGATGCGGAAGTACCTTGAAGGTCCTCGTGTGCCGTTGTCTCCCAGGGAATCATTGTCTCCCAGGGAATCATCGTCTCGTACATCCGGCGCCCGAGCAGGTACGTGCCGACTCCCCTCTCGAGCTCGTTGACGAACGAATGGACCTGCGCGTCGGGAACCGCCCAGTCGAAGTTCCCCTGCTCATCAGCCACATACCCGTCGATCGAGCAGATCGCCGAGTAGATCAGGCTCACCATCGGTCCACGTGCAGCACGTTGTCGACCGGTTCACGGGCGGCGGGTTTGAACGTCTCGCCGGTGAAGTACGCCGTCGGGATAAGCGCCGCCTGATGGAATCCGGCCGGAATACCCAGCAGCTCGGCAACTTCCGCTTCACGCTGCAGGTGCAATGTCGTCCACGCCGTACCGAGTCCACGTGCCCGTGCGGCCAGAGCGTAACTCCACGCGGCCGGGAGTAGAGAACCCCACAGACCGGCCTGGTTCCCCTCCGGCAACGTCTTACCCGCCTTGATGCACGGAATGAGAAGAACCGGCACCTCGCCCATGTGCTCACCGAGCCACGCGACGCTGGTGCCTACTCGCTGTTGGATCGGCGCGCGATCGGGATCATCGGCGAAGAGTTTTGCCGCCGAACCGTGAGAAGCAAGGTACTCGTCGGTGACTTCCTTGTAGATCTGCCCGACTGCTGCACGCAGTGCCGGATCGGTCACCACCATCCACTGCCACCCCTGGCGATTCGAACCGGAGGGCGCCTGCAGGGCGATCTGGAGGCATTCCTTCACCAGGTCCAACGGCACGGGACGGGTCAGATCCAGACGCTTTCGAACCGTCCGCGTTGTGGTCAGTAATTCGTCGGGTGTCAGGTCGAGTACGGGATACGACGTCATCTCCCGATCATTGCACTGTCGCGAGCAGTGAGCAGGACAGTCCGTCTACACTTTTCTGATCCCGTGCGTGCTGGTTGTCGGGAGTATTTCCCGATCAAAGGACTTTCGACATGAGTTGGCACGTCTGGTTGGCGTTCTTCGGAGCAAGTTGGGTGATCAGCCTGTCACCGGGGGCCGGCGCCATTGCGTCGATGTCGTCAGGGCTTGCCTACGGCTTGCGGCGCGGATACTGGAACATCTTCGGGCTGCAGTTGGGATTGCTGCTGCAGATCGGAATTGTCGCGGCCGGGGTCGGTGCAATTCTCGCCAGTTCGACCGTGGCCTTTTCCTTGATCAAGTGGTTCGGTGTGGCATACCTCGTCTACCTGGGAATCAGGCAGTGGCGATCGGCGCCCACCGAGGTGGAGACCGACGAGGCAACCGCGAGCAGTTCCGGCCCGATGATGATGCTTCGCGGTTTTCTCGTGAACGCGAGCAACCCGAAGGCTGTCGTTTTCATGCTCGCAGTGCTCCCACAATTCCTGGACCCGTCGGCACCGCTGCTTCCGCAGTATCTGATCATCGCCGCCACGATGTGCGCAGTCGACGTGATCGTGATGACCGGATACACCGGGCTGGCCGCACGGGTGCTCACCTTGATGCGATCCCCCAAACAGCAGCGAACCACCAATCGAGTGTTCGCCGGCCTGTTCTTCGGAGCCGCCGGCTTCCTCTCGAGCATCGGGCGTGCAGCAGCTTGATCGGTCACACGGCTTGATCGGTCACAGGCCTGCAATCAAGTTTACGACGGACGCCACGATCACCGAACCGAACAGGTACGAGAGCAATGCGTGGCCGAGCGCCATCGCGCGCATGTCCGACGACTTCAAGTTGGTGTCGGAAATCGCGAAGCTCATCCCGACTGTGTAGGCCACGTAGGCGAAATCGCTGTACCGCGGCGGTTCTTCCTGATTGAAATCGATTCCGCCGTCGGGGCCCGAGTAGTACAGCCGCGCATAGCCGAGGGTGAAGAGCGTGTGGACCGCCAGCCACGAGATCACGACACTACCGACTGCAACCGATGCCGCCACGACTTGGTAGTGATGTCCGTCGGGTGCCGCCAAGAGCAGGAACGCGATACCGACGAGGCTCGCGACGGCAGCGCCGAGAATCAGCAGGTGTGCGACGTTGCGAGCCGGTTCTTCCCGCGTTGCGTGGCTCGCGGTGAGCGTCGCATCGAAGGGCCAGACCAGAATCCACGTCCACACCGTGAACACCATCGCCGCGACATCCCAGCCGATCAGGAAAGCGAACCGGGGGTAGCCGACCAACGCCGTGACGACGCCTGCAGCGACACCGAGCACCAGACCTGTCGACACTCTCAGCGCTGGCCCGGCACCCAGCTCACTCCGCGGAACCGGGTTGATCGGAAGGTCGTGCGATCGATCGTTCACGGGCTCAGTCAACCACCGTTCGCAATGAGACGGTGGTTACGCCGCAAGGTAATCGAGAAGCAGGCGTGTCAGGCGTTGCAGGTGTCGACCAAAGGCTTGCCGTTGAATCTGTCCAGCACGTACTGCAATCCGACACCGAAGTCCGCTACGGCCGGCGCGAGGTGATTGTTACCGCTCCCCGGATTCACTGCAGGCAGGGTGTCGGTGAACAACGTCGCCTCGGCCCCGCGCGCGCACCAGTCCTGAACCAGGCGCCGGGTTTGCTCGTACGGGATGAAATCGTCGTTGAGCGCTCCGTTGACCAGAATCGGCGAGGCCGGGGTTCGCCGCCCGATGCGTTGTTCCTCGATCACCTGCTGGATCTCCGGTACCGATTCCACCACGTCGGCAAGTGGCCGGCCGTCCGTGGTCCACGACGCCGTCGACTGCTTCCCGTACTTGGTTCGGGAATCGATGAGGCATTGCCCGGCGACGTCGGCGAGCACGGACCGGCCGTAGTCGTTGAGTCGAGATTCGATCGGCTCTCGGGCGGCGGGATATCGGTCGAGGACGCCGTTGATCGTGTAGCCGATCGCGGCCATCAGGCCGGTACCGTCGATATGACGCAGAACGCTTGCCAGGTCTGCCGGGGGCGCGCTCGCGTAACTCCCGACCAGATTCAACTCAGGCGCGTATTCGGGTGCCAGTTCGGTTGCAGCGGCAGTGGCGCCGCCGCCCTGCGAATGGCCCCACAGCGCTATCGGATCGTCCTCTCCTGCCTTCGCCAAGGCTCGGGCAGCGCGTGCACCGTCCAACATCGCGTGGGCTTCCTCGGCGCGATTGACGTAGGTATGGATACCGGGTGTTCCGAGTCCGATGTAGTCGGTGACAAACACGCGAACGCCCTGGGCTAGGAATGCGAAAGCAAATGCGGACTCGTAGTTGACACCGACACTGTCCACACCGGCACCGTAGTTCGACGGATTCCCGGGTTCCGCCAGGCGGAGTTGACCGGCAGTGGGGAACATCCTCGACGGCGCGCACTGATCACCTTGGCCCTGCGTGCCCGGACCGATCACGACCGTCGGGCGCGGGCCCGCGCCTGACCACGGGGCAACCGGCTCCAGGTACGAGCCCGACACAGCAACATTGGATCCGTGGGTGTCGGTACTCGAATACAGGATCCGGGTCCCCACACCAGGCACTCCGCCGACGGCACCGGCCAGCGGCAGCGGTTCCGTCCGAATCACCGAGCCCGGATCGCCGACGTCGCCCGGAATCGCGTCGTAGAAGTCGTTCACAGGTTGGGCGTTCGATATCGGTGTGAACAGTAGCGAGGTCGACAACAGCGCCGATACCGCAACGGCCGAAACCTTCAGTGCCGCGAGGACAACCTTCCGGGTGCTCATGGAAATCCAACGTATAGGCCTCAGTCGACGCGCGGACCGGTTTCGATCTGGGGGACTTCAATCGATCGATACCAACTGCTACGCGAGCGGGCCATGCCACTGGCCCCCCGATCCCCTGGTTTCACGGCCAGGACCTGATGAATCGTAAGCCTGTGCGGCTCCTCGAAACCCAGGGCACTGGCAGCGAGATACAGCAACCAGGTACGCACGCGGGGAGCACCGACCTGTAGGACCGATGCGTCCCAGTTCTCGCGAAGATTCTGTACCCACGCGCGCAGTGTCAAGGCGTAATGCTCGCGCAACGCCTCGCTGTCACGCGTCTCGAAACCTGAAAGTTCGAGCGCATCAATGGTTTTGCTCAGCGGAAGGATCTCACCGTCCGGGAAGATGTACCTGTCGATGAAACTGCGTCCGTCATCGACGTTGTCCGACAAAGACTTCACCGCCGCGATAGCGTGATTGAGCAGACGACCCTGCGGCGCGAGCAGGTCGTAGAGTTTTGCCGTGTACACCGGCAAATTGGCCAGGCCCACATGCTCGGACATGCCGATGCTCGAAATCGCGTCGTACGGGCCGTCGTCGACGTCGCGATAGTCCTGCACCCGAATCTCGATACGATCGGCCAAACCCGCGTCGGCAACTCGTCCCTTGGCGTACTCGACCTGCTCGTTGCTCAGTGACACTCCGACGACGTCGACGCCGTAGTTCTGGGCAGCGTGCAGTGCCATCGATCCCCAGCCACAACCGACGTCGAGCAGTCGCATTCCCGGCTTCAGATCGAGCTTGCGGCAAATCAGATCCAGCTTCGCGTACTGAGCAGCTTCGAGGGATTCGACCCCTTCCGGCCAGTACCCGCACGAATAGACCATGCTCGGCCCGAGAAACATTTCGTAGAAGCGGTTCCCGACGTCGTAGTGATGGGAGACCGTGGCCGAATCGCGTGATTTACTGTGCCGCTTGCCTCGCTTACGACGCATCTCGATCGACGGAGGCGATGGCGGTGGACCCACCGCCCCCAAGCCGGCGAAAGTACCGGCGGCGCGCACCAGCGAGCGCAACGGCAACGCCGACAAACGATTCTCACCGAGCCGCGTGACCAGATCCGGGACATCGAGGAGCGCAAAGATATCGCCGTCTACGTCCAGATCGCCGGACACGTATGCCCTCGCCAGCCCCAATTCGTTGGGAGAGTACAGGACTCGACGTAGGGCACGCCGATTCCGGAAATGTACCCGCGCAGCGGCGTCCGGCGGACCTGCCTCCGAACCGTCCCAACATCGCACGCGAACCGGAAGCGGAACCCCGATCACTTCCTCGAAAACCGTCAAAATTTTGGTCGCGGCACCAGTCACAGATCAACCCCTCCGACAAAGATGGTTCGCCGATGACAGAAAACTTACGCCCGATTCGCGAATCTTTCGCGCCATTTGTCCGAGTTTTGGGCAGTGTTCACCGCAGTTTCGGTATTCATCGAGGTTTCGGTATTCATCGCTGCGTTCAGGGCTCCACCAGTCCGGCGAGGAATTCCACCAGCAGTCTCTTCGTGACCTCACGTGGCAGCGATTCCACTGCCGCGAGGACGGCCGCCATGTCCAAGGGAGAATCAGCAGAACCCCGAGGATCCAGCCCCGCCGACCTCAAAGCTGCCGCGACAGCGTCACTTGGCAACGCAAGAACATCGGCGACGGTGACATCGCCACGTTCGAATGCTCCGGCCAATTCTGCCAGGGCCGGCGGCGCCTCGGCTGCCGCCAAGCCGCGAACGTCGTCGGCACCGAGGACGAGCGCATTGGTCAACTCGCCGAGCACAGACTCCGTCACCGGGGTGACGGTGAGGTGGGTTGTTCGAGGCAATACAGTTCCGTCAGGTTGCGTCGACGCCGGCTGCCCTTGAAGGACGAAGCCGCGGGCACCGACAGCGCTTACCCAGCGATGCGGATCGACTCGACGTTCGAGGGGCACCGAACCATCGGTGGCGACCGCGAACAGCGGCCCCACCGGCGAGCCCACGACGCGAAGCCCGTCGATGCTCTGGACCGTCTCGATCAGCGCACGGGTGGCCCGCTGCGCCCGGGACACCAGTTCGGCGTACCCCGATTGCCCGAGAACTTGCGAAATCGCCCACGCTCCGGCCAGAGCAGCAACGGATTTGGAACCGAGAAGCGTGGGATTGACCACCGGATACCCCGGCCAGTCCGTGAGCCCGAAATACTGCTTGCGATGCAGGTCACGCCCGCGGTGCAGCAAGACCGAGACGCCCTTGGGTGAGTATCCGTACTTGTGGAAGTCGACCGACATGCTGGTGACACCGGGCACCTGGAAATCCCAGGGCGGCAGATCACCCCACCACGGCAACGCAAGCCCACCGATGCAGGCGTCGACATGTAATGGAATCGAATGTGCACGAGCAACTTCCGCGACGTCGGCGATCGGGTCGAGCGCCGCGAACGGGTAATTGGGCGCCGAGACGACGATCAGAACCGTGTCCTTCCGAACTGCCGTCGCAATATCGTGTGCGCCCACGCGCCCCGACGTGGGATCTACGGGTACCAGGATGAGTTCCAGTCCGAGTAGGTGCGCTGCCTTGTGGAAAGCGGCGTGCGCGGTGGTCGGAAGAACCAGCGAACCCTCACCCGGCGGGAGCCTGCGGAAGTCGCGAGCTGCCTTGACGGCCAACACACAACTCTCCGTTCCGCCGCTGGTGACATTTCCGACGACTACGCCTCCGGCGTCTGTGTCTGTATCGGTATCTGCGGCTGGGTCTGAAGCTCCATGGAGGAACTCGCGAGCGAACGCAACCAACTCACGCTCCATCACCGCCGTGGACGGGAACACCGTCGGGTCGAGACCGTTGACCGGCTGAACCAATCGAGCTGCGTCCGCTGCCAACTCGTCGAGGGCTGCGAGACCGCTGTCGTACACGTACGACAGAACCCGGCCTCCGTGCGTCGGGGCGTCCTGCTCACGAAGCGAACGCAGCCGAGTCAAGATGTCGGCCGCCCTCTTCTCGAGGTTCGTGCTCTCGACGATCTTGCCCTGAAGTTCCTCGGCCTGAGTGGAACTCATCGTTCACATACGTTCTCGTGAGTGGATTCTTGTTCGGTGCGGTAATTCCGCAATACGACCAGGCTGATCGCAACCAGGATCGCCGGGACGACCGAGAAGCCAAGGGCTATCCCGGTCAGCGCTGATTCCGGTTGCACGACAGTCTCGCCCGCAGTTTTCGAAACGAAGCCGGTCACCGCGAGTACACCCAAGAACACCGCGGGCCCCAGAGCAAGGCCTGCGGTTTCCGAGGCTGTCCAGATACCACTGAGCGAACCACCACGTTGGCGTCCACCGATTCGCGCGTCGTCCTCGATGACGTCAGGAAGCATCGCCAACGGGAACACCTGCATGCCGGCATATCCGACGCCGGCAAGGGCGACGGCACCGTAGATCCACGAACCGGCGTTGACAGCCGCAAGGGTCAACAACGCCGTCGCGACGACAAACAGAACCGAGGACACGACGTAGCCGCGAAGCTTTCCGTACCGATGCGAGAACCGGTACCACAGCGGCATGACGACGAGAGCTGGTCCGACGAGTGCAACGAACAGACCGGTGAGCGCGCCTTCGCTGCCCATCACATAGGTCGCCAGATATTGCGCACCCGCCAACATCACAGCGGTGGCAAGTGCTTGGAGCACGAAGACGATGACCAGCAATCGGAACGCGCGGGTACGTCGTATCGCGTCGAACCCGTCCCGGTACTGCGAGAGCAACGAGCCGACCGGCGCGTCCGCGTGAGTCACCGTGTGGCGCGCCGCTCCGCGAACTGCCCAGATCATTGCCCCACACATCAGCGCCGACACCCCGATGGCCATGACCAGATAACCGCGTGCTCCGCCCCCGGCAGCGTCGCGAAGTTCCGGTCCACCAGCGCCGATGACCAGAATTGTCAGGGCCAACACCGCAATTCGAACCGATACCAAACGAGTGCGTTCGTGGTAATCGCCGGTCAACTCGGTCGGCAACGCGATATATGGAACCTGAAAGAGGCTGTACGCACTCGCCGCGAGCAGGAAGAAGACGAGCACCCACAACGCCCCGACTCCGGGGCCCGCAGACACGGGGGCTGAGAACGTGAGAATGAAGAGCAACGGCAGTCCCAAAGCGCCTGCGAGCATGAGTGGCACTCGCGTACCAGTTCGATGAGAGCTTCGATCGCTGATCGACCCGATCAGCGGATCGATCAGAACGTCGGCGATTTTCGGGACAATGACCACAAGCGACGCGAGCGCCGCGGCCACGCCGAGCGTATCGGTCAGGTAGTACGCCAGTACCAGACCTGGAAGCACACCGAATCCACCCGTGCCGACACTTCCCGCTGCGTATCCGGCCACCACGCCGCGCGAAAGCCTGTCAGGCGATCTACCTTCACGAAGACGTACCGGTTTGTCTGTAGTCACCGTCCACACACTAATGTCACGACTCCGTACCGCGAGGGCAAAAGAATCTCGATGACCAGAAGTCGCTCACTCGGACGGGCCGGGCATGCCAGACTGTGAACCGATTCGTACACGAACGAAAGCCTGAAGACGATGGTTGGTCCACTGACAGAGATCTGGCCTCCGTACGGAGTCACGATCACGTGTGGGCCCGTCACCTTGGTCCCTGTGCGCGACGACCATTTCCCCGAACTCGCTGCGCTGGTCCGAGCCGGCATTCACCCTGCCGAACAGATGCCGTTTCTCGTCCCCTGGACGGTGGGCACTCCCGACGAAGTGTCGCGAAGATTCATCCAATACCACTGGTCGGTCCGCGGAGCGATGACCACGGCCGACTGGAAATTCGAAACAGCCATTGTCGTCGACGGAGAAATTGTCGGCTGCCAGGCGTTCGCCGCGACGGATTTTCCCAAAAGTCGTACCGGTGAAACCGGCTCCTGGATCGGGCGCGGGTTCCAAGGCCGGGGCATCGGCACTCTTGCCCGACAGGCAATCTGCGCATTCGCATTCGACTCTTTGGGCGCACGAAGCGTCGTGTCGTCGGCGTTCACGGACAACCCCGCCTCGATCACGGTGTCGACCAAAGTCGGCTACCGCGCCGACGGCACAGTAGAGGAGTTGGCTGCCGACGGCCGAATGACCGTGCGTCGACTCTTCACCCTCAGGCGCGAAGATTTTGTCGCACCGCCGTACCCCGTCGAAGTGACCGGCGCAGACGCGCTCAGGGCGATGCTGGGTATCGACTGAGCGAGCTACCCGTGCACCGTGACAGCCGGTAGAACAGACGCATGGAACCCTCCGACATGATGGCCGCAGTCACCTCGTCCATGCGCGACCGTACCGGACGCACTCTCGAAGAATGGGTTGAGGCTGTACGGACGTCGGGGGTCGACCCGCTCGATCAGAACGAAGTCCGCAAGTGGCTGAAAGCAGAGCACGGTGTACCGCAGAACTCGCAGTGGGCAATTGCATTCGAGACTGCCAAACAGTCCGGATGGGTGGAGCCGACCGTCGAGCAATACATCGACCAGCAGTACAGCGGCCCGAAGGCAGCACTGCGACCCATCTTCGATGCAGCCCGACGTCTGATCGAAGAGCTCGGAACCGATGTTCGAGTCGAAGGCCGCGGAACATACACGCCCTTTGTTCGCGCTCGCCAATTTGCTGCCATCGCAGCGGCCACCAAAGCCCGAGTCGACCTCGGACTACGTTTTGTCGAGGCCCCCGGTTCCGAACTTCTGGTGCCGGCCAAAGCTCCCGGGCAGTCGACTCACAAGATCGGGCTCACCAGCACCGAGGACGTGAACGACGAAGTCGGATCGCTGATAGCCATCGCGTATCAACAGAACGGCCGGTAGGACACTAACTCGCCGCCACGCAACCACTCACCGGCACGCTGCACGAAAGTCCCTGTTCTCCTTATCGGAGAACAGGGACTTTCTTCACCGCGGGGGAAGGTCGCTGCGACGTGTCAGCTCAGGCCGAAGATCGCGCCGATGATGGTCCGAGCAGCCTCGAAGAGCGCATCAACGGACGGGACACCGATTTCAGAGCTGATGGAAAAAAGGGAACCCAACATACGATCCTCCGGAGATAGTTTCTGAATGGCTTACTGCCACAAGGGAAAGACTACAGACTTTGCTTGCAGAACTGAAGCAAGGGGACCACGGGGGTGACAATTCCGGACCAAAGTCCCGGCCTAGCAGATCTGCTGCACCCCAATATGATTGAGTTGCTTCGATGAGAATTAGACGCTTTCGACACCGTCGACGAGGGCTTTCGCAACACTCGCCAAAGCCTCCGTGCTCGACATTTCCGAGTGAGAGCAGTCGACCAGGTATGCCCGTAGCGGCCCCACCAGTTCGGACCATTCTTCGACCAGGTGACGATGTTCAGGCAGATCACGCTGCGCCACAAACAATTCCACTGACCCGAAATAGCGCCGCGGCGTGTGGTCCCGAACGATTCGCGACAGTTTTTCCACCCGCCCCACTACGGATTCGAGAACCGTATCGGAAAGGAAATCCAAACCGGTCTGCCTTCGGATCTCTGCCGCAACGTCTACGAAAGTCATTGCTGCAGTTTCAGTTTCAACCTCAGCTAGTCCGATCTGCGCAAACAGTTCGGAAGGTTTCGGAGCCGCTTGTACCGATGGCATCATCTCCGGCAACAGCGCGTCGAGCATGACAACCGAACCGACCAGATCGCCCGTCTCTTCGAGTTGGCTCGCCATCTCGAGCGCGATCGTTCCACCGGCCGACCAACCCAGTAGATGGTATTCACCCGACGGCTGCACATTCCGTACGGCATCGACATACCCCGACGCCAACTCCGCCACCGTGCCGGGTAGCTCACCGGCACCCGTTGCCTGGATGCCGTATACCCGTCGACCTTCGAGCTGACCGACGAGTCCGACGTAGCACCAGGCAATTCCGCTGACCGGATGCACACAGAACAACGGCGGCCTTACGTCATCAGGATTGCCGCCCAACATGACGATCGTGTCCAGCGGATCCGAATGGAACGAATCACCCTCCACGACGTCGGCCTGAACGAGATCCATCCGAGAGGCAAGCTCCGCCACAGTTCGATCGGTGAAAATCCATTGAACCGGGAAATCCCTGTTCAGGGTCTCACGCAAGCGCGAAGCCACTCGAACTGCACCCATGGATGTCCCGCCGAGCTCGAAGAAGTCGTCGTAGCGGCCCACCGATTTCGCGCCGGTCACGCCCTCGAATGCCTGTGCCACTTGACGTTCGGTATCCGAGACGGGTCGATCCACACTCGACCCTACCTGCGGCGAAGGAGCAGGAAGTGCCGCTACGTCTATCTTCCCCGAAGCGAGCAACGGGACCACTCCCATCACCGTCACCGAAGAAGGCAGCAGGTGCTTCGGCAGCAGGCCGGAGACAAACCCGCGAAGCTCCGATTCCGTCACCGAACCGTTTTCCGCCAGCGTTACGTACGACCGGAGTTCAGCGGATCCGTGCCCGTCGTCAGAGACGACGGTAACCGAGAAGATCACTGCTCCATGGCTTGACAGAGCCACGTCGACCTCCGCCGGTTCCACGCGGACACCCCGCACCTTCACCTGTGCGTCGTTGCGCCCCAGGTACTCGAGCGCTCGGTCGTGACGCCTACGACGCACGAGGTCACCCGTGCGATACATCCGAGTCCCCACCGCATAAGGATTGGCGACAAAACGCTCGGAAGTCAGACCCGGAGAGGCGACGTACCCCCGTGCCACATTCTCGCCGGCGAGGAATAGTTCTCCCGCAACGCCATCCGGAACCGGTCGGAGCCTCTGATCGAGAACAAACGCCGTCGTGCCAGGTACCGGGGTGCCGACGGTGACGTCCCCGTCAGTGATCCGCGCGGAAATCGATGCCGCGATCGTTGATTCGGTCGGTCCGTATCCGTTGACGATGCGATGTCGGGGTGACCACGCCGACGCAAGGCGGGCAGAGAGCGGCTCCCCCATCGATTCGACGATCAACGGTTGCACTGCATCCGGATCGACTGTGGCCAGGACCGTTGGCGTCACGATCAGATGTGTGACGTCGGCAGCGACCAGCAGATTCGTGAGTTCCTCTCCCCCGTAGACGAAGTCAGGAGCCAGAATCAACGTTCCACACCCTGCCGCCGCCAGAAGAATCTCGATCACCGACGCGTCGAAGGTCGACGACGCCAATTGCAGGACTCGGGGGCCACGATCGAGCTCGGCGATCTCGACGTGCGCGGTGTAGACGTTCATGATTCCGCGGTGTGAAACCTCGACACCCTTGGGTCTTCCCGTGGAACCCGACGTGTAGATGACGTAGGCGAGGTTGTCGGGATGAGCCGGCGTTGCCGATACCTCGACAGCCCCACCAGCAGTGCAGGATTCATCCATCGCCACCCACTCGACGGAGTCAGGCAAACTCTCGGATGCACCTCGCGCTGTCAAACCGACAACCGAACCACACTCCTCGACCATCGTCTGCCGGCGCGCTGTCGGCAGAGCCGGATCGAGCGACAGCCACGCTGCGCCTGCCCGCGCTACCGCCCACAGCGCAACGATCCACAGATGCCCGCGACCGAGCGCAACGGCCACCACGTCATCGGGTCCGATTCCTCGGACCACCAACTCGCGAGTCCAGTGCGACGACTCCTCGTGCAGGTCGCGATAAGACCAGCGCCTGCCGTTCTCTTCCAGCGCGATGCCGTCGGGTGCCTGCCGCAGCGTGCGTTCGAAAATGTCCGCAATCGTCAGCGGTTCGACGTGTCGAGGATTCGCAGCCGTCAGCGCCGAGCGTTCGAGACCGGACAGCAATTCGATCTCCCCGACCACGATCTCGGGTTCACCTGTCACTGCTTCGGCGATACGTGTCACCCGCTGCATGAACAGTTCCGCCGTCGACGCGCGGAATCTGTCTGTGGCATAAAGCAATCGAATCGTCAGACTGTCACCGGTGTCGACCAGGTCCCACGTCAAGTCGTAACCGGTCGACGACCCTGCCTTGTCGATGTCGAAGACGGTGATGCCGTCGATCTGCGGCACGTCGAGCGCTCGCCGATATGCCAGCATGACCGTGAACAGGGGATGCTCGTTCATCCTGCGCGGCGGATCGACCTTCGCAACTACATCGTCGAACGAGACGTCCGCGTTCGCCATAGCTTCCAGATCGACACGGCGAACCTCGTCCAGGACAGCAGCGAAGCGGTCGGAGGAGTTGATCCTCGTGCGCAATGCGACAGTACCCACCATCATGCCGGCCACGCTCAGCAGCGCCGGATCGTTCCGCAGACTCACAGCTGCTCCCACCACGACGTCGTCCGTGACGCACTCGCGAGCGAGCAGCACGGCAATCACGCTGTGGACAACCATGAATACCGTGACGCCATGCGAACGAGCCAACGCCGACAACGCGTCATAGGTGGCACCATCGAGGACTTCCGTCACCATCTCGTCGGATCGTGAAGACACCGGACTCCGGGGGTTGTCGACGGGTAGAGCCAACACATCCTCGACGCCACCAAGTGCGTTCGACCAGTAGTCGAGTTGCCGATGCGCCACGCTGAGAAGATCCTCCGGATCGCCCAAGCTCTCTCTCGCCCAGAGACTGTAGTCGCCGTAGCTGATCCCCTCAGCGGAGCAATCCCATTCCCTTCCGAGCGCCCTCGCCTCGAACGCTGCCGCGAAATCGGCAAGGATCGGGCCCATCGACGCACCGTCGATTGCGATGTGGTGAACCACGAGTACCAGGACAGTCAATCCTGCAGAATCGGCTCCAGCTTTTTCGCTGAACACACGCACACGGAACGGAACATCTCGTTCGAGATCGAACGGCACAGTCGCGAAGGCCGAAGCGCTCGCACGGATATCGTCGACCCACACCGCAGTGAGATCAAATGCAACAGAGTCTATTTCAACCTGTTGTGGACCGAACTCACCCGGAACAAACACAGTTCGCAACACGGCATGGTGATCGACGACGTCACCGAGGGCGCTGCTCAAAACCGAACGATCGATGTCGTCTGCCAGGACCGCTGCAAACGTCAGGTTGTACGCAGTCGATTCCGGCTGAAGCTGATTGATCAGCCAAAGTCGTTGTTGCGAGGGCGCCAGCGGCGCCGGCATACCGGAATCACGTCGAGTCAGTTCGCGGCGCTTGCCATCGGACGCGCTCGCCGACAGCCACTGAGACATCGCTCGCGGCGAAGGATTGTCGAAGACGGCGCGAACAGGCACGTCCCGCGCGAAGATCGAGGCGAGTCGACCTGCCACCGCTGCCGCGGCCAACGAATCACCACCTGATTCGAACAGGTCGTGCAGAGCGCCGAAACTTCCGGACACGTGTTCCGACATGACAGCGGTGACGAGTTCCTCCGAAACCGTCACTGCTGCATCGGGCGCCTGGCTCTCGAACACATGGCGCCGCAACGCATCTGCGTCCAGTTTTCCATTCGTCGTGAGCGGGATCGACTCCAATACGATCACGCGGCCGGGCATCAGATACGCAGGCAACATCGCGGCCAACTCGATTGTCAGCTGATCCGCCTCCACACCATCGCCAACCGCGCACGCAACGGCGATCTCGTCGACGAGGACAACCGCCGCAGCCTCGACGCCCGTGCACCGCCGCAGAGCTGATTCGATTTCGGCAGGCTCGACGCGGATTCCTCGCACGCTCATCTGACGGTCGGAGCGTCCGACGAATCCGAGCGTGTCATCGGTGCGGCGGTGAACCAGATCACCGGTCCGATAACGGCGGCGTCCACCTGGTGCTGCGACGAACGAGCTGGCGGTGCCGGCGGGATCTCCGGCATAGCCCATCGCAAGCCCGGGCCCGCTGACGTACAACTCACCGATCCCGGCCCACGGCACCGGACGCAGTCGCGTATCCAGTACCTCTGCACCGATTCCGGCGAGCGGAACTCCGATGGTGACCCGATGATCCACCTCGGCGACGGTCGTGACCACCGTGCATTCCGTCGGTCCGTACGCATTGAGCATTCGCGCGCGTCGACTCCACGCACGCGCGGTGGAAGGTGAGAGCACATCGCCACCGACCGCAACCACCTCCAACGAGTCGAACCGCTCCGGAGCCATGGTGTCGAG
The DNA here is from genome assembly GCF_903819475.1 of Rhodococcus sp. UFZ-B548. NCBI lineage: Bacteria > Bacillati > Actinomycetota > Actinomycetes > Mycobacteriales > Nocardiaceae > Rhodococcus > Rhodococcus sp. UFZ-B548. Next base: position 55,690 of record NZ_CAIJDS010000033.1, read on the forward strand.
TACGGCCGGAGTGGACAACATGTGAGTGACGCCGCGTTCTGCGACAAATTCTTCGAGTGCCCTTCCGCCGAAAGCCTCCCGAGGAGCGACCGCCAAGGTAGCCCCGGCGCCGATCGCCAACATCATCTCGAGAATCGCCGCATCGAACGTCGGTTTGTAACCGTGCAGCACAACCGAGTCCGAAGTCACGCCGTACTTCCGGATTGCGTCGTCGGTAAGAAGGCCCAGTCCTCGGTGGGTGACTGCAACGCCTTTCGGTTCACCAGTCGACCCGGACGTGTGAACGACGTACGCTACTGAATCCGGATACTGCCGACCGGGAACGGGGCTGCGGTCGGAGAGCACTGTGCGCAGTTGCTTCAGCCGTGCCGGCGGCAGGTCGGGGTCGATCGGCACGAATGCCGCGCCCGTTTTCGAAATCGCCAACATTCGGACCAGGTACGCGATAGTCCGTACCGCCGGAATCTCGTACACGGCACCCGGTCCTGCGCCCCGAGCCACCAGTTCCCAGGCTTGGGCATCCGAGGCAGAGTCGAGTTCGGCATACGTCACCGTGCGCTGTCCGTCGTCGAGAGCAATGTTGTCAGGGAATTGCGCCGCTGTGGCAGCGAAGATCTGGGTCAGCGTCCGGGACGAATCGACCTCGACAGCAGCCCAACTGGGCGCCGCGCCCACCGCGAGATCCGAAACGAGTACTGGCACATCCTCGGCCATCGAGGTGAGCACTCTCGACAGTTGTCGAGCAACCGCGTCGGCGCTCGAAGGATCGAACGCGCTCGCAGCATAGATGAGCGCTCCGGTCAACGATCCGTCGACAGCGGGTGCGAGCGAGACGTGCATGGGGAACTTCGTAGTCGCGGTCTCGATTTCGCGAGCCTCGATAGTGAGACCAGCCACCTCCACGGCAGGGATCGCGAAGTTCTGCAGACCCAGCGCAATCTGGGGGGTTCGTCCGCCGAGCAGCTCACCAACCAATTCGGCAAGAACAGAGCTGTTTTCGAATGCTGCCACATCAGCATCGAAAGCTGCACCCAACAGAAGGTCGATCGGCACGTCCCCGTCGATCCGAAGGCGAAGAGGCACCGTATCCACGAACATGCCGACCACGCCGTCGAGCTCAGGCGTACGCCGTCCGTCGACAGCTGTCGCGATCACGACATCGGGATTTCCACTCAGCTTGGCAAGCACCACGGACAACGCCGCATGAACCACCGCAAACAGCGAGACCTTCGATCGATCGGCTCGCGCCTGCAGTGCCGAGGTGATGACGGCTGGAATCACGAAGTTCACTCGCTGCGCTACGGAATCCGGCCCGCCATCAGAATGATCCACCGTCAGCGGCGACACAGATGTCACGCCGTCGAGCGTTCGGCGCCAGAACTCCTCGACGACAGGGGAAACGTCACGTGCTGCCTCCCACGCGGCAAAATCCCCGTACTGGATCGGCAGCGGAGACCATTGCGGATCCAGTCCAGCTCGTCGCTTGCCGTAAGCGGTCAGCAGGTCGCCGACCACCGTTCGCATCGACACCCCGTCGACTGCGATGTGATGAAAGCTCACTGCCAGAACGTGCCTGACCGGTGACACCTGGAGCAGCATCCAGCGCACCGGCAGGTCTTCCGCTACATCGAAACCGCGCGAGCCGAACTCTCGCAGCAGCACCTCGACCTCGATGTCGGCGACCAGTCGCGTTTCCATTGTCAGGGGGGTCGGAGGATCCACGACCTGAACCGGTGGAGTGCCCGGATACCGGGTTCTGAGGACGTCATGACGGCCCACAAGATCCGTCGCTGCGTGACGCAGCGCGGGCACGTCGAGTTCACCGTCGATCTCGATGCAGATCGGCAGGTTGTACGCACCGCTCGACGTGTTCCGCTGGTTCAGTACCCACATCGCACGCTGGTTCCGTGACAGAGGTGCGGGCGTGGGGTCGCGGCGCGGTTCCAGTCTGACAACATCGGTCGCCGGGCCACTCTGCTCGAGCGAATCGATCCGGGCCGCCAACGCCGCAACTGTTGGATGCTCGAACACGGTCCGGAGCGGAACAACCAGCCCAAGGGAACTACTCAAGAGCGAGGTAACCTCCGCGGCCGACAGCGAGTTGCCGCCGAGCGAGAAGAAGTCTGCGTCGCGGTCGTCCTCATTCCCGCCGAGCACCGAAGCAAAAGCTTCGGCAACAAGGCGTTCTGTGGCGGTGGCCGGCCCCTGTGCACGGGAAGCATCCAGTGTCGGCGCCGGGAGACGGGCGAAGTCGACCTTGCCGTTCCGCATCGGAAGCTCGCCCTCGATTTCGACGATGACATGCGGAACCATGTACGTCGGAAGGACTTCTGCGACAGCGGCGCGAAGTTGACCCGTGTCAACTCTTTCGGCATCCGAGCTTCGCACGTAGGCGACCAACAGAGGACTTCCCCCCTGGGCCGACCGAACCCCGGCGACGCAGAAATCGACGTTCGCGACAGACTGAATGACTGCCTCGATCTCACCCGGTTCGATCCGGACACCGTTGACCTTCACCTGCACGTCGGTTCGCCCGAGATAATGCAGGCGATACGTATTGCCTTCAGATTTGGGGCTTTCCGGCTTCCACATCACCAGATCGCCGGTCCGGTACATCCGGGCTCCTGAACTGGTTGCCACGAATCGTTCCGCGGTTCGGGCCGGTTGGCCGGCGTAACCGCGCGCGAGCATTCGACCGGAGAGATACAGTTCACCGGCGACTCCCGGCGGCACGGGTTCGAGTCGATCATCGAGCACGACGGCGTCGACCCCGGCCAGTGGATACCCGACGGATCCGTCGTGAGTGTCAGCTGACAGATGGTCGATCGACAGTGGTTCGGTAGCAAGCGAATACATCGCGGACTCGGCAGGTCCGTATCCGTTGATCACTCTGCGTCCGGCTTGCCAGCGCTTCGCCAACGCACCGCCGAGTCGCTCGCCCCCGAACATCACCGTTGCAAGGTCCGGCAGCGACGGATCGCCGATCGAGGCGACGACAGTAGGTGTGGCGCACAGATGAGTAATTCGCTCGCGCCTCAGTGCTGATGCAAGTCCCGAGCCGAACAGTTGGTCGTCCTTCGCCAGAACGAGCGTCGCCCCGGACGCACTCGCGATGAGCACCTCGAGCAACGTCATGTCGAACCCTGGCGCTCCGCGATGGAATACGCGCGAACCTGGACCAGCCGAGAATCGACGGGGCAGGTCTTCGGCGATCACGCCGAGCCCGCCGTTGGTCACCACCACGGCCTTCGGAGTTCCAGTCGTTCCTGACGTGAAAACTACGTAGGCCGCGAGGTTCTCGGAATGCTGTCGCACCCAGTCTGCGTCCTGGCCACCACCGGCGTCGAGGCCGCAGACCGCGCCGTCGCCCAGTGCTTCGAGGACATCGCGTACTCGCGCCTGCGGCTGTTCCGGGTCCACCAATGCCGGAGCTGCACCGACCTTCGCGATCGCCCACAATCGTACGATCGACGCAATGGACCGATCGGCAGTCCAGGCAACGACGTGGTCCACTCCGACTCCCCCGGAACGCAACTCGTCGGCTGCGACGTCCGACTGCGCATCGAGGTCTCGGTAAGTGAGTGTGTTGCCCTCAGCTTCGACCGCCACGGCATCCGGAGCGAATTCGACGCCGTATCGCAGCATCGAGGCAAGCGTCGTACCGGAACACCGAGATGCATCGGGCCGGTCGACCGCGCCGTGTGCGGGGACGAGAAGAGCTCGCTCCGCACTCGTCAACAGGTCGATTCGCCCTACCGCGACATTGGGGTCGACAGACACTTGATTCAGGAGGTGCTCGAACCGACCCGCAAAGCTCGATACCGTCAGATCATCGAATATTTCAGCGTTGTACACGAATTCGAGACCGAGACCGCCCCCGATCCCCTCGTCCGTGACGTTGAGCTGCAGATCGAAATTTGCTTGCCTGACATCGGGCGAGATCTGAGTGACGGACAACCCCGGTATGGACCACGCGGCGGAATGAGTTGTCTGGAACGAGAGCGCCACCTGGAACAACGGATGTCGCGAACGCGATCGCGGTGGGTCGATCAGATCAACCAGCGATTCGAAGGGCATCTCTGCGTGCGCGAACGCCGCTACGTCTCGCTGACGAACCTGCTCGACCAACCGGCCGAACGACTTCGACGGATCGACTTCGGTCCGAAGAACAATCGTGCCGGCAAACATGCCGACCAGCTCGTCGAGTTCAGGTGTGACGCGTCCGGACACAACAGTGCCGACAGCTACGTCATTGCTGCCGTTGTACCTCGCCAGCAGCGCCGCGAGTGCAGCGTGGACAACCATGAACATGGTTCCGTTGTTCGATCGTGCGAGTGCTTGAAGGCCCGTCCGTACCGAACCCCAGATCTCTACCCGGCAGCTCGACGCGCGGGCGGACGTCGAACGCGGACGGTCCAGGGGTAGCGTCACCTGCTCGGGAAGGCCTTCGAGAGCCTGCTTCCAGTAGCTGGATACCGTCTCGGGAATCCCCGATTCCCGTTGCCATGCGCTGTAATCGGAGTATTCGAGCGCGAGCGGCGACCACGTCGGAGCTTGCTGCGCCGAGCGAGCGATGTACGCCGCCGTGAAGTCACGTACCAACAATTCGAGCGATCGAGCATCAGCGGCAATGTGATGGACAACAACAGCCAGGATGTACTCGTCAGGCGAAAGCTGGAGAAGTGCCGCACGTACGGGCGGATCCACGGTGACATCGAAGCCCGGACCCACCAGTTCTGCAACACGATTCTCGCCGTCGTCGCCGTCGAGTGCCTCGAGCTGAAACAGCGGCATCGCGTCCTCGGCGTCGAGCACCGTCTGAACCGGACGCTCGCCGACAACCGGATATACGGTCCGCAGAGTGCGATGACGGTCGATCAGGTCGTGAATTGCCAGTCCGGCTGCAGCTACGTCCAATTCACCCGTCAGGCGCAACACGATCGGAATGTTGTAGCCGGAGGATTCTGTATCCAACTGATTCAGAATCCACATTCGGTGTTGGGAAGCCGACAGCTGCACCTCCGCAGTGCCTGGGCGAGGTACCAAAGACAGACGAGGTACCAAAGACAACGGAGACGCTTGCCCCGTGCCGATTCGGGCGGCAGCGATGCCGGCGAGCTGATCGACGAATGGGTGCTCGAACACATCGCGGACGTCGAGGTTGCAGCCCAAAGCGGAGTTCAGGCGCGACGAGAGACGGGTGGCGATCAAGGAATTGGCCCCTTGATCGAAGAGATTCCGGACCGGATCTATATGCGGAACTTCCATCAAATCGCTCAGAATGGCTGCAACTGTCTGAGCGAAGAAGTCTCGCGACTGCCGAGACGGCTGCACTTGCGACGTCGGGTCCGGCAGTGATGCTCGGTCGATCTTGCCGTTGATCGTGACCGGCAATGACGCAAGCGGCATCAAAGCCGACGGGACCATATGTGCGGGCAACAACGAACGAGCAGTCCGCAACACACCGTCGAGGTCGTGTCCGTTCTCAGGGGTGATGTAACCGACCAAAGTCGGCCCACTGTCGAGTTCTCTCACCACCACCGTGGCCTGCTCCACCGACGTGTGAGCCAACAGCGCGGATTCGACCTCGCCCGGTTCGACGCGGTAACCGCGCAGGGCCATCTGACCGTCGGCGCGGCGAACATATTCGAGTCGACCGGCACGCCAACGGACCAGATCGCCGCTGCGGTACATCCGCGACCCTTCGAATCCGGGCTCAGGCACAAATCGGGAAGACGTCATCCCTGGTTGACCCAAGTAGCCTTCGGCCACCTGCGGACCGGCAACGTAAAGTTCGCCGACAGATCCCGGCGGGACGGGCTTCAACGACGCGTCGAGCACGTAGCTGCGAAACCCTGGTAGTGGGGACCCGATCGGCGAGACAGTCTCGTCACCGGAGATGAGATCGAAATTGGTTACATGGACCGTGGTTTCGGTGATTCCGAACATATTGACACCCCGCACGTCCGGGTGCCGATCGAACCAACCCTGCACGCGCCCGACGTCGAGGCGATCGCCGCCGAAAACAATCGTCCGGAGCGGAAGCAGCATTTCCTGCGTAACTTCCGCCAACGCATAGAAGGCGGCCGGGGTCTGATTCAGAACGGTGACTTTCTCGCGCACAATCAGATCCGCGAATCTTTCGGGAGAGCGCGCGACGTCACCGTCCACGATCACCAGGGATCCGCCAGTGGTCAACGCACCCCACATCTCCCAGACCGAGAAGTCGAATGCGTGCGAATGAAACATCGACCACACGTCTTCGTCGCCGAAGTCGAAGATCTCGCGAGTCGAGGCCAGCAGAGCCAACACGTTGTCGTGAGTCACCACCACACCTTTGGGCGCTCCGGTCGATCCGGACGTGTAGATCACGTAGGCGGCGGCCTCCGACTGCGGAACAGGCCAACCGCCCGTCGCGTCAGCCGTCTCGTTCACGAGGATGACAGCTTGCTCGTACCCAACGAACCGCCCAGCTGATTCGTCCGTCGACACAATCGCTTTCGGGCCTGCATCGGCAAGTACGTAGTGGATGCGAGCGTCGGGATACTGCAAGTCGATCGGGACGTACGCAGCGCCCGCGCGAACGACGGCGATGATGGCTACGACGAGGTCGACCGATCGAGGCAGGGCGACCGCCACGCGATCCCCGACTCCAATTCCTCGATCGATCAATACGGCGGCAAGGCACTCCGAACGAACTCGCACCTCTTCATAGGTGACGCGAGTATCGCCACTCGACATCGCGATTGCATTCGGATGCCGGGCTGCGACGGCCCCGAAGAGGTCGGGCAGCGACTGCGCGACAATCGAAGGCCCCGGCACCCAAGCCAGCAATTCTTCGCGCTCCGCAACGCTGAGAACATCGATGTCGCGCAGCATGATTGACGAGTTCTCGGTAATCGAGTCACATACTCGACGCAGTCGCTCGACCCAGCTCTGCACGGTGCCCGCATCGAACAGATCGGCGGCATATCGGAAAGTGCCGCGAATACCGCTTGCGTCGCCGTCAATCGTACGATCTTCGCGCACAGTCACTTCGAGGTCGAAGCGAGGGTGCGCGGGAGGTAGCGGAGTGCCGTGGGCCGTCAAAGTTCCCACCGCGAGCTCGGAATCCGGTGCTACCGGATCGACAGCGAGAACCACTCTGAGGAAGGAATTCTTGTCGCCTGCGGCACCACCGACCGCGCGGTCGACCACCCAGTCGAACGGGACGTCGGCATTGGACAAAGCTGCCACGTCGGCCTCGCGTACCCGACTCAAGAACTCACCGAAGGTGTCTCCGCCGCGAAGGAGCGTTCGCAGCGCCACGGTCCCGACGAACATACCGACGGCGCCGTCGAACGAAGGGTGTGTTCGGCCGGACGTCGGGGTTCCGATGACCACATCGGACGCACCGGTGATCTTGCTCAGCGCAATCGCAAGGCAGGCGTGCAACACCATGAAGGTTGTGCAGTGATGCGCTCGAGCGATCTCGTTGAGCGCCGCGTGGACGGGCGAGGGCAATTCGAAAGTCACGTCCCGAGCCGACGACGGTTGGTCCGGCCGGCGGGATCTGTCCACGGGAAGAGCAAGAGTCGGATCAACGCCGGCGAGTGCGTCGGACCAGAATTCCAGCTGGCGACCTGCCAAGCTCTGTGGATCTGCAGGATCACCGAGAATGGTTCTGTGCCAAGCGGAATAGTCGCGGTAGTCGAGCGCGGGCGAAGGCCAGATCGGCGACCGTCCGTCGGCGCGAGCGTCGTACGCGGAGATCAGGTCAGAAACGATCGTGGCGAACGAAAGGCCGTCCAAGGCTATGTGATGCGCAACTACGGTCAAGCGGTGGTCGGCATCGCTGCCGGAGGTGAGGATCAAACGAAGCGGCGCATCGGTCTCCAGATCGAAACCTGCCGCAACCAATTCCGCTGACGCAGCCTCGTAATCCTCGGACGGAACCTCGATCAGAGTCACCGGAGTCGCAGTCGCAACCTGGATCGGCCACGTGTCGTGATTCTGTTCGAACGAGAACACCGTACGCAAGACGAGATGGCGATCGGTCAGGTCGGCTACCGCCGCCCTCATCGCCTCTGTATCCAGTGCACCACTGAACGCGACCTCGAACGCAATGTTGTACGCCGACGACTGGGGATCGCGACGGTTGAGCAGCCATAGACGTTGTTGCGCCGGAGCGATTTCGACGGTGACCTCGTCCGAAATCCGCTCGGGCTCCACCACCCAGTCCGCCCGGTCCTCACGAATCTTCTGGGCAAGGCGCGCCGGAGTCGGGGCGCCGAACACGTCCCTGACACCAACTCGTCTACCGAGTGCAGAACTCACGCGCGCGGCAACATACACGGCGTCGAGGGAACTACCGCCCCAGGCGAACAAGTCGGAGTGCGGTCCGAGAACTCCGACGCCCAGGACCTCGGCCATCACCGAGGCAATTAATTCCTCGTCGTACTCGATCGGACGGTGCACGGTCGAGTGCTGCTCGGCGACCGCGGACCATGTCGGTTCAGGAAGCGCTGAACGGTCCGTCTTTCCATGGCTCGTGACGGGCAACGCTGCCAGAATCGTCACCGAACCCGGAAGCATGGAACGTGGAAGTAGTGAAGCCAGATGTTCGTGGACCGCCTTCTGACTCAATAGATGAGCAGTGCCGTCCCCACCTTCGGCCGCAGTCACGTACGCCGCAAGCGACCCGGATCGCTCGACCACCGCTGCTTGCGCAACACCGGGTGTCGACAGGAGCACAGCCTCGATCTCGCCCAGTTCGACGCGTACTCCACGGATCTTGACTTGTTGATCAGAGCGGCCCAAGAACTCGAGCTGACCGGCATCGTTCCATCGCACGACGTCGCCGGTGCGGTACATGCGCTCGCCGGCACCAGTGGCACCAAAGGGCGCCGCTACGAAACGCTCCGAGGTCAGCGTCGGGGAAAGGTACCCGCGCGCCAGTCCTGGTCCCATCACGTACAGCTCACCCACGGCGCCGACCGGAGTCGGACGCAACCACGAATCCAACACCACAGCGGCAACGCCGTCGATCGGGCGCCCGATCGGAGTATCACCGCCAGGCTCGAGTGGCTCGCTCATGAATGCCGCGACGGTCGCTTCACTGGGTCCGTACGAATTAACGATGTCGACATGACTCGACCACACATCCACGAGCGCCACCGGCGGTCGCTCGCCGCCGACGTTCAACACTCGAAGATCCGGCAGTTTCCGAGGATCCATCGTCAGCGGAACCGATGGTGTCGAGATCAGGTGCGTGACACCCTCGAGCCGCAGATAGTCTTCGAGGTCCACTCCGCCGATCAATCCGGGAGGAACGATCACGGCGGTCGCGCCGCAGCCGTGAGCAAGCAGAATCTCGAGGATCGCCACGTCGAACGAGGTAGCTGCCAGGAGCGCGACGCGGGAGGAACTATCGATGTTCAGTCGCCTGGCGTGAGAACGCAGCAACGGCGCAATGCCTCGGTGCGTGACCGCGACGCCCTTCGGTCGTCCGGTCGACCCCGACGTGTAGACCACATAGGCGGTGTCGTCCAGGGACACGTCGCCCGAAGACGAACCGATCCCCGTGCCTCGATCGATCGGCCCATCGACGGTCTCGTCTTCCCTGGGGTCGACGACGCAGACCCAAGCCGGCACGTTCACGAGTTCGCCACCGACCACAACGGACACGTCGGCGTCGTCGAGAATGAAAGCGACACGCTCGGAGGGTGTTTGAGGATCCACGAAAAGAAGGGCAGCACCAGCCCGCGCTACTGCATGAAATGCAACTACGGAATCGGTCGAGCGCTCGGTGAGGATCCCGACGACGTCACCTCGTTCGACGCCGTTCTCCACGAGCAAGGCGCACAGTGCATCCGCGCGAGCGCCGAGCTGGTCGTAAGTGATGTCCACACCTTGCTCGCGGATCGCGACGGCGCTCCCCTGCCCTGCGCCGCCTCTGACGACCGAATCGAGCGTCGCGAATCCGTCCGTCCGCGGACCTAACGCGGGGACCAGATCCTTCGCTTCGTCCGTCGAGAGGATGCGGAGGTCACCGAGCGCACGGGTAGCCGAGGCGAGGAATCCCTCGAGTAACCGAACGAACTGACGATGATGCATCGCCAGGTCACGTTCGCTGTACAGGCGTGGATTGGCTTCGAAGGACAGGCGAACGTTCTCCCCCGCGATCGACGGATAAATGCTGAAGAACAGATCTTCGGTGGGTCCGGATGTGAGGACGTGAAATTCGCCGACGACGTCGCCGAGCCGAATCGCTTCGTGAAACATCATGACGTTCACGGCCGGGCCCGCCGCCTCACGGGATCCGCCCTGACCCTCCTGGAAGCCCATGTCCTCGTAGCGGAATCGCTGGTGGCGTAGTGCACCGGTCATCTGAACCGAGATCTGACGCACCAGTTCTTGTGGCGACAGATCCCGTTCGAGTTGCGCACGAACAGGCACGATGTTGGACAGCATCCCACCTGAACGTTTCGACGTCGCCGTGGTGCGGCCGGACACCGGCAAGCTGAGGACTACGTCATCGGAATCAGTCATGCGACCGAGATAGGACGCGAATGCACCGACGAGGACCGCCACCTCGGACGTAGTCCACTCGGTCGCGATATCCGAAAGCTGTTTTGCAAGAGTTGGATTCAGTGTCCGCACCATCATGTGCTGCGGCATGGACGTCCGGCCGGCGCCGTCGGCGAGGCGAACCGGGCGGGGCAGGCCTTCGGACATCTCCGTCCAGTACTGCTTGTCCGATCGATACCGCGACGAGGATCGGTAGTCGACATCGCGGTCATGCAGTGCACGTACCCCGACACCACCGAATGGAGTCAGCGTCTTGCCATGAACCAGATGCGAATAGCGCTCGGCCACCCGCGCGGTGAGTGTCATCGCCGCATGTCCGTCGAGCACGAGATGATGGGCGTGCGAGTACCAGAAATAGTGATCATCTGCCAGATGAAGCAAAGTCGCCGAGATCAGACGGTCAGACATCACGTCAAGTGGCCGTGAGTATTCCGCAGTCATCCACTCGTTCGCGCGCTGAACCGGGTCGTCGTCGCTGCGTAAGTCGAGGTATGCGAGATCGTCGACGATCGAGTGATCGACAATCTGCGCCGGCTCGGCATCAGTGGCGACGAGGCGAACGAACGGCGACTCCAATTCATGACATGCCGTGTTCGTTGCCTCGATCAGAGCGTCGACGTCAACCGGTCCTCGTAGCTCCACGTACTGAGCCACCACGAACGGAGTTGACGGACTCAGTTGCTGCGCAAACCACAGCGCGAGCTGAGCCCGAGACAACGGAAAAGCACTCAACCCGTCACCTCACATTTCACCAGCCTTGTTTTTCACGAACATTCGATGGCTGATCACGTGAATCCATGGGAGCGAACACCACGAACGGCCGAACCGAACCCTACTGTCTCGTCTAAGTTTTCACCACTGGGCCAACACTGCTAGACATGTCGACGCAGCTTTCACGCACTCAAACGTCAGGAGCTTCAGCGGATGAACAACGACACGGTGGGACCAAAGTCCGACGACGATTCCGGGGCTGAACCGAGCGGCTCCAACACCATCCCACCGAGGGGCCCGGAGCGCGAACCGAAGAGGACGGTCACCCTGCCGGGAGGCCGTCGAACTGTACTCGCAATCACGGGAACGGCACTGGTCGTGGGCGGTTTCGTGGCCTGGCTCGGGTACACGGCATACGAGGCGAAAGACAACCTTGAAGCAGCTCGCGACCATGCACAATCGGCGAAGAGTGCACTTCTGGCCGGGGATACCGGGGTCGCAGAGTCCGCCGCGGCGGAAGCCGATCGAAACGCATCGGCAGCGTACGACAACACCCATTCACTCCCCTGGAACATCGCCGCCGCAATTCCGGTCATCGGGTCGCCCTTCGACACGACGCGTCAGATGACCGAGGTCGTTCAGGGACTCACCCGTGACGTTCTCGGTCCCGCTGTCACTGTCGGAACTTCACTCGCACCAACGGAATTGGTGCAGCCTGGTGGACGCTTGGCACTCGCACCGTTACGCGAAGCGGAACCGAAATTGGACGAAACAGCTATCGCCGCGGAATTGCTGTCGTCGCAGGCACAGGAAGTTCGCGAATCAAAGTACCTGGGCCGAGTTAACGATGCCAGAGCAGAATTGCAGTCGCAGACAAGCGAACTGGCTACCCTCCTGACGAACACCGCCACCGCGGCGCGCATCGCACCGGCGATGCTCGGCACCGACGGACCGCGCAATTACTTCATCGGTTTCCAGACCAATGCCGAAGCCCGAGGAACCGGCGGTCTATTGGGTGGATACGGCATCGTCCGAGTCGACAACGGCGCCGCTCGGGTGGACACGCTCTCCCCCAACTCCGAACTAACACTGGACAATCAACCGATAGACCTTGGTCCTGACTTCAATCAGCTGTACGGAAACAGTCGACCGACCACCGATTTTCGCAACAGCAACCTCAGCTCACACTTTCCCTACGCAGCGCAGATCTGGCAGTCCCTGTGGTCACAGGAGTCCGGGGGTGAGATGGTCGACGGTGCAATAGCGACCGATCCGATAGCACTGAGTTACCTCCTCGAGGCGGTGGGACCAGTAGAGATGCCGGACGGAGAGTCGGTGACGGCCGACAACGTCGTTGAGTTGACCGAGTCGACCGCGTACGCTCGCTTTCCCTCCGACAACAAGGCACGAAAGCAGTATCTGCAGACAATCGCGGCCCGTGTCGTGGCGAAGATGACCGGGAACATCAAGTCGCCGAGCGCACTGCTGGAAGCTCTGGGCAAGGGCGTCAGCGAGGGCAGAATCGCCGTGTGGAGCTCTCACCCCGACGAACAATCGGTTCTCGCCGACACCGTCCTCGGGCACACCGTTCCCGATGATGCCGCTCCGTACGCCGGTGTGGTGATCAACAACCAAGCCGGCAACAAGCTCGATTACTACCTCACACGAGAAATCGACTACACGGCCAAACCCTGCACGGGCGACACCCGAAAGACAACCGTCACTGTTCGACTGACCAACGACGCACCTGACACCGAACTGACCGAATATGTCAGCGGGATCGTCGACAACCCCGGACGACTGCCCAATGGCACCAATGTGGCTGCAGTCACCCTACTGGCGACAGCCGGCGCCAAACTCGACGCCGTCTCCGTGGGCGGGCAGATTTCGTTTGCCGTCAACGGAACCGAACAGGGTCACCCGGCATTCATGACAAGGGCCGTCATTCCGCGAGGGAAGACCGTTGAGCTGAAGTTCGATCTGACCGAGCCCACAGCCGAGGGCGAAGCTCGCGTACCGGTCCAGCCGCTTGTCGACGACCCGAAGATTACCGTCGACGTTCCTAGCTGCTGAGCCTGACCGGCAAACGTCGACGAGGCCCCTGGCATGTCGTCGTTTGCCGGGCTAGTGAACTTTCAACAGATTTGAAACTTTGATGAAGGCTAGCCTATGCTTCCTGACGCGCCTGGAACCGGCCGTCGGCTGCGATCCGTCGGAGTCTCACTCCTCGGCGCATCGACAACGGAAGGTTCCCCATGCGATACACCCGTGTGTGCTCACTTCGCCGAACTGTGGCGCTGAGTGGATTGGTCATTGCCGCCCTGGTAATCGGCGGATGCAGTAACAACGACACCGCAACCGAATCGAGCAGCAGCGACTTCGAAACCGTCACTATCGAAAGTGCGCTCGGAAAAGCCGTCATCACCGAAAAGCCTGAGCGGATCGTGACCCTCGGCATGGGGTCGGCGGAGACCGTGATCGCGCTCGGCACGATCCCCGTCGGCGTCGAAAAGTACGCATGGGGCAGCGACGACACCGGATATCTGCCGTGGGTCCACGAAGCGGTCACTAAGCAAGGTGGCGAACTGCCAGAGCAGTTCACCGGCGGAACCGATCTCAACATCGAAGCGATCATCGCTCTCGAACCCGACCTGATCCTCGCCCCCTGGTCCGGCATCACACAGCAGCAGTTCGACTCACTGAACGCGTTCGCGCCGACCGTCGCCTACGCCGAGAGTCCGTGGACCATCACGTGGGAAGACCAGATCGACGTCATCGGCAAAGCCATGGGCGAATCCGAGAAGGCGACAGCCGAAATCGACAAGATCAAGTCGCAGTTCGCGGAATCGACTGCAGCACATCCGAACTACGCCGACGTCAGCTTCTCCTTCATCTACAACACGGGCCCAGGAACCCTCGGCGTCTTCTTCGCCGAAGAGCAGCGCGTGGCCATGGTCCGCGCACTCGGCTTGCAGGTGGATCCCGTCGTCTACACCTTGACGGAATCTGAAGGAACAGACTCCGCCGTCATCGGCCTCGAGAACGCAAACCTCCTCGACAAGTCCGACCTGCTCTTCACCTTCTACTCGGACCCGGCCAATCGGGCCGAGATCGAAGCGCAGCCGGCCTACCAGGCCATCCCCGCTGTGACTCGGGGAACTGTCATCGCTCCGACCGAGCAGCCCTTCGTCACCGGTTCCTCGATGATCAACCCGCTGACCGTGCCCTGGTCGCTCGAGCGCTACGTGCCGATGATCGACGAGGCAATCGCGAAGCTGAACAAATGATGTAGATCAGCATCGTGCGATCGAGAAGCCCGCGCCCTATTCGGATGCGGGCTTCTTGCCGTCGCGTTGGGCTTTGAATCGCATCCACTCGCTACTCAACATTCGATTGTCGATGATCCACCCCATGTAATCGCGCATGTTGAGGACACGAATGTAGGCGGGGCCGTTGGGATTTGCGTACTGCAGTGCTTCAGTCGCGAGTTTGCGTTGATTCTCGAGATACACGTGCTCTGTTTCGAGGAATCCGCCCCACACGTCGGAATCCATGACGTAGTAGTGAGTCCGATCCCGAGGCTTGCGCGTGAGCTTGACGAACCCCCGGTCGATCAAACGGCGAATGTAAGTCGACACCGATCCGCGACTGGCTCCCAGTGCCTGCGCCAACTCTTCGGCACTGACCCCTGGCGACTCGCTGATCAACAAATAGCCCGCAATGCGTCCCTCGATGCGAGCTCCACCACCAGACTGCCAGTACACGGAGAACTGGTCAATGAACCACGTGGAGAAGTCGTCACCGCGAGCAGGGCTGGCATCGCCCATTCGTTGAGCCTCCGAGGTCTGGATACGAACAATCTGGGTACGAACAAACTGGGTACGAACAATTCGTCACTATTGTGCCAGCGACACCGTCACCGAGCCGAAATCACCAGCCCTGGAGTCGTTGCGATGAACTCGAGCTGTTCGATCGTCAAAGGCGACGCCGATGTGGAGCCAGCCGATGTCACGAACTGGGTCACCACTACTGTTTCGCCGGAGGGGTGAACAACCCGGACCGTGTCATCGCCCGAGCCATCGGGATCGACCAGGCGAGTCACCGTGGTGGCGTTGGGCAACGTCAGGATCGCGCCTGGTTCCGGGACGGCCGTACCAATCGATATCTCGACATCACCGCGGCCGTCCGATGTCGAGACGACGATTCGTTCGCACGCCCCTCCCCGTCCGTAGTCATCCGGAACCAGCGAACCGAGCGAGCGTTCCAAAGTGACCTCTTCTGCGCCGAGATCCTTCCAACGTGCATCGAGCAACTGATTCAGTCGGTCGATATCCATGCGCGTCGCAGGTGGACCGGCATTCATGGAATCGGTGTAGCAGGATGCCATCGGTGGCGGCGTCGAGTCTGGGACCGGCTCAGTCACAGCGAGCCCGGGCGCTGTCGCGACCGCGATCAGTTCGTCCATCGTCAAAAGCGGACCAGTATCCGTCGAAGTCCCGGTCGATGTGTCGATGCTCGCAACAACTCTGGATCCGTCACCGAGATAAGCGACTACACCGCGCTCGCCCCCGACTTCCGAACCGTCTTTGTCTTCGAAATCTGCTCTGTCCTCGAAATCTGCTCTGTCCTCGAAATCTGAGATATCGAGCACTGTTCCGTTCGCGAGATACTCCCGCCGATCCACCAGCCCCTCCAGGCACGGTGGCACCGGCTGATCCCATGCACGAACCTGAACCGAGATATCCGCAGTCCGCCCGACGCGAGTTAAGGTTCCCTTCGCCGACGTCGAACCGCTGAACTCGATCGGGTCGACCCCGTCGGGAAACGAAACGCCCCGGTAATTCTGGATCGGCGCAAACTCGAGCGATTTCGATGGACTCGCAAATGCAACGTCGACATCGGAAGGCAACGATTCGAGTAGTGCGTCGCTCATGGCGGTGGCCTTCGGTCCCGAGAACCATGGATAGTCCGGGTCGTCATAACCGGGCTCACCGGTAAAACCGTAGTTGATGCGCACCGGCGGACCTGGCGATTCCACCGACTCGCAGCCGGGAATCGACGTGCCCGCGCCCTCGTTCGTCACCGCTGCGACAACAGTTCCCAATGCGACGATCGAGACGATCACCAGCCCGTCGCGCCAGGTCCATTGCTCGCGGCGACGGTTCGACTCGTGTGCGGTGCGCCCAGACATTTCTCGATCATTGCCTATGACAACAACTACGTCGCTATCCGACATACCCGCTGAGGTCGTAGATCGTGGAATTTCCCACCGTTGTCGACGAGAAATTCGCTCCGACCCATTCCTGAATAGCACTCGACGTACTGTCCCCGCCTTGGCTGTCTTTCGGGCTTCCGCCCTGGCCACTGGCGATGTAGTAGTGGATCTCGCCGTCTGCCACGTACTCGATGAACTGGTCCAGCGTCGGTGCGGGATCAGAACTCCAACCGCCGATCGCCATCACCGCAGTATCGCTGGCCAACTCGTAGGTTGCTGCGCTTTGCGATCCGTTGGTCGCGGCCGACCACGTGGTGCCCGCATTGACCAACATTGCCGTCAACTCGGAAGTACTTTCGCTACCACTGCTTGTTCCTGGCCCACTCGTTGTTCCTGGCCCACTCGCCGTCGGATTACTGCTCGCGTCATCAGAGTTCGGCAGAGCCCCACCGTCTCCCTGCCCTTGGCCCCCACCCATGCCTCCTCCCCCGCCCATTCCGGAGTCGGACACGGCGCCGGTTGGTCCTGCCGTCGAGATGGACCCACCATGCGCTGTTGCGGCAGTGGCAATCGCGTAAGACGCCGAACCGGTTATCCCTGCCAACGAACCGATGATCAATCCAGCGGCAGCGAGCTTGCGAAATCGACCCTTGGCTCCCACCAGAACCAGGATCGCGCCGACGACAGTGCCCGCCAACAGAATCCACTTCAGCATCGGCAGCCATTCGGCATTGCGGTGCAACAACACCCAGCTCCAAATTCCTGCGGCCAGCATCATCGCTGCCAAGCCGCAGCGTCCGATCCAGCGGGCACGCACCAACCACAGGGCGTATCCACCGACGCCGATCATCCCCGCAACAGCAGGCGCCAGCGCAACTGTGTAATAGGGGTGGATCGTTCCGGACATGTAGCTGAAGATCAGGCCGGTAGCGAGAAACCAACCACCCCACAGGATCAACGACGCACGGAGAAGATCTGTGCGCGGTGCACGCCCACGGGCGAGGAGTCCGAACACCAACGCGATCAGTGCCGCAGGAATCAGCCAGGAAATCTGGATACCCATCTCGCTGCCGAACAGCCGATCGAGTCCGGCACTTCCCCCAAAGCTGGAACCTGCACTGCCACCGGCCATTCCACTACTACCACCGGACATTCCGCCACCGGTGTTCCCGAAAAGTCGACCCAATCCGTTGTATCCCAGTACCAAGTCCATGACGCTGTTGTTGGTCGATCCGCCGATGTACGGGCGAGAATCAGCGGGCCACAGCCACACTGCCAACACCCACCACCCAGCCGATATGACAACGGACGCAGCACCGATCACCAGGTGGAACAGGCGAGTCCGCAAGCGCACCTGTCCGGCAATCAAATACGCGGCACCAAATGCAGGCAACACCATCAGCCCTTGCAACATCTTGGTGAGAAAAGCGAAGCCCAGCGCGACTCCTGCGAGCGCCACCCACACTGCGGCTCGTCGACCCACCGCCGTGCACATGGCGCGAATCACGAAGTAGCCGGCCAGAGTCATGAGCAGAACAAGCAATGCATCGGGATTGTCGAACTTGAACATCAGGGCGGCAGCGGGCGTAGCTGCCAACACAGCTCCCGCCACAAGACCCGCAGCCGGCGTCGCCACTCGTTTGACGGCCGCATACACGAGCGCAACCGATCCGACGCCCATCAACGCCTGCGGAACAAGAAGGCTGGCACTCGAGAATCCGAAGATTCGTCCGGACAGACCCATGACCCACAATGAAGCGGGCGGTTTGTCGACAGTGATGAAATTCGAGGTATCGAGGGAGCCGAAGAACCACGCTTTCCAATTCTGGGAGCCGGCCTGCGCCGCCGCAGCGTAGAAGGTGTTGGCGTAGCCACTCGCGGTCAGATTCCACAAATACAAGACCGCCGTTGCTGCCAACAGGATCGTCAGCGCCAATCCTGTACGCCGAGTGCGGAACCACGACGGCGAGGGCTCGGCTCGATGGGCAGTTGGTGCCGGCCGCTGAGGCGGGGCCGGATACAGAACGGCGGTCATCAGGAAGTCCCTTCACGAGTTACTGTCCTGCCAACGATCGCGCTTTCAACCCCGGCTGCACTGGGAGCCGGCTGGAAAGTTGCTGTGAATGAATCAGGCCAGGGAACGCTCGAACAGCACGACGCTGAACCAACCGTTGTCGACAACATCTCCGAAGTCACGACGCCCTACTTCGGCGAAACCCGCGTCTCGGTAATAGCGGCGCAACCGCACGTTCGTTTCGACACAATCGAGCCGCAAGTACTGCGCGTCCTCCTCCGCGGACCGTCGATGGGCCCAGACGAGTAAGCGTTCGCCCAACGAGGTGCCCGAGAATTCTCGATCGATAACCAATCCGTGCACGTAGCCGGCAGGCTCGTTCGAATCGGGCCAGACCACGGGGTCTGACCAGATCAACCGCAGGGCGCCGACAATCCTTGACTGCGCCCGGTCTCGCGCAACAAAGAACTCCCCTCTCGAAATCTGCTCCCCGACCTGCTCGACAGACACTTCACGCGGGCGCCACTGGATGATTCCGCGTTCTGCCAACCAGTCTTCTGCCGCGTGCCGCAGCGCCAGAATCTCCGGCCCATCGCTCTCGACCGCTTGCACAACGTCCACAACCATATGACCTCCCCCATATCTGCAGCCGTCCACAACACCACGGCCTCCAGGCCCCAACCCGGATGTATCTCCGAGTTGAAGCCTATCGACGTGAAGTTGTGTATCTGAACGGGTCTCACCACTCAGTCAGGTTTTGAATGTGGTGTTCGCCGGTCGCGGGTGCTGCCGCGGGTCAATCGAGGGCGGCGGGATGAACCACGGTTTGTTGTCGACGCCGATCCGAATCTCCCACTTCCCGACGAACCCGGATTTCCGGTGCATCAGCCGATGATGTGAACGGCACAGCAGGACAAGGTTGCTCATCACCGTCGGGCCACCGTTCGCCCAGTGCCGGATGTGGTGTGCATCGGTCCACGCGGGCACACATGTGCAGCCGGGGAAGGCGCAGCCTTTGTCTCGGGCGATCAGCGCCACTCGCTGTTCGGCGGACACTAATCGCTTTCCGGGTTTCGCATCGAGCGGTGCGCCGTGGTCGTCGAGCAGTACGGTGGACAGGAAGCAGTCGCAGCCGAGGAGTCTGGTCTGCGAGACGGACAGTGGCCCCAGCCAGGGCATGTGCCCGACATCGAGATCCGACACAGCCACAGCCACTCCACCACCAGGAGCAGCGGATGTTGCGGCGCAGTCCCGGTGCTCAGCCAAATCACGCGCGTTGATGTGCACGTTCACGTGCGGACGCTGGCCACCATCGACACCGGTTTTGGCGCAGTCGAGGTAACGGCGGATCAGTTCGGTGAACCCGTCCGCGGTCCGCTTCGCTGCCGACCGAGAAT